>JAGAEN010000009.1 GCA_017613135.1 Candidatus Saccharimonadota bacterium | reverse complement strand
GAATACTACACTACCTATAGTGGAAATAATGGCTCTGATGCCGCTGGTACTTCCATCTGCCCATCTAACTGGCATCTACCACTAGGCTATACATCTACTGGAGAACTAGACAACCAAGAAGCCAGCGGTACTTGGCGTGTAGGTGGCTTCTCCTACCTAGACCGAGTGATGGGTGGTACTGGTCAAAACCAGTCTAGCACCGCAGGTTCTACTCAGTCTGTTAAGTGGCGTTCATTCCCAAATAACTTTGTTTACTCCGGGTACTGGGGTGGTGCCCGGGAGTACAGTCGTAGCGGCAACGGCTACTATTGGTCGTCGTCCGCTTACAATAGTAACAACGCCTACAGCCTGATCTTAAGCAGTAGCTACGTCAGCCCCGGGACGGATTACAACTCCAAGAACGTCGGATTCACGGTCCGCTGCATATCTCAGTAGTTATCTAATTTCCGTCTTCTTAAACCCCGGGTAATAATGTTCGGCTCGCCTTCCCGAGTCTCGGACTACCTAAAGATTAATTATGAGGTTGCCTTGGCGGAGGATTTTGGGAGTTTTACTGGTAAGGTCGACGATGGTGGAGGGGAGATGACCGGTAATCGACTTTGGGGTGCCGCCCTTTGGATTCGCAGATGTGAGAATGAGTGCGCCGTTTTCTTTTAATAATTTTGGAAAAATGGGATGGTCGGGAATGCGAATGCCAATAGTATCAAAATGGTCGTAATAAAAATGGTGAAAAGTTGGGTTTTTCTTAAGAATGAGAGTGAGTTCGCCGGGGAAATATTGTTTGATAAGCTTTTTTGCGGTTTTTGAAAGAATGACATATTTTGAAATAGCAGTTTTAGATTCGGGGACGAGAGTAAAAATTTTACCGGAATCAAAGTCGCGGTCTTTTATTTTCATCAAATCGCGAATGCCTTGCTCAGAGTTTAGGGCGACGGCGTAGCCCTCGACGGTTTCGGTGGGAACGGTGGTAACAACTTGCAAATTCATAAAAATTATTATATCATATGTAGTATGAAAATGATAGTGGCGCTACATAATATTCGATCGACCTATAATGTCGGGGCGATTCTTCGGACGGCGGAAGGATTGGGGCTTCAAGGCGTAATTCTGTCTGGTTATACCCCGAGAGTACACGACAAAAACTTGTTGCCACATCTTCGTGATAAATTGGACCGGGAGATTCATAAGACGGCTCTAGGCGCGGAAGATATGCTAGAGATTTATGCGCCGGGTGATATATTTTCTCTATTAAAAAAGTATCGAGATGGAGGGTGGCAAATCGTGGGGCTCGAGAATAATATCTCAGAGAAAACTATTTATAAACTGAATGACCCGGAACTTGGTAAAGTTTTAAAAGATAAGGTGATTTTGATGCTAGGTGAAGAGGTAAGCGGGATTAGTCCGGAGTTATATGCTCTGATTGACTTATTTGTGGAAATTCCGATGAAAGGCAAGAAAGAATCATTTAACGTATCAGTGGCGGCGGGGATTGCGATGTATGATATAATGAATTTATGATTAAGATTTATACAACCCCAACTTGTGCTTATTGCCACGCTCTGATGGAGTGGCTGGATGAGCAAGATATTAAATATGAAGAAATTGACGCGACTACGATGGATGATATTGCGGTGGTGCCGGTCACAGTGATTGGCGACGAGAAAATCGTCGGTTTTGACCGCCCAGCGATTAAGAGAGCACTCAAGAAACTAGCCAAATAATTTGCTTTTTGAAATCCTTTGTGTTACAATGGTTAAAATTATCTATTAAATCTAAGGAGTAAAATGCCTGAACCTAAAAAACAGAGTAGCCCGCGGAAAACTGGTCTGCGCCGGAGCCATCTTCGGTTGACCTTAGCCCGAAGGGTGAATAAGACTTCCCCAGTGAAAGTCTTTGAAACTAAGAAAAAGACCCCAAATTTAAAAGTAAAAACCGTTAAGAAAAAAGAAGCTTAAAATATGGCAAGTAATCGACATTTAGGTAGAGTTATTGTTCTGCAGAGTTTGTATGAATACGAACTTCGGACCCTCGCCTCGGACCCAGAAGTCGATCTCGATAGTATTGTCGCAAAAAACATTGAGCCATACGAAAAGGCTCTCGGTGATACAGAGTTTGTTTATAATCTGGCGCATAAAGTGTCGGAAAATTTTGAAACTCTCGATAAGGTTTTACAGCCGATGGCACCAGAGTGGCCAATTAGCTCGATTGCGGCAATTGATCGAAATGTGCTTAGGATGGGACTTTATGAGTTATCGGAGTGTCGGGACAAAATCCCACCAAAGGTAGCGATTAATGAGGCGGTGGAACTTGCAAAAGCGTTTGGCTCGGATAACTCCTCGAAATTTGTAAACGGAGTACTCGGGACAGCTTACAAGAAACTTGGCATTTTAGAAGAAGAAAACAATGGACCAAATAAAAAGACCATCGGAACCGATGGCAAGGAGAACACTGAAAGTTCCGGAAGCGTTGCCGACGGAAAGAATTAAGGAATCTCCTTTTTCTAAACTCACGTCTGCTGTTTTTCGCCGGAAAGTGGCGATTCAGGAGATTGTACGCGAGCCGACTTCTGGCGGGATTGTTTTTCGATTGACGCCAGATAGCAAGGATATGGAAATTTTGTTGATTCAGGATTCGAAGGGGCGTTGGACGATTCCAAAAGGGCACATTGAGCCAGGAGAAACGGCCAAAATGACGGCGAGACGCGAAATTGAGGAAGAAACGGGTCTTCGTAATTTTTCGATTTTGGCGTGGCTCGGCAAGATTCATTTTAAATATCGCCGGGCGGATAAGTTGGTGTTAATGACGACTCAGGTTTATTTGGTGCAGGCGTTAGATACACACGAACGGCCGATTGGTGAGAAATGGATGAAGGGGATTCGATGGTATTCGTTTGCGGAGGCTTTGGATTTAGTGGAATATGAGGATATTGAGAAATTGATGCTAATTGCCAAGAAAAAGGTGCGCGCGGGGGAATTTTAGATTTAGATTTTAGATTTAGGGGGAGAAGGAGGAAAATGAGAGAAATTGATACTACGCCTTATCAGGAGTTTGCGAAAGAGAAACTCGGTTTTGAGTTTAATGATATTGAATTATTAGTGACAGCGCTGACACATCGGAGTTATGTGAATGAGCATCGTGGAACGGTGAAGGAGCACAATGAAAGATTGGAATTCTTGGGCGATGCGGTACTTGAGTTAGTTTCTTCAGATTTTTTGTACCGAAATTACGACGAACCTGAGGGAATTATGACGGCGCTTCGGGCGGCGCTGGTTCGGACAGAATCAATTGGTGATGCGGGGAAGGAACTAGGGTATGAGCCGCTAGTACGCTTGTCACACGGGGAGAAAAACGGTTCCGAGAGGGCACACGATGTGATACTAGCGGATTGTTTTGAAGCGGTGATTGGGGCGATTTATTTGGACCAGGGGTACGAAACGGCGAAAGAGTTTATTTCGAAGCATATTCTGGTGAAAATTGATGAAATATTGGAAGAGGGGACGTGGCGCGACCCGAAATCTTATGTGCAAGAATTGGCGCAAAAAATTGACGCGGAAACGCCGGTGTATCGGACTTTACGCGAGGATGGGCCGGATCACGATAAGACTTTTACGGTGGGGATTTATGTAGGGGACAGGCTGCTTGGCACTGGGTCTGGGCATTCTAAGCAAGAGGCACAGACGGAAGCGGCGCGTGAAGGGGTAAAAAAGTACCGCGCGAGGCAGTAGAATTATTGCGACCAACGGGGGTTTATCTTGACTTTTTAGCGTAAGTGTGATATAATAGGGTTATAGTCTTTTAAGAAAGGGGGTCTTATGGATGGCAAAGTCGAAAAATACGGCAAATGCTAAGGAAAAGAAGGCTAAGAACGTTAAGGTTTCAGGGAAAACAGCTGAGTATTGGGAGATGGTGAGTGAACTTTTGGAGATTAGTAAGAAATATATCTCCAGAAAAAAACTGCGTACTAATCTTTTGGACCCTTCGACAGCGTTCAAGGTGCAGCACGTGCTGGATAACTATTATGGTGGGAAAATGTCCAATCTGTGCGATGCCATCAAGACTGATGAAAGGGAGTTCTACGCTAAAGTAGAAAAATTCAACATCTTTTGTATCGCCGAAGAAGTGCCCATCATCCGTAACGCCAATGCTCTGCTTAATCTCTTGACCAACATTGACAGAAGGCGGTTCTATCGTAAATCTGCCGAAGATTGCAAGAATCTTGACATGATTATCCCTTTGCGGGTTGTCGAAAGGAACTACCGGGGCCGGAAATAATCGGCCCTTTTCTTTTGGTTTTATTTATGTTATAATGGGAGAAAATTAAATTTAAGGAGAAATATGCTTGCGATTCGTATGCAACGTAATGGCCGGTCACATTATCCAACGTACCGGATAGTCGTCCAAGAAGCGCAGCGCCACCCTTTGTCTGGGCGCGTTGTAGCTGAGGTCGGCAATTACAACCCTGCTACCAAGGCTCTCACTTTGGACAAAGAAGCAGTGGAAAAATATCTTAAAAATGGGGCTCAGCCGTCGAGCCGGGTAGCATTGATTTTGTCAAAGAACAAAATTAAATTGCCAGATTGGGTAAAGATGGCACCGAAAAAATCGGTAAAGGCGAAACACGCAGATAAGTTGCGAAAAAATCAGCCAAAGGAAGAACCGGTTGCTGAGGAACCAGTCTCTGAGGCTCCAGCGGAAGCACAAGAATAATATAAAAAAAGACCTTTCAAAAAAGGTCTTTTTTGTTATAATGGTAATATATAAACTAAAATGGAGAAAATATGGCTACTATTGACCAACAATTCGTAGAATACATCGTAAAAACCTTAGTCAACAATCCAGATAAAGTTTCGGTGGAGCGTAAAATTGACGAAAAAGGAGTTTTGCTCTCACTCACTGTGGACCCTGAAGATGTGGGAAGAGTAATTGGTAAAAGAGGCGTGACGGCGCAATCGATTCGGATGCTGCTTCGAGCGCTGGGGACCAAGCAAGATGCAAGATACAATTTGAAGATTGTGAACACCGACGAGGATGGTGAGGTGCGTGAGCATAAGCCAGAGCACAAAGAGCCTGCGGTAGAAGAGCACGAGGAAGTTGAAGAAGTTGAGGAAGTCGAAGAGGAAGAGCCTGTGGAAAACTCTTCGTCTGAACTTGCCGAAAAAACTCGCGCAGAGCTTGCAGATTTGGACGATCTTGATATATAATATATATGGAGTTCTATGCGCAGACTTCCTTTACTGTAAAACACTTCCTATAAGGGAGTGTTTTATTTTGTGTTTAAATAAACAAAAAAGTACTTGACGAATGATGAAGCTTATGTATAATAATATATAAGCTAACTAACTGCGAGTTCGCTTGAAAACAATTAACCTAACGTTGAGAGTTTTATATATGTCTAAAAAATCGCTTTCGTTGGAGCGATTTTTTGGAGACTTGAACTTTCTTTTAGGAAAGAAAGTTCAGTAAAGAAAACAAATTTGAATTTCAAAACAGAAGTGAAGTCCGTTTTGAGAGTTGATTATAAAAAGTCTTGTCAAAAATGTAAAAATGCGATACAATGAAATATAAGAAGTAGTGTGCCCTATTTTTGTAAGCTTGTGGGAAATGGCGAATCCCTGGGGGAAAATGGGGCAGTAATCTTCGGCGCTAAGATTATAATAATAACACTAATAAAAGAGGTAGAATGGCTACAAAGAAGAAGGCCGGTGAGAGAGTTTTTTTCACCGAAGGTGACCAAGCCCTTCCAATTCCTGATCTGACGGCACATCAGAAGGATTCGTGGAATGACTTTGTCAAAAATGGCCTGAGAGAAGTTTTTGCTGAGCTCAACCCGATAGATGACTATACGGGACAAAAACTGTCGCTTAGGTTTAAAGATTATTATTTTAAGGAACCGAAAGAGTCGGAAGCCCAGGCGAAGTACAATCTCGCGACTTATGAGGCACCACTCCACGTGCTAGTGGAACTTGAAAACAAGGTGACCGGCACGAAAAAAGAGCAGGATATTTACTTTGGTGATTATCCTTGGATGACGGAAAGGGCGACTTTTATCATCAATGGTACCGAGCGTGTGATTGTGTCGCAATTAATTCGTTCAGCAGGTGTGTTCTTTAACGCGGAAACGATTGGGCTGAAACGCTACTATGGTGCGAAGGTGATTCCTGGTCGTGGCGCGTGGCTCGAATTTGAAACGGCGGCAAATGGCACGATTAACGTAAAAATTGACCGTCGGCGCAAGATTCCAGTGACGACTTTCTTACGCGCTCTTGGGATGACCAAATCAGAAATTAAAAAAGCATTTGAAAAGATTGATACTGGTGAAAAGAAGTATATCGATATAACTTTAGAAAAAGATACCACTTCTAGCCAGGGTGAAGCATTGCTTGAAGTATATCGCCGGATTCGTCCGGGTGATCTCGCGACGGTAGAAAACGCGAAATCGATGATCGAAAGAATGTTCTTTGATCCGAAGCGTTATGATTATTCTAACGTGGGGCGATTTAAGATTAACCGAAGGCTTCATCTCGACACGCCAAACAAGCCAGAGTTTAGAACTTTGCAAATGAAAGACGTAGTGGCGATTGTTTCGGAGATTATTCGTCTTAATAACACACAAGAAGCACCGGATGATATTGATTCGCTATCAAATCGTCGGGTGAAATTGGTGGGCGAATTGGTACAAAGACAGTTCCGTCTTGGTATGCTCCGTCTTCAAAGGAATATTCTTGATAGAATGTCGATGGCGAACCCAGAAGACGTGACTCCGTCGCAACTATTAAACTCTCGTCCAGTGGTAGCAGCAGTGAAAGAATTCTTCTCTACCTCACAACTTTCACAGCTGATGGACGAAGTTAATCCGTTCTCGGAGCTTGCACATAAGCGTCGTCTAAGCTCGATGGGTCCTGGTGGTCTCACGCGTGAGCGCGCAGGATTTGACGTGCGTGATGCTCACCCGACTCATTACGGACGTATTTGTACGGTAGAAACTCCAGAAGGTGGCAACGTAGGTCTAGTACTTAACTTTGCGACTTATGCGAGAATCAATGAATATGGTTTCATTGAAGCGCCTTATCGCGTAGTCAAAAATGGTAAAGTGACCGACGAAGTTGTCTATATGGATGCAGATACCGAAAATGATATGGTAATTGCGGATGCATCGGTAAAACTTGATAAAGATGGTAAATTTGTGGAAGACTGGGTGTCAGCCCGTGTACACGGTACACCAGCTCAGGTGGAAGCTAATAAAGTAACCCATATTGACGCTGCGCATAAGGAAATTTTGGGTGTGTCAGCATCACTAATTCCATTTGTTGAGAAAAACCGTGTTGACCGCTCGCTCATGGCTTGCGCTATGCAGAAACAGGCAGTGCCACTACTGCGCCAGGATAATCCAGTAGTTGGTACTGGTATTGAAGGCGAAGTGGCGAAAAACACTTCACAATTAGTGTTGGCTTCGGGTAATGGTACTGTGAAAAAAGCTGACGGCGTGTCGATTATCGTGAATTATGATAAAGGTGGTGAACGCGAATATAAGTTACAACACTTTGAGAAGACCAATGATGACCGTTGCTACAACCAACGTGTAGTGGTAGAACGTGGACAAAAGGTAAAGAAGGGTGATGTTTTGATTGAGGGTGCATCCATCAATAATGGCGAATTAGCGCTTGGTCGCGATCTTCTGGTAGCCTTTATGCCTTGGCGTGGTTACAACATGGATGACGCGATTGTGATTTCGAATCGTTTGGTTGAGGATGATACTTTGACTTCGATCAACATTAAGGATTTCGATGTTGAAGTACGTGAAACCAAGCTTGGCCCAGAGCAAGTGACACGGGACATCCCAAATGTCTCCGAGCATTCTCTTCGACATCTTGGTGAAGATGGTATTGTGACCGTAGGTTCGGAAGTGAAAAATGGCGACATCTTAGTTGGTAAAATTACACCAAAAGGTGAGCAAGAGTTGTCCTCGGAAGAGAGATTGCTACGCGCTATCTTTGGTGAAAAGGCTAAAGACGTACGCGATACTTCAGTCAGAATGAATGGTTCCTCGACTGGTAAAGTAGTGGACGTAAGAGTCTATACTCGCGAACAAGGTCACGAACTAAAGGCCGGCGTGTTAATGCAAATTAAGATTTTCGTGGCGGAAATGCGCAAAATTGGTGTAGGTGATAAGCTTGCTGGTCGTCACGGTAACAAAGGTGTGGTTTCGAGAGTACTACCAGTAGAAGATATGCCATTTATGGAAGATGGGACACCGATTGATATCGTACTTTCACCAATGGGTGTGCCTTCACGTATGAATCTCGGTCAGCTTTTTGAAACACATCTTGGTATGGCGGCAAGGGCACTTGGTTACAAAGTGGCTACCCCATCATTTAACGGTGTGCCAGACGAAGTCATCTCAGACGAACTTGAAAAAGCCGGATTTGCTCGCGATGGACGTGTCCAACTTTATGATGGTCTTACTGGTGAGCCGTTTAACGAGAGGACTTCGGTTGGCGTGATGCACATGTTGAAACTCCATCATATGGTGGAAGATAAGATTCACGCTCGTTCAACTGGTCCTTACACAATGGTGACACAACAGCCGCTCGGTGGTAAGGCACAGAATGGTGGTCAGAGATTCGGAGAAATGGAGGTGTGGGCGCTTGAAGCTTATGGTGCAGCAACCACGCTTCAAGAAATGCTCACTATCAAGTCAGATGACGTTTACGGACGTGCAAAAGCTTACGAATCAATCATTAAACACGAACCAATTGAAGGGCCAAAGCTTCCAGAAGGCTTTAACGTGCTTGTGAAAGAGCTTCAAGGCTTGGGTCTTAAAGTTGATCTTTTGGATCACGGTGAATCGGCTGACGCTGGTGACGTGATTGAAAAGACTTCGCGTGAAATTGAAAAAGATAAAGACGATCAATCAATTTATGATCAACATAAGAAAGATACTGCACCGACCATTGTTGACCTCGACGACGATGAGGCTGTAGCAATGATGGAAGAGGAAGGTATTGAAATAAGAGAGGTGGATGACCTCGGAGAGGATTTGGCGGAATCCATCAAGGAAGACGTTGATGAATTTGACGACGGTACAGTTGACCTCGGAGAGGAGTTCTAATATGGCGTGGATGGATAATTTTATCAGCGCTTCGGACTTTGACTCGATTAGACTGTCGGTGGCAAGTCGCGACGACATTCTCAATTGGAGTTATGGTGAAGTAACCAAGCCAGAAACTATTAACTATCGGACTCAGAAACCTGAGCGTGATGGTTTGTTCTGCGAAAGAATCTTTGGTCCAACCAAGGATATCAACCCGCACGATTCGAAACTTAAAGGTGTGAGAAGCCGTGAGGCGGCAGTAGATAAGGAAGGTAATCTTGTTACTAAATCAATTACTCGTCGTGAGCGTATGGGCCACATTGCGCTTGCAGCGCCAGTGGCACACATTTGGTTTATGCGCGGGATTCCTTCGGCTTTGTCGCTACTTCTTGACATTACTGTGAAAAATATTGAAAAGGTAGTTTACTTTGCAACCTATTTAATGACAGATGCCAAGACGGATGAGATTAATAAGACGTTGGATAACTTGGAAAAACAGACGAGAGCTGCACAAGAATCGATTGAAATTCGGTATAGTATCGAGGCTGGCAATGAAAAGAATAGTACGAAGGTTCTTGCCGAAGCTCGAACTAAAGAGCTAGAAGACCTCAAGAATGAATATGAGGCCCGAAAGACCTGGCTTGAATCATTTAAGAAGGGTGGGGTGATTTCTGAAGCAGAATATCGTAATTTGCCAGATGAATATAAAGATTTGATTGAAGTGGAAATGGGTGCCACTGCAATCAGGAGACTCCTTGATGAGGTAGACCTAGATAAATTAATTGAAGGACTTCATAAGGAAGAAGCAGAAGCGAAGGGCCAGAGAGAAAAGAAGATTCAAAAGCGTCTTAAAACCCTCGAGGGGATGCAGGCTGCTGGGATTAAACCAGAAGATTTGATTCTTACGGTTATTCCAGTAATTCCACCGGATCTTCGTCCGATGATTGCGCTCCCTGGTGGTCGGTTTGCGACCTCAGATTTAAACGACCTTTATCGCCGGGTTATTAACCGTAACAATCGTTTGAAAAAACTACTAGATCTTAATGCGCCAGAAGTGATTTGCCGCAATGAAATGCGGATGCTTCAGGAAGCAGTAGATGCGTTGATTGATAATTCAGCGGCGCATGGTTCGCGTGGAGCAAATTCGACGAACGGTCGGCGCAAATTGAAGTCTTTGTCGGACCTTCTTAAAGGTAAACAAGGTCGGTTCCGCCAGAACCTTCTCGGTAAACGTGTCGATTATTCTGGCCGTTCAGTGATTGTGGTAGGCCCTGAATTAAAGTTGAATGAATGTGGCTTGCCGAAACAAATGGCACTAGAGCTCTTTAAGCCGTTCGTAATTTCTTGGTTGATTTCACACGAATATGCAAATAATATTCGTGCGGCATCGAGATTGATTGAAGCTAAAGAGACTGTAATTTGGGATGCGTTGGATGAGGTAATTAAAGGTAAGTATGTACTTTTGAACCGCGCACCGTCGCTTCACCGTTTGTCAGTGCAAGCTTTCCAGCCAAGACTAATTGATGGTAAAGCAATTAAGCTTCACCCACTCGTAGCGTCAGGCTTTAACGCAGACTATGATGGCGACCAAATGGCAGTGCATCTACCTTTGTCGGATGCGGCACAGGCAGAAGCACGCGAATTGATGTCGGCGGAAAAGAATTTGTTGAAACCGGCTGATGGGGCGCCAGTGCTTGCTATTTATCAGGATGTGGTGCTCGGTGCTTACTACTTAACTTACGATAAGCCAGGTACGGATACTGGTGAGCCAAAGGCATTTTCGTCAGTCTATGAAGCGGAAATGGCTTACGACCAGGGAATCATCGCGCTTCAAACGCCGATTCGGGTGTTTGCAAAGAAAGAAATTCGTAACACTACTCTTGGTCGTGTAATCTTTAACGAGATTTTGCCAAAGGATTATCCATATGATAATTCAGTGCAGACTAAGAAGCATTTGTCGAAAGTAATGGCCGATATCTTTGACCTTTATGGGGCAGAGGTAATGGTAAAAACGGCAGATGATCTTAAAGACTTGGCCTTTGAATATGAAACGGTGGCGTCAATTTCTACGGCGAAGGACGATTATCCAACTTACGATGAGATTGATGACTTTATCGCGGAAGGTGATGCGAAGACGGCTCTCATTCAGCAACAATACAATGATGGTTTGGTGACTGATGAGGAACGCTATAAACTGACGATTGCCAACTGGCGTGATATCGATAAAAAGATTTCGGAATTCTTGCAGAGTAAGCTATCTGAAATGGATACCGATATCGCAGTGATGGTGAACTCGGGTGCTCGTGGTAATATTTCTAACATCAAGCTTGCTTCGGCAGAGATTGGTATCATGGTGGATATTAACAACAACGAAATTGAGCTCCCAGTGAAGTCGTCTTACAAGAAGGGCCTCAATACCTTGGAGTCGTTTATCGCGACGCGAGGTGCACGTCAGGGTCAGGTGTCAACGGCTCTACGTACGGCAGACTCTGGGTATCTTACTCGTCGTCTTGTCGATGTGTCGCAAGATGTCTTTACGACCGACGAAGAAGCGTACGACCCAGGCTTTACGGTGTATAAGTCAGAAACTGAAGCTTCGGGTATTGAATTCGTGGCAAGGATTGCTGGTCGTTATACGGCTGAAGCAGTGCCAGGTTATCTCGAAGCAGATGAGTTGATTACTAAAGAAATGGCTGAGCAGATTGATGCAGATGAAAAGATTGAATCTGTTAAAATTCAATCTGTGCTTTCAACTACCGCAGTGGATGGTGTGCCACGCAAAGCTTACGGTGTAGATATGGCTACTCGTGCTCTTGTGGCAGCACACGAGCCGGTGGGTGTAATCGCCGCGCAATCTCTTGGTGAGCCAGGTACGCAGCTGACGCTTGATACCAAACACGGTTCTGGTGTGGCAGGTTCTGGTGCTATCGCACGTGGTCTTCCTCGTGTCGAGGAGCTCCTTGAGGCTCGTACCCCGAAGGGTCAAGCCTATGTTTCGCCAATTGACGGTGTGGTAGAATTTTGGGAAGATGGTAATCATTACGTCGTTCAAATTACGCCACAGTCCGGTGAAATTGAAAGAATTGAGCTTGACGGTTGCAAGCCGGCGGTGAAAGATGGTGAATCCGTAAAAGCCGGTGCGACTTTGGTGAAGAAGTCTGGCGAAAAGGCTGCAATTAAAGCTAAGCACGACGGTATCATTGAATTAGTTAAAGATGCTATCATCTTAGTTGGTGCGGCTGCTGCGCCTGTAAAGATGGAGATCCCTGGTGATGCAGAATTAGTTGTTAAATCTAACGATAGCGTAATGGCTGGTGATAGATTGACGACGGGTTCTCTCAACTTGCAAGATTTGATGAAGTATAAAGGCATCGAAGAAACTGAACGCTACATTATGAACGATGTGCTTTCGGTTTATTCGGCGCAAGGTCACGAGATTTCGCCAAAGCACCTTGAAATCTTGGTCCGCCAAATGTTCTCAAGAGTGCAAATTAACGAGCCGGGTGATTCGGAGTTCGTAACTGGTGATATTACTTCTAAGGCTTCCGTGGTCGAGGAAAACAAACGACTCGAAGCCGAAGGTAAGAAACCGGCGACCTACACGAATCTTCTACTTGGTATTACCAAAGTATCAATCTTCTCGGATTCGTTCTTGTCGGCAGCATCCTTCCAGGATACTACTCGCGTGTTAATCAACGCTGCCATCAACGGTCGCGTGGATCGCTTGAAAGGCCTGAAGGAAAATGTGATTATCGGTCGCAAGATTCCAGTAGGTACTGGTGTAGCGCCACTTGAAGAGCTTGAGATGCCGGATTCTAAAGTTCCGACGGAAGAAGATCTCGAGAACTTATAATATTTCGATATCAAAAGGCTTTTAAAAGAGCATTGGACTTCTAAATTGTAAGACCTGCTACATAAGTCAAGAAAAAATGTCCTTATTCGCCCTTCGGGCTAGGGGACATTTTTTCGTTGTTAAGTAGCAGAACTTACAATTTAGAAATCTGGTCTAAATCTCATTTATGCTCTTTTAAAAGCCTTTTTATTTCGGAGAAATATATTCCAAATTCTCAAAAAGTGTGCTATTATTAGATATAGTTATTTAAGAGGTATTATGCATTTTAAGACAATTTTCAAATCCCTAAAAAATAAAGATATGCTGAAGCGAGTCGGCATTATCTTGGGTATTTTGGTGGCGTACAGATTACTCGCAGAAATCCCAGTACCAATGGGCGATGCTTCTACATTTAAAGAAGCCGTGTCAAATTTGATGGAAAAATCGGATTTTTCAAATTTTCTAAATTTGATTTCGGGTGGTGGACTAGCATCGTTTAGTATTATTCTGGTGGGGTTGTCGCCATATATTACTGGATCGATTGTGATTCAGCTTCTGACTAAGGCAATTCCGAGTCTTGAGGAATTGTCTAATGACGGTGAGACTGGGCGGCGAAAAATTAACCAATGGACCAGAATGCTCACAGTGCCTCTTGCGATTGTGCAGTCGATTGCTTATATCTTTATTCTTTATCAGACGACGATTTCGGCAAATATTGCAACTGAATTTACGCCGTCGATGGGAGATTGGATTTTGTCGGTAACGGCAATGACGACGGGCTCGGTGATTTTGATGTGGATGGGCGAGTTGATTACGGAGCAGGGGATTGGTAATGGTATTTCGACTTTGATTTTCGCATCAATTATTTCGCAGTTGCCGACGACGATGGCGTCGCTTGGCTCGGCACTCTTTGATACAAGCCAAGGTTCCTTATCGATGTTTGGCTGGCTAAATTTACCAGTGAACCCGACGGTCTTTTGGATTATCTTAGGGTTTAGCATTGCGATGTTGGTGGTGATTTATTTCTTGGTGAAGCTAAACGAAGCACAGAGAATTGTGACAATAAATTATGCGAAACGTGTACACGGTAATTCTTCTTACGGTGGGATTAAATCGATTTTGCCGATTAAATTGATTGCGGCGGGTGTGATTCCGGTGATTTTTGCGACGGCGTTTTTGTCTTTGCCGGCGCTCGTAGGACAGGTGATTACTTCGGTAAATCCAGGTAATGAATTTGGCGAATCTTTGACTACGATTTTCTCAGCACCATCGGCGAGTAATTATGCGACGATGTATCCAGATGGAATCACGGGACAATGGTTTGTCTATCCGGCGATGTATTTCTTACTAGTATTCGCCTTTACCTATTTCTATACTTCTATCATTTTCAACACCAAAGAAATTGCAGATAATTTGCAAAAGCAAGGTGCCTTTATCGAAGGCGTGCGGCCGGGCATTAAGACGGCAGAATATCTTGGTAAAGTAGTAAATAGGCTTAATTTGTTTGGAGCGTTGGCGCTTGGACTTATTGCGATGTTACCATTTATCACGGATTACATATTTATTATAGTGACCGGTGCGCCGATTGGGCTTTCTATTTCGGGTACGGGGCTTCTCATTGTGGTGACGGTGGCGTTAGAGAATCTCAGGTCGGTGGATTCCAGAGCTCTAATGATAACTTACGATGATTTTAAAAATGAGCTTAAAGATTGATTTTAGTCCGAAGAGGATTGTTAAGTGGGTAGTTTGGGGGATTCTGGGGGTTTTGCTCTTGGCGTTTTTGATTAGAGTGGCGGTATGGGAGGATGCATATTATCGCGAGAAGGAAGGTAGTGAGCGGGACGAGGCGGTGACTGTAGTTGGACCGGAAGACGAGGAGATAGTGGAAATACCACCAACGGAAGAGGAAGTGGTAGAGTATACGGTGGGGCCGAAGAGGCCACGCTATCTTACGGTAGAAAAATTAGGAGTTTATTATGCGAGGATTTTGCCGATGGGGGTAAACTCTAAGGGAGAATTAAACACGCCAAATAATATTTTTGATGTGGGGTGGTACGAAGCATCCTATGCGCCGGGAGAAGGTGGCACGATGGTACTAGATGGGCATAACGGTGGGCCGCGTGTGCACGGAGTATTTAAAGATTTGCCAAGTCTTGCGGCTGGCGATATTATTCAGGTGGAGCGAGGTGACGGGGTGAAATATCGATATTCGGTTGTGGAAAATGTTACAGTGCCTTTAGTAGAGGCAGATAATTATATGTCAAAAGCGATGCGCTCGCCGGAGCCTGGTAAGGAGTCAGTCACTTTGATTTCTTGTACTGGTGAATGGTCACAGACGCAAAAGACTTATCTCTCTAGACAATTTACGAGAGCAGTTTTGATTACAGAATAATTAGAATTTTTCTTATTTACAATTGCAAAAAAGTGTGCTATACTGAGAAAGTAATTTATGGCTAGTCAAAAGGAAGTGATTAAACTCACTGGTACTGTTGTTGAAGCATTACCTAATACCCAGTTTCGGGTGGAACTCGAGAATGGTCATGTTATTGTTGCCCATATGAGCGGGAAAATGCGGAAAAACTACATCCGTTTGGTCCCGGGCGACAGGGTCGAAGTTGAGTTAACCCCTTACGATCTTACAAAGGGTAGAATCAGCTTCCGGCTCAAGGATTAATATTAACGCTTCAGAGTATGATTTTTGTCACCTGTGATTAACAGATATAAAAATTGCAAAATCATCCGAGTATGATTTTAAAACTCTGGAGTATAAAAAGAAAGGATTTTTAACACCATGAAAGTACGTGCTAGTGTTAAAAAAATTTCGCCGGATGACATTATCGTGCGCCGCAAAGGTGTCCTTCGTGTCATCAATAAGAAAAAACCTAAAAATAAGCAAAGGCAGGGTTAAGAATGGCTAGAATAGCTAGCGTTGTGATACCTTCCGAAAAGCAAGTGTGGATTGCTCTCACTTACGTTTATGGAATTGGTAGAACGACCAGTAAAAAAATCCTTGCGGAGGCTAAAATCGAGCCTACCACTCGGGTGAAAGATCTCACCGAGGCTGAAGAACAGAAAATCAACGACATTATTTCCGCGAAATATCACGTTGAAGGTGATCTCAGACGTCTCGTGAGCAACAATATTAAACGTTTAAAGGATATCAATTCTTACAAGGGTATCCGCCACAAGGCTAAATTACCAGTCAACGGCCAAAGGACTCGTACGAATGCACGTACTCGTAAGGGTAAGGCGATCGCGGTCGGTGGTACACAACCAAAAGCTGCAAGTAAGACTTAAGATAGGAGTAAAAAATGGCAGAAGATATTAAGAAAACTACTGCTACTGAGGCCCCTGAAGCTCAGGCTCCAAAGGCTAAGGCAGC
Source organism: Candidatus Saccharimonadota bacterium (assembly GCA_017613135.1). Lineage (GTDB taxonomy): Bacteria > Patescibacteriota > Saccharimonadia > Saccharimonadales > Saccharimonadaceae > Nanosyncoccus. The sequence goes on along the minus strand of JAGAEN010000009.1, from coordinate 15,942 downwards.
GAAAAAAGGTAAAAGAATAGTGAACAGCGGTGCTGTACATATTCAATCGACCTTTAATAATACAATCATTAGTGTTACCGACAAAACTGGTGCAGTGCTTGCGGCTTCTTCCGCTGGGGCTAACGGCTTCCGTGGTTCGAAGAAGGGTACGGCATTTGCGGCAGGCGTAGCAGCGGAAAAAGCACTTGACCTTGCAAAGAAAAATCACGCACTAAATTCTGTGGACGTATATGTCTCGGGCATTGGTCTAGGGCGCGATGCGGCGATCAGGGCGATTTCGACAGTCGGCATTAAGATTGATTCAATTACTGATGTAACCCCGATTGCACACGGTGGTGTGCGACCGAAGGGAGAAAGGAAACCATAATGGCACGCGATAATTCTCCAATTGTAAAGCAGAGCCGCCGTGAAGGTTACGCTCTGGCGCCAAAAGCCCACAAGGTGATGGCAAAAAAATCTGGTATTCCAGGTCAACACGGTGATACGCGGGTGCGTGGTGGTAGCCTTTATCTCACACAGCTTCGTGAAAAGCAGAAGGTACGCCGGACTTATGGCCTACTTGAAAAGCAATTCGCAAAGTTAATGAGAGAAGCTCAAAGGGCCGAGGGTCTGACGGGTGAAAAACTGTTGGAATTCTTAGAACGAAGAGCTGATAATGCGGTCTATCGCGCAGGGTTTGCGACTACTCGTCGTCAAGCTCGGCAGTTAGTATCGCACGGACATTTTCTATTGAACGGTCGGAAGATTGATATTCCATCAATCCGTCTGAACCCGGGTGATGTTCTAGAAGTAAAATCAGGTTCTCAAAAGTCCGAATACTTCAAGAATCTCGCTAATGTGATGGGCGCAGCTTCTGCGACACCTTTATCGTGGCTCAAAGCTGATGGCAAGAAAATGAAGATTGAAATCACTGGGCTTCCAAAGCGCGAAGAAGCGGAAGCTGGTATTAATGAACAATTAATCGTTGAGTATTACTCACGTTAAGGAGGACTTAGATGACTACTAAAAATATTCACGAAGCAAATTTGGCAGAAGTGAGAGAGCTAAGTGCGACTCAGGCAGAGTTTGTGATTAAACCACTCTACCCAGGGTATGGCAATACGCTCGGTAACTCACTGCGTCGGGTGCTCCTATCGTCAGTGAAAGGTGCTGCGATTACGGCATTTTCGATTGAAGGCACGACTCACGAATACACCGCAATTCCGGGTATCCGCGAAGACGTGGTAGATATTATGCTCAATCTTAAAAACATTCGTTTTAAGATGCATACTGATAATCCGGTTGAACTTTCGCTTGAAATCAAAGGTGATAAGCAATCCGAAAAAGACGGTGATAAGCGCGTGGTAGCGGGTGACATTAAACTTCCTTCGGAAGTGGAAATCGCTAATCCAAACCAAGTGATTTGTCACATCGATGACCCAAAGTACGTGCTCAAAATGCATTTTGTAGTAGAGTCTGGACGTGGCTATCTCACGATTGAGAACGCTTCGGAAGGAAGACTACACTCGGATATGATTGCAGTAGATGCAGTCTTTACACCAGTGCTTAGAGTTCGTTACAAAGTAGAGAATACTCGTGTGGGTCAGGATACGAATTTGCAACAACTTACCCTTACGGTAGATACTGATGGTACCATTACGCCACGTGAGGCTTTTGAAGAAGCAGCGGCGATTTTGGTCAATCAATATAAGGCTTTGGCTGGGAAGACTAGTGTAGAGTCGACTCCTGCGCCAGGCACCAATAGTGATGATGATGATTCTGGTCTTATGCTTCCAATCGAAGAGCTAGAACTCTCAGCACGCACGGCTAATGCTCTAATCAATAACGATATTAAGACGATTCGAGATCTCGTGACCCTTTCGGAAACTGATCTTAAAGACTTAAAGGGTTTTGGTCAGAAGGCGTTAGACGAAGTAAAAGAAAAGTTAACGGAGTTAAATATTTAATATGCATCGCCACGGATACAAAGGCCGTAAATTCGGCCGTGAAACCGACCAGAGATTGGCACTGACACGTGGGCTGATGTGCTCTCTGATCAAATATCAGACTATCACGACGACTCTTGCACGGGCGAAAGAAATTCGCCGGATGACCGAAAAGCTGGTAACTCTCGCGAAAAAGGGTGACCTGGCTTCTCGCCGTCTAGTGATTGCACGCTTAAATGATCTTGAAGCTGGGACGCTGCTTTGTGACGTGATTGCGCCACAAATGAAGAGAGATTCTGGTTATCTTAAGATCGAACGCGCGGGCTATCGTCGGGGTGATAATTCGGAGATGGGTACCATTTCCTTCGTAGACGAAGTGAAGATGGCAGAGCCGGTCAAAGAAGAGGCTAAAAAAGCTGAGCCAGCGAAAAAGGCTCCAGCTAAGAAGCCAGCCAAAAAGGAGGATAAATAATGAAAACTTATTCTCAAAAAGGCGCTGAAATTCAGCGTGAATGGTGGGTGATTGACGCTTCTAGTTTGCCACTTGGTAAACTAGCGGTAGTGATTGCCGACAAATTAATGGGTAAAAGCAAGGTGACTTACACCCCACACATTGATAATGGCGACTATGTCGTAGTGACTAACGCCAAGAATATCAAGGTGACGGGTGAAAAGATGACTCAGAAGATGTATCATCGTCACAGTGGTTTCCCAGGTGGGCTGACCTCGCTTAAACTCGAGGAAGTGATTGAAAAGGAGCCAGCGATGGCAATTCGTGAGGCCGTTAAAGGAATGCTCCCGAAGAATAAATTAGCAGCGGATAGAATGGCTCGCCTTCGTATTTTCGATGGCGCAGAGCATACTCACGCCGCACAAAATCCAAAGGAGATTAAATAATGGTTGCTACGAAAAAATACATTTACGGGTTGGGACGCCGCAAATCGGCGACCGCGACTGCGCGACTCTATAAGGGTAAAGGTGAAATCACCATCAACGGTAAGCCAGCATTAGAATATCTTTCTAATAACAAGACTTATCTTGCAGAAGTGACGGATCCTTTGGCACTAGCCGAAAAGCAGAAAGAGTATGATATTACTATCATTGTGAAAGGTGGTGGTTTGGCTGGTCAGGTAGATGCGATTAAGCTCGCTATCTCAAAGGCACTTGTCTTAGAGGCACCGGACCTTCGCCCAGTACTTAAAAAAGCTGGCTTTACTTCACGCGATCCACGCGAAAAGGAACGCAAGAAGTATGGTCTTCGCTCGGCAAGAAAGAAAGAGCAGTTCTCGAAGCGTTAAGGCTAATGAACGTCTCTTACAAAATAAACTCCCGGAAGGGAGTTTATTTTGTGGTGGAAGTTTAGGAGCCTAGGATACAGCGCACCGATAAACTGTTGTTGCGATTACTGCCATTGGACGGACCGACAGAGCTAGAACGGACGGAGAGGCTTTTCATACCGTCATGAATGTTCCACGTAGAGGACCAGAAGCGGCCGTAGTGACCCTGATAGCAAGCCTTACCAGAGCTGAAGTAGCCGGAAAGAGGCGTAGAGAGGGCTGTCTCAAAGGCTGCTACCTGGCTTGGGGTACCACCACTGTATAGGTCATAAAGGGTTTTGAATTCACCGTATGGAGCAGATTCATTGTCGCTGGTAGGTAGTCGCCAGCCACTTGGGCAGATGTCTTCGGTGACGTCTCTTAGGGAAGATGTATTGGGATCTGATGTTGGGGAACCGATGGTTCTGGTACCACTACCATAGCAGTAGGAGCCAGCGGAGGCGGCACAGTAGTTATAATAGATGCCGATTTTACCTTGGACGATGCTAGTAGTTCCATTTATTTTAGCCTGAGTAGTGGAGTTACTAGTCCATTTACGACTTGCTGGGTCATTGACACAGTAGGCATCATTACAATCACCGCTAATGGCTATTTGGGGAATGCTGTAATAGTCATTAGTGTCAAAGTAGCCTACGCCGGCAGTAGGATAATTAGTATCTCCTGTGATATTTCCATCACCGCGTACGTGGGTGCCTTTTAGGTATTCTAGAGTGGTATCGGAAGCATTGGTGTTACCTTTAAGTGTGTTAAGGTCTGTAGTTACGATATCTAGAGCTAGGTTGTCTAGCATCCAGAGATTGCCATCGGCGAGTTTTCCTACACAATATGGCTTTTCGTCACGAGAATCTCTTAAGTAGTAGCGGTTGCCGGCAGTCATACCGGCGAGTATTGTGGCTTTATTTGATGAGGTGATGTCTTGCATATAGGTGGCACCGGGAACTTTTGTGTTACAGGAAGCAGATGGCGGAATGAAGGTGGGAGTAGCAGCAGTGCTAGGATGGACTAAGGTGAACTTCACCTTCCCAACATAGCTATCGGCGGCTTGGGTGGCGGAGACTCTGGCATCGTAAGTAGCAATGACGGATGAGCCAGCACCATTAACACCATCAGTACTAGTAGTATAGGTAGCAACCTTAGTATAGGTATCTGGTACTACATGATAGGAATCAAAACTATTATTGATGGTGAGATTGGCTGGAGTATAGGAAGTGGTGTCTTTTGTTACTTTCATAGACCAGTGAGAGGATGTACTACCTAATGCAGCCTCGGTACCAGTAGGAATAGTCAAACTGGTAGAATCCCCTATCATATTAGTATTACCGTATTCCTCGTTTGAATAACCGATAGCATAGAGAGCAAAACCAGAAGCATCGTTACACTTCACATTAAAGGTAGTAGAACCAATGCCTTCTTCGTAGGTACCGTTACTCATTTCTGCATTGTGAGAGGATGTGTTATTAGCAGAGAGAGTACAAGCCTCAGCGACGTGGACAGTGGCAGTAGCAGTAGCTGATGGGTCAGTGGCAGAAACTTTAGAATAATAAGATAATATGAATCCAGAAAGAAGAGTAAAGAACACTAGCGAAAGTGTCGCATAGTGTAATATTTGATGATTTTCTTGATGCATATTGGTACCTCTCTTTATATTATGTATATTATTATAGCATATATTATAATTATGTTTATAATTTTTTATAAAAAAGTCTATTATGTTATAATGATAGAAGGATGGGAGTACGTTGAAAGGAGTGATGATATTTGTTTTTGCAGTACGAAGTGCCTTGCGATAAAATATGGCAGGCGTATAAACGGTTCGCTACGAGAGCGGCAGTGTTTCGGTCGGGCTTTTGCCTGACTGGCGCAATGTGTCCTTTTGGCTTTGACAAGGAAACGGAAGGAGTCTTTTCTTTTAGGGGTCTACCGACAGGAGATTTAATTTACCGTAGAGGGGAAAGTGTTTTAGAGCATCAGGCGAAGGTGGCTTGGCTTTGTTCGGTGTTTTATAATAATTTTCCGAAGTTTTTCAATGAAAATGGCAATTTTAATCTCTTGTTCTCAGTCGATGCGTGGAGTCTGATTACCATCGGGCTGATACACGATGTCGGAGAAGATGCGGATATTCCGGATGACGGCCGTCCAAGCCACAAAGAAAAAGAAAAGCTGGAGCTTGAAGTTCTGGAAGATTTTGTTTCGGTGTATGGCGAGAATGATGCTGGACAAGTTCTCGAGCTGTTTAAAGCGCTTCAAAACAGGGATTCCTACGCTGGAAAGGCGCTTTATGCGCTGGACAAGTTAGAAGCGGTCTTGATGACACTTCTGATGGAGCGGTATGGGAATAATGGTTCGGTGGCGGTGAAGCCAGAATATACGATGCAAGATTTGCATTTTGCGAGAATTACTGGTACTGAGTGTGCGACAGACATTTGGGCGGCACATATGGTAGCTGGTATTCGTGATTTTCCGCAAAATATCGTGGATCCAGTGTTAGAACTTTTGACAGCGGCAGTTTCTGATGTGAGAAGTTCGCCATTTAAATGGAAGTACGAGAACTGTGTACCTTATTATCCGAAATAATATCACTCCCATCCAAAACCCTCAGCAATTGCTGAGGGTATTTATTATCTAATATTGGTGGAGTATGCGGGACTTAAACCCGCGACCTCCGCAATGCGAATGCGGCGCTCTATCAGCTGAGCTAATACCCCAACAACACTATTATAACACATTTTTAGACGGATGGGATGGGAAATTTGAGCGCCAAGGTCCTGACTTCGTTTTTAATGACAGTAAGGTCTTCGGCGTAATTATTTAGCTCTTCTTCGGTTTCGGCTTTTTCGCAGATTTCGGCAACCCTTTTCATCCAATGGGCGAGAGTTTTCATTTCAGGTGTGCCGAGGCCACGAGTGGTGATGGCTGGGGTGCCAAGACGGACGCCAGAAGGGCGGAAGGCGGCGCCTTTGTCGTGAGGGAGTGAATTGGCATTTAGAGTTAGGCCGGCTTTGTCGAGAGCCTTTTCGTAGAGTTTGCCATCGAAACCAAAACTATTTTTAACGTTGATTAAAATGAGATGATTGTCGGTACCATTACCTTGTAAGATAAAACCTTGAGATTTTAACTCTTCGGCGAGGGCTTTGGCGTTTTTTATGATATTTTTAGCGTAAGTCTTAAACTCGGGCTTTAAGGCTTCACCGAAAGCTACGGCTTTTGCAGCAATGATGTGTTCCAAAGGACCTCCTTGGGTACCCGGGAAAACGGCGCGGTCGATTAAAATTGGAATGTTTTTTAGAGTTTTTTCGGGTTTTTTCAGTGGGGAAGCGACGTTACCTTTACTTAAGATAAGCCCGCCGCGAGGACCGCGGAGAGTCTTGTGGGTGGTGGTGGTCATCACGTCAAAGCCATAGTCTAGAGGATTGGGATGTTCGCCGGCGGCGATAAGACCAGCGACGTGAGCCATATCAGCCATCAAAAGCACTTCGTGCTCGGATTTTTGTTGGACTTTCTCACGGATTTTGGCGACGCGGGCAAAATCGGGAATTTTCATAAAGGCAGAGTAGCCGATGAGAATGAGTTTGGGTAAATGTTCTAGTGCGAGGTTTTCTAATTCGTCGTAGTCGATATCGCCATCTTCGGTAACGCCGTAGCCGATAAAATTATAAATGTGAGCGCTCAGAGTGACTTTGGCGCCGTGAGTTAAGTGTCCACCAGCGGGAAGCGACATACCAAGTACGGTGTCGCCAGGTTCGAGCCAAGCAAAATAGACGGCATTATTGGCTTGGGCACCGGAATGAGGCTGGACGTTGGCGTGGTCGGCGTGGAAAAGCCGGCAGGCACGGTCAATAGCAAGGCGTTCGATGCGGTCGACATTTTCTTGACCGCCGTAGTAGCGGTAATTGGGTAAGATTTTGTCGGCGATTTCGTCCTCGCTCCATTCATTGATGCCTTCAAAACTCGGGTAGCCTTCGGAATATTTGTTGGTGAGGACCGAGCCCATAGCATTTAATACGTCTTTACTAACATAATTTTCGCTAGGGATAAGTTCTAAACCTTCGCTCTGCCTGGTTTTTTCTTGGTTGATTAAATCAAATACTAAATCTTTCATTTTACTCCTTATTTTAGTGTATATTTTGCGAAGGTGAAGGTTAGATCATTTTCGGAGCCTTTCTTTAGGATTTTTTTAGTGTATTTTTGCTTGTCAAATTCGGGGAAATAGACGTCGGCTTCGGTGCTAGCGTCGATTTCGGTGAGATAAAGGTGCTTGGCGTAGGGAAGAGCCTCGCGATAAATAGTGGCGCCACCACAGACAAATAATTCTTCGGGGTCGTCTTGGTGCTGTTTCAAAAAAGAGTGGAGGTCGGTAACGGGGATGACATTTTCTGGTAGTTCTTCGGTAGAAAAAGCCGCAACGTAGTTTTTGCGATTAGGTAAGGGGCGACCAATACTCTCTAAGGTCTTTTTGCCCATTAGAATCGGGTGGCCTGTAGTAGTGTCCTTAAAAAACTTCATATCTTCTTTGATGTGGAAAACTAGGGCATTATTCAGGCCCAATTCACGATTTTTGCCTATCGCAGCGATTATACTAATCATTTTTACTCCGTAACTGGCATTTTGATGGCGCCGAGATTTTCATAACCCTCCAATCTTATATCTTTTAATTCGCGTGAGCTGTCAAATTGATAGAAATCCTTGATGTCGGGATTTAGCCACAGTTTCGGAGCTTTGGGGAGCGTGCCTCTTTTGACTGCTTCGTCATATCGAGAAATCTGTTCTTTAATGCCGTCGATTTGGTTTTCGTAGATGTGGGCGTCGTTGGTAATGAAGGTCATTTGACCCGGCTTTGCGCCGATGCACTGAGCAATTAAGTGGCAGAGAACGGCATATTGAGCGATATTAAATGGTAGCCCTAGTGGCACATCGGAAGAGCGGGAAGTGACGAGAACGTTGAGATGACCGTCGATGAGGTTCCACTGAGAATTCCAGACGCAGGAAGGCAGAGCGGCGGTCTCGAGCCATTCGTTTTGCCAGAGCGACATAATCATTCGGCGATTGCCAGGGTTTTCTTTTAAGGTGGTGATGAGGTTATTGATTAAATCGTAACGTCTGACTATCCAGCCGTAGGCGGTGCCGATGGTATGAGCAAAGTTTTCCTTTTCTTCATTGGGATGATTCTTAGCGTAGATTTTGTTGATGTTTCGCCCCATATAGGTGCCATCTTCGGCGATTTCCCATTCATTCCAAATCTTGATTCCACGCTCGTGGAGCCAGCGGACATCGTTTGAGGCTTGCTGGTAAATCCAGAGCATCTCAAGGGTGGCGGTCTTAAAGGCGACTTTTTTAGAGACTAAAATCGGGAATTCTTCTTCTAGATTAAATTGTAATACTTGATGAGGTAAGCGAATGGTACGGGATGCTGAAGCGCCTTGGGCGGCGTGGTCGGGAATAGCAGTGGCGACCTTTTTGTCACGATGGTCGGATTTTTTGTAATTTACGATTTTTTCACCGTGATCCAAAATTCGCCGGCATAAATCGATATATTGGTCGTCAAATTTGCTCATTTTACCTCCAGTTTTTATCATTATAACATTATTTTGTGAGTTTTTGAGTTAAAAAATGCCCCGATTTAAAATCGGGGCGGGGTTAGGGGGTCAGTGATATTCTTTCTCGCGCCAGTCATACCAGCGACCTTGAGAGAGAAGCGTGGACATGACGATGATGGCAGTGAAGGAGTTGCAATATTTGCAACCACCTTCTTCGATGAATTTGAAGTAGGCTTTGGCCATTTTTTCGGTAATCTTGGAGCCGAAAACTATCTTGTAGATTTCAGTTGAGTCAGGGATGTCTTTGGTGTGGTTGATTTTGTTCTCCTCATTCATAATGCGGCAGTACTCATAGTTGAGATCTTCCATCGTAATAATCATTTTAAACCCTCCTAAAAATTAATGTACGCCCCCTTGTGCGTATAGTCTATTATAGCATATCTTGACAAAAAATGCAAGTTGTGGTATAATGAAAGTATAAATTGGTTTTTGAAATAGTATGAGTGTGTTCAAAAAAATATTAATTTTGTTACTCTCCAGTTTTGTGGGGATAATTGCTAATCCGGAATTACCTTTTGCTTCGGATACCGTGGCAGTGACGGGGATTACTGGAGAGGTAGAAACTGTGATAGAGATTGCTCCGGAACCCGCTGAGGTGGAGACTGTTTTATATGTTGCGAAGCCGGCTCCGACGCCTACTCCTGCATCTACTTCTGCACTGGCTCCAGTTTCAGTTCAGCCTAATCCAGCTCCTGCACCAATGAACCAAATTTCTATTGCTGGGCGGACGCTTAGTTTAGTTCACGTAGATAGCACAGCGGTGGATGCTGGAAATCACGTTAATAAATACGGTGAGAAGTTTTTGTATGGGCATAATTCGGCGGGAGTTTTTGGAGTTTTGTATAATGTGGGTGTGGGTGAGGCTTTTTCAGTGGCCGAAAATGGTGTGACGAGAAATTATCGCGTGCAGGCCGTGGCAATTTATGAAAAGGTGGATGATTATACTTTGAAATTAAATGGCCAAACTATTAAAATGGCGGTGGTGGCAAGGGCGAGGTATAGCGGCGTGAATTATGATTTGTCGCTGATGACTTGCTACGGTACATCTTACGGAAACGGTGATGCGTCACATCGGTTGGTGCTGTTTGCTAGTGCTATTTAGTTATGTTATGATGTAAATATGGCAAAAGATCATAAAAAAAGATTTGTGATTTTGTGGTTGGGTTTTTTAATACTTGTTTTTGTGGCAAATTTGACAGTAGTGGTGGCGATGGGGGTTAAAAATCAGATAGGAAATGCGTGTCTTGATACAATACCCAAAATGGAAATTACTTTAGCGGAAACGACGCTTGCAGATTTGATTGGCGGAGATAAGAACACAAAATATCCTGGGAATACAATACAGGTTTCGATGTGCGGGGAAACAAGAGAATTTAGGGATGTAGAGATTAAAGGGCGGGGAAATTCGACTTGGGGAGAACCAAAGAGCCCGTACCAAATTAAATTTAGTGAAAAGAATGATTTGTTCGGAATGGGTAAAGCGAAAAAGTGGGTGCTACTTGCTAACTTTTACGATGATAGTAATCTACGTACCGACGTAGCGTTTTATTTTGAAAGACTTTTGGGCGAAAAATATGCACTTTCTGGTGAGTTTGTGGAACTAATAATTGATGGCGAAACACAGGGTCTTTATTATTTAACGCCGAAGGTGGAAATTGGAAAGACACGTGTGGACCTAAGGGATCCGCTAGGTGCGTTAATGGAGTTGGATAATTTGCACACTGAAGATGAGCATTTTATGGTAGGAGAGAATTATTTGCAAGTTAAAGATTTGGTAGCGAAGGATAATGAGAGGGCGGCAATAGCAGATTTTACTAAGAGTTTAGAGAAGATGGAAGCGGCGGTAAGAGAAAAAAATTTGAAGAAGTTGAGTATGGTGGTAGATGTGGAATCGATGGTAAGGTATTATTTGCTGTCGGAATTCACTTCTAACCCCGATGCGTATATTTCAAGTTTTTTTATATATAAGGATGGACCTAGTGACGTGATTCATTTTGGGCCGGGTTGGGATTTTGATTTTGGTTTGGGAAATAAAAAATGGATTTGGGCGACATGGGATAATTTTTATTCACCTTATGAGATGAGTATTATTCGGCATTATAGCCCAGATTTAGAAGAAAGGGTTATTTGGCTGGTTGATAGTCCGGAGTTTTTTGAGTTGGTGGGTGAGATGTACCAGGAGAAATTGATGGGTCGAAAAGAAGAAGTTTTGTCATATTTGGATAAACAAGCGGGGCGTATTTGGGAATTAGCAAAAGATGATGCGGCGTTGTGGGAACAAAACTTTGTGGAAGAATATGATTATTTGAGAGAGTGGCTTTCAAATCGATTTGACTATTTTGATGAGTTTTATGGCGGGATGAGCGAATTAGATAAACATATGCTATAATATAATTATGGTTAAACGGCTGATTAAATGTTTGCTTTTAGTCGGGGTGGTGGTCGGATTATGTTTATGGGGTTATTTTGCGGTAAAAAATCGGTGGGTGATTATTAATAATTTCTTTGTGGGTGGTGAGATTCTGGGTGCGGATGTGTCGTCGTATCAGGAAGGTGTGGACTTTTCACGGTTAAAAGAGCAGGGGGTGGAATTTGCCTATATCAAAGCAACAGAAGGAGATTCGCACGTGGATAATTCTTTTAACGAGAAATGGACCAAGGCTTTTAAGGCGGGGTTACCGGCAGGGGCATACCATTATTTTTCATATGGTGTGAGTGGGACAAAGCAGGCGGAGAATTTTATTGCGACCGTGGGTGATTTGTCGGGGCGGCTAATTCCGGCGGTAGATATGGAACTGACGGTGGAAGAAGTGTATAATCCGCCGGCTAAAGATGATGTGGTAAGGGGGCTCAAGGCATTTCTTGCGGTGGTGGAGGAAAAATATGGGGTGAAGCCTTTGATTTATGCGCAAAAAGATTATTGGGATAAGTACTTGGCTGATGATTTTTCTTCTTATCCGAGATGGATGAGAAATGTGTTTTATCCGATATATGTTGATGCGGGAGATGATTGGCTGGTGTGGCAATATAATGACCGAGGGGTTTTAGAGGGATATGGTGGTGAAAAATATATTGATCTTAATATCGTAAATAAAAAATTTGGGCTTGATGGGCTAAAAATGCCGTGATATAATGGTGCTGTGGGGTGCTAGCTCATTTGGTAGAGCGCTTCCATGGCATGGAAGAGGTGAGGAGTTCGAGCCTCCTGCACTCCACCATTAAGGTGGAGATTTTTATATGAAAACGATTTTAACTGGTATTAGAGCAAATTCAGTATTGACTCTTGGGAATTATCTCGGGGCGCTGCTTCCGATGGTGAGGTTGGCGAATAAATATTCTGATAATGATGAATATCAGGTAAATATTTTTGTGCCGGATCTTCACTCAATTATTTCGGAAGTGGATGGGGATTTGCAGGAGAATATTATTCGGACGCTTAAATATTGGTTAGCAGCGGGGCTTTCGGTGGGGCAGAATGTGCATACTTATCGGCAGAGTTATGTGCCGGCACATTCAGAGCTTTGCTGGATTTTAAATTGTACGGCAACGATGGGGGAAACTTCGCGGATGACTCAGTTTAAGGAGAAATCTGAGGGGCGCGATTCGGTGAATGTGGGAATTTTTGATTACCCGATTTTGATGGCGGCAGATATTTTGCTATACTCGGCGGAATACGTGCCAATTGGTGAGGACCAATTCCAACATATTGAGCTTGCGCGGAATCTCGCGATGCGATTTAACCATAAATATGGTGAAGTGTTTACAGTGCCGGTTTCGACGGCAGAGCAAGTGAAGTTTATGGGGGTGAGCGAAGGGATTCGGATTCGAGATTTGCTTACGCCAGAGAAGAAAATGAGTAAATCGACTGCAGCGGCTGGCTCTAAGATTATGTTGGATGATAATCCTGAAGTGGCGGCGAAGAAAATTATGTCGGCGACGACAGATTCGTTTGGTAAAGTAAAATTTGATATGTGGGCGCAACCGGGGATTTCGAACTTGCTTTTAATTGAGGCTTTGGTGACCGATACGCCTTTGCAAACGGTGATTTCGACCTGGGCGGGGGAGACAAGATACGGGGAATTAAAGAAAAAGGTAGCGGCTTCGGTGTCACAAATGCTTTCGGAGTTTCAAGAGCGTTTGGCGAAGATTTCTGATGAAGAGGTTTTTCTTCTACTCGGAATGGGTGAAGATTATGCTAATGAAGTGGCGTCGGCGAAGCTACTGGAGGTGCAGAAGGTAGTACATTTGAGGTGATTCTGAGTGTGTTAGCGGTGATTTGACTTTTTAACATAAGTGTGATATAATAAAGAGATATGATACGAACGGGGAAAAATTTTAGTAAACCAGAGATGTCGCGAGTGATTAACGGCGATATTAAGCTGGTGGAGAAAGAAGTTGAGCCGGAAAAGGTGCGGCTCGATGTTCTTTTGACGGAGATTTATAAGAGTTATAACCGTTCGACTTTGCAGAAATTTATTGAGCTAGGATTTGTGTCGGTAAATGGTGAGCCGGCCAGGAAGTCGAATCAGAAGTTCCCGCGTGAGGTGAAAATAGATTTAGTGGTGCCGGAGGAACAGAAAAATGCTGACCTTAAGCCCGAAGTGATTTATGAAGATGATAACGTGCTGGTGGTGAATAAACCGGCGGGACTTCTCTCGATGGCGAAGGGCGAATATTGCCCAGAAAAAACTTTAGAAGATTATGGGATGATTGTACATCGGCTAGATCGTGATACTTCTGGGGTGATGATTTTAGCCAAGGCTCACGGGGTGCAAAAATTTTTGAAACGGCAATTTCAGGAGCGCAAAACTCATAAGACGTATTATGCAGTGGTGGAGGGGCGGCCAAAATTGGACGAGGCGCGGATTGATTTGCCGATTGCGCGGGATCTAAGGCGGCCGACGACTTTTCGGGTGGATGCCAATGGTAAGGAGTCGGAGACATTTTATAAAGTTTTGAAATCTGATGGGAAACATTCTCTGGTGGAACTTCGGCCAGTGTCAGGGCGGACTCATCAATTGAGGGTACATATGAAATATTTGGGGCATCCGATTGTGGGTGATGTGATTTATGGTGGCGAAAAAGCGGAGCGACTGTATCTTCACGCAGGGTCACTTGAAATTACTTTGCCTGGTGGGGTGAGGACGGTATTTACGGTGCCAATACCAGAGGAATTTAATAATGTTTTTTGATGATTTATCGGAGATTTCTAAGATTTGTAGCACAGTTTCTTGTGCTATTTTTGTGGTGCCGCGGGATGCTAAAGTGGAGATAAAGGGGGCGTTTACCCTTTCGCCGGACGAAAAGTCGGTTATCACGATTGAGCAGGTGAAAGATTTGATTTCGAGACTTTCGATGCGGCAAGTGAAGGAGCAGTATATTATAATACGGTCGGCGGAGTTGCTTGGTGCGGATGCGGCGAATGCGTTTCTTAAAAATCTTGAAGAGCCAAAGGAAAAGGTGCATTTTGTGTTGGTGACAGATGAGCCGTCGAGACTTCTACCCACCGTTCTCAGCCGAGCGGCGATTTATTTTTTGAGACAGCCGAGTTTGATCGACGGTGAGATTTTAGCTGATAGAAAAGTAAAGGATTTGGCGAAGAAATTGATGGTGGCGCGGGGTGATAACTTGGTGAAGGTGGCAGAAGAAATCACGGCAGTGAAGGAAAACAAGCGTGAATTTGCGCTTTTAGTTGTAGGGGTGGCGATTGAACTGCTTTATAAATCGTATTACATTACCAAAAAAGATGTTTTTGTGAAAAAGTTGCCGAAATTTTTGGAATTGTACGAAAACATTGAAAAAAATGGGCACATTAAACTACATCTCGTGGCAGATTTGTGCTAAAATATGGTTATGATTGCAGTATTTGTGATTTTGATATTTGCGGCGTATCTGGCGTTTTTGTTCCCGATGGAAGTAAAGCCGAAAAAGGAAGAAGTGAAGTCGCCAAAATATGTGGCGCAGATGAAAAAACTGTGGTCGGTGGCGCAGACGGCGATGCGGGAGAGAAAGCCTTTCCGCGCAGAGAAGGCACTGCTTACCATCTTGAAATTTGACGAGAAAAATGCGGCGGCGTATAACCGGCTAGGGATTTTATATGCGAAGGGCCAGCGGTACAACGAGGCGGTGGAATGTTTTGAAATAGCGCAGTCGCTCGATAATAATCCGGCGTCGATTCATAATGCGGGGCTGATTTATCTCGAAATTGGGGAATACGAGAAGGCGAAGATGGCGTTTGAACAGGCAATTCAGATTGAGGGTGATGTTCCGGCGAGATATATGGCGCTATCAAAGGCGGAGGAGAAGCTGGGTCGGCCGAAAAAGGCGATTGAAGCGCTGGAAAATGCTTACGAACTCGACCCGAATGTGGCGACGCTCAGGCAGATGCTGGCGATTTACGAAGGAACCGGTGACGAGGAAGCAATGGCAGCAATTACGGCGCGAATTGAGGAACAGATTACGCGTGATAATTTGGCGAAGCGGAAAAAGACGTCGCGGACTGAGCGGACAAGATCAGTTTTGAAGCGTAAAGTAAAGAAACGAGTTTGATTTTTTATTTTTTGGTTGATTTTTTATGGGTGGTCGTGTATAATGTTTTTAATGCTGGAATCGTCTAGTGGCAATGACAAGAGACTGTAAATCTCTCGCCTTCGGGCTTCGTAGGTTCGAGTCCTACTTCCAGCACCAGAATTAAAATTAGACCCGAAGGGTCTTATTTTAATTCTGATCCTTGGGAGTAGGTCGCGAACCGTAGGTTCGACTTTTCAAGGAAGCGAATGAAAAAGAAAAATTTATTTTCTTTTTCCGAGCGACGCTGATTATTATTTCCAAATTATAATTATGTGTTATAATGGTTATGTAATGATAAAAGGAAATGAAATGATGTTAAGACAAATGCACAAGAATGAGAAAACTTCCGATTTGGTTTTTAGGATAATTACTTTGTTGCTCCTTTCGGTTACGACTCTTTCGGCCTTGGTGCTTACTAACGTGACGTCGGTGGCACACGCGGATGACGCTTCAGTTTCTACTGCTACGGTAACAGTAAATCAGTCCTGCTCAATGACGGCTATTACTGATACGCCG
>JAGAEN010000008.1 GCA_017613135.1 Candidatus Saccharimonadota bacterium | reverse complement strand
TACTACTAATGTCAAAGTGACTTGTAATGATAATACCGGATATGCTCTATATGCTATTGGCTATACTAATGATGAATATGGCAATAATAAACTAACTAATGCAACGCTAGGTTCTGCTCACGATATCATTACTGCAACTACTGTCACTACTGGTACATCTTCTTGGGCGATGAAACTCACTAAAACTACCAATAGCTATACTCCAATCATTGCTGGTTCTACTGACGATACTAATAGACAAACAGGTGACCCAGATTTCTCAGGCTATACTGCAGTACCAGAAGAATACACTAAAGTTGCTTACTTCCCATCTTCTACTGATATAGGTTCATCTGCTTCTGGTTCTAACCTTACTACTACCTATAGAGCCTACATTTCACAGACTCAACCTGCTGGAACATACATTGGACAAGTTAAATACACTCTAGTTCACCCATCTACTGCTGGGAAACCAGTAGCTCCGCTTAAGGCTTCGGATTGTCCAGCCGGCTATGTCTGCTATGCGCCTAACGCTAGTGATATAGTTGGTTCAATGGACTCACTCGGCTCTATTTCTTCTTCACCTACTGCTGGAAAGATTAGTGTGGGCACTTCCGCCACCACCATTAACCTTATCGCACCAAACTACAAACGTGAAGGTTATGGCTTTGCTGGTTGGAGTAAAGACTTCACCGCCACAAATGCTAGTACTATCTACGGTCCAAATGAAACTCTCACAGTACCTTCTACCACTCTTGCTACAAAGGGTATGATACTCTACCCAGTCTGGATTGCCCCTACTGGTACTTTCCAAGGTACCAATAACCAAGGCTGGACTGGATGCTCTTCGCTCACCGCTGCTCCAAGTGATGGTACTAGAGCTACTCTCGCTTCCATGACCGCTCTTACTGATACCCGTGACAACAATGTCTACACAGTAGCTAGACTAGCAGATGGTAAATGCTGGATGGTAGAGAATCTCAGGCTAGACAACGAAGCTACTATCTCTACTTCTAATACTCATAACCCACTAAACACTAACGGAACAGTTAATCTCAAAATAGATTATGCTAATGGTACTACCGCAAATCATCTTGCTTCTACTAGTGATTCCTGGTGTAAAGGTGACGGTGCTGCTTGTCTCGATCAGACTATGCTAAATACCAACAATACTAATATCGGTGGCAAGAATGCTTCAAATACTGACCTTATCCCAGGTTACAACACCAATACCGCTACCGCGCAATGGTATGGTTATGGCAACTATTACAACTGGTACTCTGCTACTGCCGGCAATGGTATTCGTAGCTTTAACACCAACGACGATTCAGTATCTGGCGACCTTTGTCCTGCAGGTTGGCATCTTCCACAAGGTGGACAGGCCTACGCAGAGGGCGACACTAGCGGTGTAAACGTGACAAATGACCCTTCCACCTACCGTGACTTCTATAATCTAGGTTATACACTAGTAGGTACAACAGCCTATGAGAACACGCCAAATATTGGAAATGCATATTATAATGGCTCAAATTATTCTAATCTATTTAGGACCTTCCCTAACAACTTTGTCTATTCCGGCGGCTTCTATGACTCGTCCGCCAACAATCGCGGTTCCTACGGCTACTACTGGTCTAGCTCAGCGGACCGTAGATACTACGCTTACTATCTGCTCTTGGGCAGTAGCCTCGTCTTCCCAGGTACTAGCAGCAGCAGTAGGTACTACGGGTATAGCGTCCGCTGTATATCGCAGTAGTTATCTTATTTCCGCCTTCTTAAACCCCGGGTAACAAAGGTTTATGTGATATTTCAAGAAGTCCCACTTTACATTTCGAGTAGATTTGCTATAATAGTATTAACGAATTTACTTGTAATAAAAAGGAACTTATGAATATAAATGAAGAGGAGCGACGTGCCCGGCTCCTAAAATCTAGGGCGGAAAGGTTGCCGGATATCAAAAAGCAATTTGAAGAGGCGCAGAAGAGGAATTTTAATGCGAATTTTCAGCCTGGGGGAAAAGATGCGAAATTGGTGAAGGTTAAAGTGGCGAAGAAGCCGGCGGCAAAGGCGACTAAAGCTAGTAAACCAGCCGCGCCGCAGACGGCGAAGGCTAAAGCCAAGGCCGAGGCGGAGAAGCGTAAAGTCAATCTCTCGGTATCGGTGAAAAAAGGCGAGATGGTACATCATCAGAGAATGCTGTCTCAAGACGTCAATGCGCAGGCGACACAACATATTATTGGGATTCCAGTGGATAAGTCGCGCTACAACGGATACAATGGCGAGCAGATTACGAATGCGAAATTAAAACAAATGCGACCAGATCCGGAAGCGGTGCGAATCATTCCGATTGGTGGTGTGGGTGAGTTTGGTATTGGTAAAAATATGACCATTATCGAATATAAGTCGGAGATGATAGTGGTAGATATGGGCGTACTGTTTGCGGGTGAGGATTATCCGGGAGTGAATTATTTGATTCCGGATATTAAATATCTTGAAGATAATATGAGTAAGGTGAAGGCGATACTTTTTACCCACGCGCATCTAGACCATATTGGTGCGTGTCGGCATTTGCTGCCGAAATTTTCGCACCTCACGCCGATTTACGCGACCGATTTTACGATTGGTATGATTAAGAAGCAGATGTCGGAACTCGAAGACGTGCCGGAAATGAATTATCAAGTAGTAGACCCGTTTAAGCACGAAAATATTCAGGTGTCGGAGCATTTTTCGGTGGAGTTTATTCATACCTTGCATTCGATTCCGGGAAATACTTCGATTGTGATTAGGACGCCGAATGGCCTGATTTATATGTCGGGTGACTGGCGGCACGAGGAGCATCCGATGGGTATACAGACGGATTACGAGCGGATTGATGAGATTGTGGCAAAAGAAGGTATCAACGTGATGATGAACGAATCGACCAACATTGATTCGCCGGGGCGGCATCCACATTCAGAATATGACGTGGGCGAAAATCTTGGCAAGGTGATGGACCACTATGCGAATGGGCGGGTGATAATTTCGTGTTTTTCGTCGCAGATTCTGAGGATTGAGCTGATTCTAAAAGAAGCGGCGGCACGTGGGCGAAAAGTAGCGTTTTCGGGATTCTCGATGATTAATAACGTGGAGGTGGCTCTAAGGTCTAAGTCGATTAAAGTGCCAAAAGACACGATCGTGAAGATGGAAGATATTATTAAACTGCCGGATGAAAAAGTATGTATTGTTTGTACGGGGTCGCAGGGGGAACTTAATGCGGTTTTGAACCGGATGGTGACTGGCGCGCACAAATACATCAAGATTAAAGCGACGGATACGATTGTGTTTTCGTCCAACCCGATTCCAGGCAATGAGCCTCACGTGGTAGGGACGGTGGATGGGTTACTCCGCGAAGGTGCGCAGGTGATTCAAAATGGCAAGACGCATCTTACTAATATCGGACCTTTACATTTATCAGGTCACGCGTACTATGAAGACCACGTGGATTTCGTAACGCGGCTTCATCCGAAGAATTATTTGCCATATCACGGTGAGTTTTATATGCTAGAACATAATGCGGAAATGGCAGAAAATGTGATTGGCATTCCGCGTGAGCATATTATGATTTCGGATGATGGTGATATCGTGGAACTAATGCCGGATAAGTCGATTAGAAAATGTGGGCGAATTCACGTAGGGAATAAACTTTATGATGATGCGGACCAGCCGGTACATGAGGCTGTGGTGAAAGACAGGATTCATATTTCGCGGGAAGGGATTTTTGTAATAGTTCTCACTCTCAATAAAAAGACTGGGCATTTACTTAAGACGCCAGACATTGTGTCGAGAGCATTTATTTACCTAGATAATTCGGAAGAATTGATTGGCAAAATTCGGCATTATCTTCGTCAAAAGACGGACAAGTCGATATCGACCGACCCGGAAATGAAAGTGTTGAAGGAAGAAATTAAGGAAGATATTACGCATATTCTCTTTGATGCAACCGGACATACACCGATTGTGATACCGGTGATTAATAAAGTATAGTATAATTAAGGTATGAAAAAGAGTGTGGCGAAGAGAAGAATCGTCGGGTTGGATGCACTGCGATTTGTTACTATCGTGATGGTGGTGATATATCATTGTTTCTCGGGGGTGCTACCAGGTGGTTTTATTGCGGTGGAAATCTTTTTTGGAATATCAGGATTTTTGATGGGGCAGAAGCTGCTCAGGGCTTACCGGAAGGAAGGCGATAAGTTTGGTGGCCCAAAGAGTTTTCTAAAATTTGTTCTTGAAAGATTAAAAAGATTTTTGCCGACGTTAGTTTTTTGTGTGGTTTTGACGCTGTCGCTGGCGTATTTTGCAAACCCAGATCTTCTCACGGCGGCACGGCCAAATACACTTTATGCGATGACGTTTTCGACCAATATTGCGTCGATAGTAAATGGCAGTACTTACGAAAACTCTTTAATTCCGAATCTATTTAATCAGACGTGGTTTTTGGCTCTTGAGTTACAGGTCTGTGTGATTTTTTATTTAATGATGGCGGTGGTAACGAAACTTTCGCCGATGAAAAAGGGTGAGACGAAGAAGTTTTATAAAAAGGTTCTGTGGCTGTGTGTGGGGGTGGCGGTGGTGTCGTTTGCTTTGATGGCGGTGTATGGTGGATGGTTTAGTTTGTATGACCGGGCGTATTTTGGGCCGGATTCACATATCGGAGCGTTTTTTCTTGGGGCGGCGCTGGCGGCTTTTACGATGATGCACCGAATTTGGCCGGCAAAGAAGGGGCGAAGGTGGGGGTGGCTGGTTTTGGTGTTCACGAGTATTGCGGGAGTGGTGGCGATGGCGCCGTTTATTCAATATAGTTCTGGGCTGGCATTTTGTATGGCTCTTCCGGTGACGGCGGTGCTTTCTGTGGCAATGGTACTTTCGGTACTAAAATTACAGAGACCGGTATCAAAAAGAATACCAAGGACATTAAAGGTTTTAGAATATTTTGGTGCGTTGTCGTTTGCAATTTATTTACTACATTGGGGGCTTCTAATTTTATTCCCGAGCCTGTTGTCATTTTGGCCGCTTGAAGTGATACCGTATATTGTAATTGTGGCGAGCGTGGTTTTATCGATCCTGCTTATTAAAGTGATTGCGCCGTTTAGTAAAAAACACAAGGTGATTTTTGGAGTTTTGTTGGCTGGTAGTATAGTTTTGCCAGTAATGTCTTTAATTAAGGCGCCGGAGAAATCTTCGATTGAAGAGAATTTGGCAGAGGCGAAAACCGCGCTTGAAGAAGCAAACCAGCCGGTTAAAGGAGTGACGACTGCGGCGGTGGATTATAGCGGAATGAAAGATTTGGCAGATTTACTAGGCGGTGACGTGATGAAATTCTTTGACGCGACGGAGGGGTTTGCGAAGCCGTACCCAGTCTCGGTGCGATATGGAGGAGCGACCTCATTGTCTGGTAGGGCGTATTATAATACACCAGATTATACTCGGACTTCGGAGCTAGCCTCGAAGCGAGTGATGGTATTAGGTGATTCGGTCGTGCTGGGAGCATATTATAATTTGTATAATACTGTGCCAGGAGTGTTTGTGGATGCGTTGAAGTCGCGTAATATGGTTGATGCAATTAATTTGCTAGCAGGG
Organism: Candidatus Saccharimonadota bacterium; assembly: GCA_017613135.1. GTDB lineage: Bacteria > Patescibacteriota > Saccharimonadia > Saccharimonadales > Saccharimonadaceae > Nanosyncoccus. The sequence goes on along the minus strand of JAGAEN010000008.1, from coordinate 45,895 downwards.
TACCGAGCAGCGAACGGCGGGACTTTGCCGCGGATAATCGTGATTGGGCTGATTACAAACTATACGAATTTTGGGGTGGGGACACTCCAAGCGATTATGGATGCGGCGGGGCCGGGGCATCAATTTGTATTTATTACGGGGTATTGCAAAGATGCTTATTCGCGAGCATCGCAGAATCAGACACTTGTTTGGATGGCGAATAATTATGGTAATGTATATGTGGCTGACTGGGTGCCGATTGCAGATGCGAACGCATCGAGCTATCTTTATGCAGACAGAATACATCTTACGCCGGCAGGTCGGCAGGCGTATGCAAATATGGTAAATCAGGCGGTGAGTGGACTATGAAACTGTTAAAGAAAGTATTAGTTGGCGTGATTTGTTGGGGAGTGGTGGTAGGATTTTTGGTTTATGAAGGTTATTCAATTATGAAAAAAGAATATTTGCGGCAGTCTGAAATTGCGGCAGAAGCGCACGAAAAAATTAATTTTAATCTTGACATGCTCAAAATTGGGGTGCTGACGGAAGATGTGGAGATGTATGAAAATAATTTAGCGGGAGTGAGGGAGCAGATAGCGGTGATTTCACCTTTGTGGCTAGTGAAAAGTGAGCAGGCGGAGTATTTAGAAGAAGCCCAGAGTTATGCTGATTTGTTGGAGAGTAAAACTGGATTATTAAAAGAAATGAAAGCGGCAAAGACGGAGATTGTGACGGTGAAAGAAAAAATGAACGAGAATTATGGCAATAAAGATACTTTGACCCGAGATAAATTGAAGGGGGTGAGGGACGGGATTGCTGGAATTAAATTAAATGCTGAGAATTACAAGGAAGAAAAAGTTTTGAAAGCAGTGAACGCGGTAAATGAAATGTTAGACGGAATGATGGTAAAGGCTTCGGAACTAACGGATTGTATTGATACGTGTTACAAAAACCGGATTAATGAAATTAATAATGGTTTGGCGGATAAGATTAAAGGATTTGCGGATGCGGTGGCGGGGCTAAACTCGGACTTAGAAAAAGAATTTGAATTTGAAAGAATTGAAGTAATTAAAAATGGTAAAAAGGAGGAAAAAAATGAAGAAGTATGATGTTGCGATTGTAGGCGCTGGCGTGGCGGGAATGACAGCGGCGATTTATGTGAGACGAGCAGGAAAATCGGTGGTGGTTTTTGAGGAAAAGGTGCCGGGCGGGCAAATCGTTAATACCTCGTCTGTGGCGAATTGGCCGGGAGAGCCGGGTATATCAGGAGCGGATTTGTCGCGAGAGATTAAGGAGCAAATGGTGGGGCTTTCGGCAGAGCTTGAATATGCGACGGTTTCTAGCGTGAAAAAGACGGATGAGGGGTTTATGGTCGAAACGGATGACGGTGAATTTTTGGTGGGTGCGGTGATTCTTGCGATGGGTACGGAGCCAAGGAAACTAAGCGAAAAGCAAATGAAGGATGCGGGTGAAAGAGCGATTTCTTATTGCGCGACTTGTGACGGGGCGCTTTATAAAGGTAAGCCAGTGGTGGTGGTAGGTAGTGGTAATACGGCGAAGCACGAGATGGCATACCTTTCTAATATTGCATCGAAAGTTTATCATATTCATCATGACGAGCCAATTCCAGAGGAGGCTGTGGCGGTGTTTGTGGCGATTGGGCGAGTGCCGCATACGGAAGTAGCAAAGGGTCTGGTGGATTTGGATGATGATGGATATGTTATGGCGGGGGAAGATTGCCTGACTTCTTGTCCTGGGGTATTTGTGGCGGGTGATTGTCGGACGAAAAATCTCAGGCAATTAGTGACAGCAGCGGCGGATGGCGCGGTGGCGGGAAATGCAGCCGTGCAATATCTGGGCTAGTGTGGTATAATAATAGAGTGCTCGGATGGCGGAATAGGTATACGCGTTCGACTTAAAATCGAATGGAGAAATCCGTGCGGGTTCGATTCCCGCTCCGAGCACCATTTTTGTGTGATATGATTATATTGATATGGAGAAGGTGTATATCGCAATTGATTTAAAGTCTTTTTATGCTTCGGTGGAGTGTGTAGAAAGGGGGCTAGATCCTTTGAAGGCGAAACTTGTGGTGGCGGATGAATCGCGGACGGATAAGACAATTTGCCTGGCGGTGTCGCCGGCTCTTAAGGCGCTGGGGATTCCTGGACGAGCAAGACTATATGAAGTGAAACAAAAGGCGCGGGATTTTATTATTGCGCCGCCGAGGATGGCATTTTATATTAGTTATAGTACGCGTATTTATAATATATATCTTAGATATATTGCCGAGGAAGATATGCACGTTTATTCGATTGACGAAGTATTTATTGATGCGACGCCGTATCTCAAAACCTATAAAATGACGGCGAGAGAACTAGCGAGTAAAATTATTAAAGATGTGTTGAATGAGACTGGCGTGACGGCGACGGTAGGGATTGGGACTAACTTATATTTGGCGAAGGTGGCGATGGATATTGTAGCAAAACACGCGGAACCGGATGCGGATGGGATGAGAATTGCCGAACTTGATGAGATGAGCTATCGGAAACTACTTTGGGAACATCGGCCGCTGACGGATTTTTGGCGAGTGGGGAAAGGATATGCTAGGAGGCTTGAAAAAGCCGGGCTTTACACTATGGGTGACGTAGCACTTTGCTCGGAGAAATATGAAGATTATCTTTATGATATGTTTGGGGTAAATGCTGAGCTTCTGATTGACCATGCGTGGGGTTATGAGCCATGTGAGATTTCTGACATTAAGGCTTATCGGCCAAGCAATCATTCTTTTTCGTCGGGACAAGTTTTAAAAGAGCCGTATAGTTTTGAAAAAGCTAAGGTAGTGGCGATGGAAATGGCGGATGAAGTGGGCCTGTCATTACTTAAGAAGAGAATGCTGACTAATCAAGTGATTCTGACAGTGGGATATGATAAGGTGAGTCTTAATGGTTATGAAGGTGAGGTGATGAAAGATTTTTATGGGCGTGAAGTACCGAAGCATGCGCACGGGACTGATAATTTAGGTGAGTATACTTGTTCGACAAGTATGATTCGGGAGGCAGTGGAGAGATTGTTTGATAGGTGTGTTGATTCGAAACTATTTGTGCGGAGAATTACGATTGACGTTAACAATATTAAACGTGAAGAAGATTTGGCGAGTAGTGGCGAGATGAGGCAACTTACATTATTTGACGAGAAGCCGAAGGGCAGTTTGGAAAAAGAAAAAAGAGCGAATGAGGCGATTTTGAAAATAAAAAGACGCTACGGTAAAAATGCGATATTAAAAGGCCTTAATTTTGAAGAAGGAGCGACTGGTAGAGAGCGGAATATGCAAATCGGAGGGCATCGAGGATGAAATATGAAGAAATAATTAACCACCCACACTATGAGCCAAAAAATCATCTGCGGATGTCTCGAGCGATGCGGGCGGCACAGTTTGCGCCATATGCGGCGCTTTCTGGACACGGGAGCGCAATTGCTCGCACGGCGAAGTTTTTTGAGCTTAAGAAAAGACGTGTGATTGAGCCAAATTTGGATGACGATAGGTACGAAGACGAAAATTTGGTATAATAGGTTTATGAATATTTTGTACTGTGGGGATGCGGGGATTTCTAGGGGGGTGCTGGTGTCGATTTTGTCGCTATTAATGCGTGCCCCGAAAGACAATATATATAATATATATATAATGACGATAAAATATGAGGGGGTGAAGCCGTTTTCAAAAAAGACTGCGGAGTTTTTAGATGAGTTAGTGAAAAAGTATAATAAGAAAAGTTTTGTGAAATTGATTGACGCGACGGAAGTGTTTACCCGGAATCTGCCAAAAAAGAATATGGGTTCGTATTTTACGCCGTGTTCGATGCTTCGGCTTTATATGGATAAGGTGCCGGAGATTGCTGTCCTAGACCGCATACTTTATATGGATTATGATGTGGTATGTCGGGGAGATATTTCTGAGTTTTATAATATGGATCTTGATGGTATAGAAGTAGCAGGGGTGCTTGATATTTATGGGCGGAGGTGGTATCACTATCACGGACTATTGGTACAGGATTATATGAATTCGGGCGTGATGTTATTTAATTTGCCGGAGTGCATTAAAACTAAAATGTTTGAAAAGGCGGTGAAGCTTTGCGCGACGAGGTGGATGATGCTGGCAGACCAAGCGGCACTAAATAAGGCGATTAATCGACGGAAATTAATGAATAGAAAATATAATGAGCAGGAAGAGAGGCCGCGGAAAGATACGGTGTTGCATCATTTTTCGAACAATTTTAAGTTTTGGCCGTATTTTAGAGTACAAAAAGTGAAGCCGTTTGAAATTGATAAAATCCACCGGGTTTTGAAAATTTATGAATACGACGATATTTTAGAAAACTTTGAAAAATTAAAGGAGAACTTGTAATGGCTAAGGCAGAATTATTCCAAAAAGACATTCCTAAAAAAGAGCGGGTGTTTTATTATGAGTCGGAAGAAGATGATCCGATTAAGACGGATGAGCAGGAAAAGAAGGTGGAAGTGGGGCTTCCCGAAGGATATGAATTTATCCCGAAAAATCCTTTCGTAAGATTATACTCGGCAACGCTATTTCGGATTTTTAAATTGTTTGGGCAATACTATGAGAGAGGTTATTGGCAGACGAAGTTTTATGGGCGGGAGAAATTAAAGGAGGCTAAGGGCAAGGGCTATGTGATTTATGCCAATCATACGAATCCGTTTCACGATGTGTTTGGGCCGGCGCTTGCGGCGGACAGGCGGATTTTTACGGTTATTAGCCCGGTAAATTTGAAGATTCCTGGCATTGGGAAATTTTTGCCGATGATTGGTGGGTTGCCACTCGGGAAAACGCCAGAAGAAAAGAAGGCATTTAATGATGCGGTAGATAAGAGATTGAAACAAAAGAAGGTTTTGGTAATTTATCCAGAGGCGCACGTGTGGCCGTATACGACTAAGATTCGGAAGTTCCCAGCGGGCGACCGGTCGTTTAAATATGCGGTGAGAAATAATTTGCCAATCTTTACGATGACGACGACATACCACAAGCGCAAGAACAATAAGAAAGGCGATTTGCCACGGATGGATGTTTATGTGGATGGACCATTTTGGCCAGACAAAAACAAGACGGAAGACGAAAATCGCGCGATGCTTTCGAAAAAAGCTTACGATTCTATGGTAAAATATAGTAAGAATAATACTTACGAATATTTTGAGTATAGGAAGAAGACTAAGAAATGAGTATTTTTGCGACGGGGAATCCGCTCGATAAACTAACCAAGGTAGTGCCGGTGTTTATGGCGATTAATAATGCCTATGCGCCTTATGCGGCGGCGGCAATGCATTCTTTGACACAGAAGTGTGACAAGAATCGCTATTACAAGGTGATAATTTTGCATGATGGTTTGTCGTGGGTAAATCGGATTCGGCTCAGAAGTCTAGTGACTCGGAATGTGGCGATTCAGTTTCGGAAGATTAGTCATAGTTTATACTTAAAGGCGGTGATTAAATATTGTGCGCGCGAGAAGGGGGCGGGTGATTTCTTTTCGTCGGCGGTCTATTATTATCGGTTTTTTATTCCGCGACTTTTTCCGATGTATGAAAAGGGAGTTTATATTGATAGCGATACGGTGCTTCTGGGCGATATCGGGGAGTTGTTTGATATAGAACTGTCAGAAGATGAGGTGCTCGCGGCGATGGTGGACCCGAAGGTGACGGTGATACAAGAATTTCGTGATTATGTGGATAATGCAGTGGGAGTGCCACACGATGAGTATGTGAATTCTGGTGTGATGTTGATGGATTTTAGGAAAATGCGGAAGATGCATTATTTGTCAGAAATGGTGGATTTGATTGAAAAATATAATGCAGATCTCGTGGCGCCGGACCAGGATTATCTCAATGTGATTTTGAGGGGTCGGATTAAGCATCTTGATTCTTGTTGGAATACGGAGCCGTCGGAAAACTTGCCGAAAGGTACTAAGTTGGTGCATTTTAATTTGTTTAATAAGCCGTGGCATTATACAGATGTGCCGTGTGAGAATTTGTTTTGGAATGCGGCGAGGGGCACAGGATTTTATGGTGATTTGAAGCGTCAGCAAGCAGCGTTTGATGAGAAAAAACAAGACGAAGATCATAAAAAAGTGGAGGCCTTAATTAAAAAGGCCGCACGACTTTCTAAACTGAAAAAACCAATCTTTGACAAATAAAAATGGAGGTGCCTACCGGAATTGAACCGGTGTACGCGGTTTTGCAGACCGCTGCGTAACCACTCCGCCAAAGCACCAGATATTAATATTGTATCATAAGATTTAAGAATTTTGTATCAAAATGATGCCGGCGACGACAAGTACTGTGGCGATGAGATGAATGAGGACAGATTTTCGGTTGAGTTTTTCGCGACCGAAGTTTGGCCAAAGGATAGTAAGAACAATGCCCATAAAGAAGATCATAATTGGCGTAGTAGAATCGGAAGCGGCGGAGGCGAGAGCGACAGACGGAGCCATAAATAGTGCGGCACGGTAAGTGAAATCTTTGGTGACGCCAAAAACACACGAACTAATTAGCGGGCGGAAGACTTTTTTCCGACTAGATTTCACGATCGAGATAAAGCGTCGGCGCCATTTTGGCATCGCGTACATAATAATGAGGTTGCCGATACCTTTGCCAAGAAAGACAAATGCCATTTCGGTGAAGAAACTTAAGTTTTCGGTGAGATTGTTTTCTTTGACGAAAAGGACGTTGGCGGAAACGGCAATTAAGACATAAAGAAAGGCGAAAAAGACGGCTTTGATTTTGACTTTGCGGCTGCGTTTCCTGGTGGTCATAACAATGAGAAGCGGGCCGGACAAAATAATTAAAAAGGCGACAAGTTGTAAAATTGAAAAAGTTTCGCCAAGGAAAAACCAACCCATAATGAGATAGATGACGGGAGCAAGTTGAATAAAAATACCAAGATTAGTGGAATCATCGAGTTCGAGCGCGCGATAATATGGAATGCCGGCAAAGCTGTGCATAATACCGGAAAGGAAGAATAGAACAAGTGGGGTAAAGTTTGAAAAATCTACGCCAGTGGCGAGCATTAAAATAAGAGCAAGAATAATGAAAGTGTAGCCGTAAAAAAGCTTTTGCGAAACGGCTTCACGACCTTTGAAATAATAGTCTGAAATATAGTTATCAATAAAAATACGAGTAGAGTCAAAGATAACGGTGATTAAGACTAAAACTAACCAGTTCAAGCTAGCGCTCCATAAATGATAAAGCCATAATAAATCAGGAACATTATTAACATTGCGGCACCTTCAAAGCGGGTGATTTTGTGGCCGGTTCTTGCGACAAGCCAAAGGATGGCGGCGGAGCCAACTAGCATTACGATGTCAATAATTTCAAAGCTTTCTGGTGTAATGGTACCAAATAATGCAACTGGAAGACCTAGTACGATACAAATGTTAAAAATGTTACTACCGATGATGTTGCCGACGAGAAGCTCAGTTTCTTTTTTCTTGGCGGCTTTGATGGTGGTAATAAGTTCTGGGAGAGATGTACCGAGTGCGACGACGGTGAGCGCAATCATACGATCGGAAATGCCAATCGACTTAGCGATAAACGAAGCAGAGCTCACGACGAGTTCGGCGCCACCGACTACGCCGACTAAACCAACGAGGACAAGCAGAAGTGAGATACCAAGTTTAAATTTGGGCTTCTCAACTTCTTTATTGGCTTTGCGGTTTTTTCGTGCCATTGAAATGATGTAGAAAAGGAAAATGCTAAAGAACAGTAAGCATATTATACCGTCGGCACGTGAGATAGTGTTGCCGTCGGCATTCATGAGAAGCGTGTCTAAGAATAAAACGATAAGGACGGTGGAAATGAGAAGTAGAAGCGGGAGCTCTTTTGAGATAGTGTTCTTTTTGATTTTGATTGGATAGATTAAGGCACCGATACCGATAAGAAGGAGAATATTAGTAATATTACTGCCAATGACATTACCAAGTAGCATGTCGGTGGTGCCATTTAGGAGTGAGGAAATCGAAACAGCAAATTCTGGTGCGCCGGTACCAAAGGCAATAATAGTCAGACCGATAAGCATTCTAGAAACTTTAAAATGTGAGGCGGCGGACGAGGCGCCGTCAATTAGCCAGTCGGCACCTTTGATTAAAATCACGAAGCCGACGATGAGTAGTAATATTTGTAATGCGATTTCCATGTTTTTATGTTAATTATGTTTATGCTTATATTATAGCACAAATTTATTCTGCGGCAAGTACTTCGTCGATTTTGATGGAGGCCTCTTTGATGGATTCGGGGTTTTGCTGAAAAACAAATAAATCTTGATCGGGGTAAGTGTAGGTCGGAACGTGAATCTCGGTGCCTTCGACAGTATTTCGTTCGATAGTCCAGGATGGCATGGTGTCGAGTTGCATATTAATGAAGCGATAAAATTGGTCGCTTGGAATGTTGGTTTCGATGCTATCACTTAAAGATGCGAGAATGTTAACGTAATTAGTAAGCAAAGTTTTTGAAGTGGTGAGCTTTTCGATAACGGCACTTAGGATGTCTTGTTGATTTTCGATGCGGTGAAGGTCACCGAACTCGTAGGTTTTGCGTTCACGAGCGTAAGTAAGCGCACAGCCACCGTCTAGGTGCATGGTGACGCCAGCTCTAAAATAGCAATTATACTTAGACTTATAAAAAGTCGCATCGGGAGTAATTTCGACGCCACCTAAAGCGTCAATGAGCTTGATGGTCGAATCGAAATTGATGCGAAGATAATAACTAATGTCAATATTTAGTAAATCCTCAATTGTTTTAATTGACATTTCGACGCCATAAAGTCCGGCGTGAGTAAGTTTATCCTTCAGGCCGGTAGTACCATGGAGCTGAACTTCGTAATCGCGCGGGACGGTGGTGAGAAGGACAGTGTGAGTCCTTGGATTTACAGTGACGACGATGTTAACATCGCTTCTTGAAACGGTGGTGATTTCGCCGTAAGTGTCGATGCCACTGATGTAAAGATTGAATGGGTCTTTTGTAATATCGAAATCAGTTTTTTCGGGCAGGTCGATGGAGGTTTGGGGTTTGATGGAATTAAAGAAACTAATGGTGGTGCCGAGATAAAAAAGCGCGAAGCCAATAAGGGCGGTAAAAATTATTTCAAAAACGATGCAGACGAGGCTGGTGACGATTTTGGTGGATTTTCTAAAAAGGAAAAAAATGAACAAAATGTCGAGGATAGTGAGGAGCATGATTATTGGCAAAAAGTATTTGAGCGGGAGGATGGGAACTCTAATTAGAATAACAGAGAGAATAATAGCAAAAATCGTGTAAATACTAAAGAAAATATAGCTAAAAATGCGGAGCATGTTTTTAGTATGATTTTTGGTGGGTTTAGTCTCTGGCATAAAGGTCGCGAGTGTAAACTTTGTTTAGCACGTCGGTAATTTTGTCATCGATACGGTTGGCAACGATGATGTCGCTCTGGTTTTTGAATTCGTCGAGATTATTTTCGATAGGATATTTTTTGAAGGTAGGTTCGGTGACGGTCGGTTCGTAGACGATGACTTTAATGCCTTCTTTGTCTAAGAGCTTCATAATGTATTTAATAGCGCTGAAACGGAAATTATCGGAGCCAGCTTTCATAGTGAGACGGTAGATGCCGACGGTTTTCGGATTTTCAGCAAGAATCATATCGGTGATGTGTTCTTTTCTTAGAGTATTAGCCTCGACGACGGCGGAAATGAGAGTCTGCGGGATGCCGTGGTAATTAGCGCGGAGTTGCTTAGTGTCTTTCGGAAGACAGTAGCCACCGTAACCAAATGATGGGTTGTTGTAATGATTACCGATGCGGGGGTCGAGACAAACGCCGTCGATAATATCCTTGGCGTTTAGGTGTTGGAGTTCGGCATAGGTGTCGAGTTCGTTAAAATAAGCCACGCGAAGGGCGAGATAAGTGTTGGCAAAAAGCTTGACGGCTTCGGCTTCGGTGGAGTACATATATTTAACTGGGACATTCTGGGCAATAGCGCCTTCGAGTAGAAGTTTAGCGAATTTTTTGGCTTTGTCGGTCTTGTCGCCGATGATGATACGGGATGGATAAAGATTATCGTAAAGGGCATGACCTTCACGCAAAAACTCAGGTGAGAAAATGACATTATTAATGTTGTATTTGGTTTTGATTTTTTCGGTGTAGCCGACTGGGACGGTGGATTTAATGATGATAGTGGTAGGGCAGTCGCCGTCGGGAGTCTTGGTATTTAGAGCAAGGACTTTTTCGATAATATCTTCGATGCTTGAAGTGTCAAAATAGTTTTTCTCGGAATCGTAGTTAGTAGGAGTGGCGACAATGACGTAGTCGGCACCTTTTAATGCGCGACGCCAACTGGTGGTGGCATTTAAGTATAGAGTCTTATTAGCGAAAAAATCTTCAATTTCTTTATCTTTGATAGGGGATTTTTTATCATTAATCATGTCGACTTTTTCTTGAACGATATCAAGAAGTGTGACGTGATGGTTTTGTGCGATTAGGGTGGCGAGACTGAGTCCGACATAGCCAGCGCCAGCAACAGTAATTTTCATTTTATCTCCAGGATTATCTAAAAATGGTGCGAATGAAGAGACTCTAACTCTCGACCTCTTCCTTGGCAAGGAAGCGCTCTAAACAACTGAGCTACATTCGCACGTCCATTTAATTGTAGCACAGATTTTATTTTTGCGCAATGAAATCGTGCTATAATGGAATTATAAAAATAAAAGGAGAATAAAATGCCTACATGGGGAATTATATTAATCGTAATCGTGGTAGCGATTTTTCTAATCGGCGGCCTGATTGCGGGAATTTATAACAGTTTAGTGAGACTCGACGAGCGGGTGAATGAAGCTTGGTCGGACATCACGGTACAACTTAAATATCGGGCGGATTTGATTCCGAACGTAGTAGAAACTGTGAAGGGCTATGCCAAGCACGAAAAAGAAACTTTTCAAATGGTGACGGAAGCGCGGTCGGCAGTGATGGGTGCGAAGACGGTGAAGCAAGCGGCGGAAGCCGAAAAAGAAATGCAAGGTGCACTCGGGCGGATTTTTGCAATTGCTGAGGCTTATCCAGAGCTCAAAGCAAATTCGAATTTCGTGAAATTGCAAGAGCAGCTGCAAGATGTGGAGGACAAAATTCAAGCAGCACGCAGATTTTATAACGCCGGTGCGAAAGAACTTAATACCAAGATTAAAACTTTCCCGACCAATTTGGTAAACAGTATCATTGGTCATTTTAAGAAACGTGATTACTTTGAAGTAGCTGATTCGGAAAAAGCGAAAATCGAGAAAGCCCCAGACGTAAAGTTTTAAAAGTATGTTTTAAAAAATCGTGAGTATGATTTTTTGAAACAGGGGTAAAAACGCGGAGTATAAATTAGGATTCTAAATGTATAAGCAAATAGCCCAAAACAAAAGACGAACCATATTTATTATGATGGGGTTTGTGATTTTGATTGGGCTAATTGCGGCCGCGTTTGCGATATATTTTAAAGACCCGTGGATTGCAGTGTGGACGATTGTGGTATCGATTGTTTATGCGGCGATTCAATATTTTGCGGCGGGGTCGCTCGCGGTGATGATGACGGGAGCAGAGCCGATCACTAAAAAAGACAATCCGAGACTTTATAATATCGTGGAGAATTTGTCGATTACGACAGGTCTTCCGATGCCGAAGGTGTATATTATTAATGATAAAGCGCCGAACGCGTTTGCGACTGGGCGGGACCCACAGCATGCGGTGGTGGCAGCGACGACCGGGCTTCTTGATATTATGGATGATAAGGAATTAACGGCGGTGATGGCGCACGAGATGTCGCACGTGAAAAACTACGACATTCGGGTGTCGATGATTGTGTTTGGGCTGGTGTGTATGGTGGGGCTGATTTCGGATATTGCGTTTCGGATGGTGTTTTATGGTGATAGGCGGCGGAATAATGAGGGAAGCCCGGTGGGGTATGTATTGATTATTGTTGCGGCAGTTTTGTCGCCGGTGCTGGCGGCGGTGGCGCAGATGGCGGTATCACGGCAGAGAGAATACCTGGCGGATGCTTCGGCGGTGAATATTACGAGATATCCCGAGGGGATGATTGCTGCACTCAAGAAATTGCAGGCGCATTCGCAGCCAATGAAGAGCCAAAACACAGCGGCGGCGCCGATGTATATTAATGACCCTTTGAGAAAAGGTTTTTTCAATAATTTGTTTAGTACGCACCCGCCGATTGAAAAGCGGATAGAGAGGCTCGAAAATGGTAAGAAAAACTTCTAAGGGGAAGAAAGCTGGTAAGATTAGCAAGGCTAGTAAAGATAGCAAGGCTAGCAGAGTAAGTAAGGACAGTAAGGCCAGCAAAGTGGGGAGTTTTTTGAAGGAAAAGAAAAAGGTTTGGAAAGAGAATCGAGCGAAACGAGTGATTTTGCATAAATCATTTCGGCGGTCGTATCGGGAAGACTACAAAAGAGATTTGGAGGTGCCCGGGATTATGCACCATTTATTTCTTAGTTTTAAAGTGATTTTTAAAAATTGGAAATTATTTTTGCCGTTAATCGTGATTGCGGCGGTGATGTCGGTGGTGTTTGTAGGACTGATGAGTGAGGATACTTATCGGCAATTTCAGGAAATTTTGGATGAAACTTCGGAGCAGATGGGGACGGGAGATATTGGCAACGTGGCAAAAGCGGGGTTACTTCTAATTTCGACGATTACGACGGGTGGGCTGTCGGGGGAGTCGAGCGAAGCGGCGATGGTGTTTTTTGTGTTGATTTTTTTGATAATTTGGCTTTCGACAATTTTTATTCTTCGGCATCGCTTGGCGGGGCACAAGATTAAACTGCGCGACGCGCTGTATAATGCGATGACGCCACTAATATCGACGTTTCTAGTATTTGTGGTGGCGGTGTTTCAATGCATTCCGATTTTTATTTTGATTATTGTGTATTCGGCGGCGGTGCAGACGGAGTTTCTTGCGACACCGTTTTATGCGTTGGTGTTTTTCATTTTTGCGGCGGTGATGCTACTTCTCTCTGGGTACCTTTTGTCTAGTTCTTTGATGGCGTTTGTGGCGGTGAGTGCGCCGGGGCTTTACCCGATGAAAGCGCTGAATACGGCGTCGGATTTGATGGCGGGGCGGCGGGTGAAATTTGTGCTGAGACTAATTGCGCTTTTATTGGCGCTGGCGGTGATTTGGGTGGTGGTGATGTTGCCTTTGATTATCTTTGATCTTGCGATGAAGAATTTTGAATGGACGGCGGGGATACCGTTTGTGCCAATTTGTCTTCTCGTGATGACATGTTGTACGGGAGTTTATGTGACGGCGTATTTGTATTTGTATTATCGGTTTATGTTGGGATATGACACAAAGGAGGTTAGTGATGAAAAAAAGTGAGGCGGAAGCGAGGATTTTGAAACTTCGCGAACTGATAAATGATTATCGGTATCATTATCACGTACTAGATGAGTCGATAATGAGTGAGGCGGCGGCGGATTCGTTAAAACACGAACTTTCTGAACTTGAAGCGGAATTTCCGGAACTAATTACGCCGGATTCGCCGACACAGCGGGTGGCGGGGAAACCGCTAGATAAGTTTACGAAGGTTAAACACGAGAAGCGGATGATTTCGCTCGCCGATGTGTTTTCGCGGGAAGAAGTTTTAGATTGGATTTCTCGGAATGAGAAGTTAGTGCCGGGTGGGAAAATCAAAAAGTTTTTTACGGATATTAAAATGGATGGGTTGGCGTGTGCTCTAAAATATAAGGACGGGATTTTGGTGCAGGCGGTGACGAGAGGAGATGGGCTGATTGGCGAGGATGTGACGCTGAATGTGAAGACGATTGAAAATATACCTTTAAAAATCGATATTAATGAAGCAGAAGTTAGAGGAGAAATCATCATCTTCAAGAAAGATTTCGAGAGGTTGCAGGAGGAACAGAGGCGGAAGGGGGAGCCGGAGTTTGCGAATCCGCGGAATCTGGCGGCGGGGTCGATTCGGCAGCTGGACCCGAAAGTAGCGGCGGCGAGGCCACTTAGATTTATTGCATACGATTTAGTGAAACCGAATTTGCCGACCCATAAAGAAGCCTACGAGATGCTCAGGAGTCTAGGGTTTCAGACTTCGGGCGAGGACAGGGTATTTAAGGATACGGAAAAAAAGGAATTATTTGAGTATATTGATAAGTTGGATGATTACCGCAAAGGTTTGCCGTTTAATACGGACGGAATGGTGATTAAGATTAATGACCGGAAGGTTTATGATGACCTTGGAATTGTGGGGAAGACGCCACGGGCGGCGGTGGCATATAAATTTCCGGCGGAAGAGGCTACGACGGTAGTAAAAGATATTGTAATTTCAATTGGGCGGACGGGGGCGGCGACGCCAGTGGCGATTTTTGACCCGGTGGTGGTGGCGGGGACGACGGTGCAGCACGCGTCGCTTCATAACGCGGATGAAATTGCGCGGCTTGATGTGCGGATTGGTGATACAGTGATTATTTATAAGGCGGGAGATATTATTCCGCAGGTGAAGGAAGTGCTTTTGATGTTGCGGCCGGATGGCACGAAACCATTTAATTATGAAGAGGCTTTGAAAAAGCAGTATCCAGAGCTAAAATTTGTGCGACCGGAAGGCGAAGTGGTGTATCGGGTGGCGGGGGAATCGTCGGATTTGATTTTGAAGCGAGCGATTGAATACTATGCGTCTAAGCCAGCTTTAAATATTGAAGGTCTGGGTGAGAAAAATGTGGAAGCTTTGGTGGATGCGGGGATGGTGAAGTCGGTGGCAGATTTATACCAGCTAAATGAGATAAATGTCTCAAAACTTGAGAGGTTTGGTGAAATATCGGCACATAATTTGGTGACGGCGATTGAAGCGTCGAAGAACGCTCCGCTAAATAAGTTTATTACGGCACTTGGGATTCGGCACGTGGGTGGTCAGACGGCGGTGAGTTTGGCAAGAAAATTTGGCTCGCTTGATAAACTAATGATAGCGACGAAGGAAGATTTGTTAGAAATTCCAGATATTGGCGAAGTAGTGGCGGAGTCGATTTTGGCGTATTTTGCGGATGAGGAAAATGTGAAATTGCTTGAAGAAATGCGGGAACTCGGAGCGTGGCCAGCAGAAGAATCAAGAGCTTCGTTGCCACTTTCTGGTAAGTTTTATATTGTGACGGGGACACTGGCGGCGATGGGGCGCGAGGAAGCGGAAGATAAACTTCGGGCGCTTGGTGCGACGGTGACTTCATCGGTGACGAAAAACACCACAGCTTTAATTGTGGGTGAAAAGCCAGGTAAAACTAAAACCGATAAGGCAGACAAACTCGGTATTCCGCGAATGAATGAGGTGGAATTTTTGAAACTGATTGCACAAAAATAAGACGCGAGCGTCTTTATATTGGTGATCGTCGCGTGCTACGCACGCTATGATCACCGGCGTTTTTAAAAATAAAAAGAACCCATAAGGGGTTATTTTATTTTTTCGGAACTTGGTGATCTCGAGGAGAGTCGAACTCCTATTGACGGGATGAAAACCCGTTGTACTAACCGTTATACTACGAGACCGTAATTAAATTATAACAAATATTATTAAAATGCGCAAGAGTAGATGTAGTCGATGTGGTAGTTTTTCTTGCCGAAAGGTGGGTCGGGGTAGATGTGGGCGAAGGTTTTGTTTTCGTCACAGTATTGTTTGACGAATGTTGCAGTTTTGGCGAAGCGCTCGTTGTCAAAAAGAAGTAATTGACGGAGTGAAATCGTAGCGAAGCCGGGCGTGACATAAGGCGTCATAATGTCAGAAAGAGAATCTTCGTCTGTGGCGTTGCCGATGAGACTTGGGTAATAATAATTCTCGTAATAGTCAGTGGTAATGTCGGTAATTTTTTGTTTGACGAGTTTTTCTGGGTCATTAAAAATCACAAAAAGCACAGCCAATATGACAATAAGCATAGAAAAAATAATTACAGTGAGAATGGACTTTTTGGTGGCGCTATAGACTTGGCGGTCGATTCTTTTACGCGAAGAAAGATGCGAAGATTTAACGCGCGAGCGTGAGGCGTGATATTTTTGACTATTTGTTTTGACCTTTGTCATAATATAATCTTACCATAAAAACTTTAATATGCTAATATATTTATATGAGCAAACTTTTTAAACGTACAAAAATACTAGCAACGATTGGGCCGGCGACGAATTCGGCCGAAAAAATTGAAGAAGTAATTATGGCGGGGGTAAATGGTTGCCGACTAAACTGTTCGCACGGGTCGAACGAGGAACGTGCGCAACAAATCAAATGGATTCGAGAAGCAGCGGAGAAAAAAGGTCGGTCAGTGGCGATTTTGCAAGATTTGCAAGGACCGAAAATTCGGCTGGGAATGCTAAAAGATAATCACCTGGATGTTAAAAGAGGTGATGAGTTGGTGCTAGAATCAAAAGAAGATTTTGAACATAATGGTGGGATGACGGTACCAGTGCAGTATAACTTGGCGGAGAAGGTAAAAGTTGGTGAGCCAATTTCTCTATTTGATGGGAAAATTAAAGCAACGATTACAGGCATTGAGTCTGATACGGCAATCAGGATTGAGATTTTAAATGACGGTTTTATAATGTCTAAAAAGGGTATTAATTTGCCGGATACGGATTTTGGTGGCGATATTATTACGCCGAAAGATATGGCGGATATTGAGCGCGGAGCGGAGGAAGATTATGATTATGTGTCTTTGTCTTTTGTGCAGTCGGCAGATGATATTTTGAAATTGAAGCAGATTTTGCTCTCGCTTGGTTCGACGGCAAAAGTGATTGCGAAGATTGAAACGAAAAAAGCGATTGAAAGCGACGAAAGACTAGAAGAAATCGTCAAAGCGTCAGATGGAATTATGGTGGCGCGGGGCGATATGGCAGTGGAAGCCGGCGCGGAAGTGGTGCCGATAATTCAGCGTAAACTGATTGCGATGTGCCGAGCGCACGCGAAACTTTGTATTGTGGCGACGCAGATGCTTTCGTCGATGGTAGATAATCCAGAGCCGACGCGGGCAGAAGTGTCAGATGTAGCGACGGCGGTAGTGCAAGGTGCAGATGTGGTGATGCTTTCGGACGAGACGGCGAATGGTAAATATCCGGTCGAAACGGTGAAGGAAATGAAAAAAGTGATTTTGTATACGCAGAATCATTCACGGATTGCGCCGATTTCGAGAGCGCCAGAAGGTGAGTCGGCGGTGTATGATGCAATTTCCTCAGCAGCAGCAAGGTTGGCAGAGAAAATTGAGGCTGACGTGATTATGTGCCAGACGGCTTCGGGTGCGACGGCGTTTGCAATGGCGGCACAGCGACCAAATTTGCCTATTGTGTCAGTAACTTCGAATCCGCGAGTAGCAAATCAATTGGCGCTTCTTTATGCGAACTCGGCTTTTGTAAGACCGTATTCGGAAGAATTTGGTTATAAACTAGCTAAAGAGCAAAAAGAAAGCGGATATTTGAGAGTGGAAGAAGGTAGAAAAGATTTATTAGCGGTAATTGTGTCGGGAGATAAAAATAAGTATGGTACCGATACGATAAGAGTACGTCAAATTTAATTGGGTGTGGCAGAAAGAGTAATTATGGATTACAAAACAATCAAAGACGTAAATGTAAGAAACAAAATTGTTTTAGTTCGAGTAGATTTTAATGTACCGATGAAAGATGGTGTGGTGGTGGAAGATTTGCGTATTCGGGCGAGTTTGCCGACTCTTGAATATCTCCGCGAAAAGGGTGCGAGTAAAATTATTGTAATTACACATTTAGGACGACCAGAAGGAAAAGATAAGAGCTTGTCGCTAGCACCGATATCAAAAAAACTAGGCGAAATGATGCCAAATGTGGCATTCATTGATGATGTGTCGGGTCCGGATGTGGAAGATGCGGTAAAGAGATTACCAAAAGGTGGGATTTTGGTGCTGGAAAATTTGCGATTCTTTGCGGGGGAAGAGAAGAATTCAGACGATTTTATTAGGGAGATTATCGAATCGACGGGCGCGGAGATTTATGTACAGGATGGTTTTGCGGTGGTGCATCGGGCACACGCTTCGACTTCGGCGGTGGCAAATCACTTGCCAGTGTATGCAGGATTTTTAGTGGAAAAGGAAGTGCTGAATTTGACTAAGGTACTAGAAAAGCCAGCACGGCCACTACTTCTAATAATCGGTGGGGCGAAGGTGGAGGACAAAGAGCCATTAATTGCTAAATTTAGTAAAATGGCGGATCAAATTGTAGTGGGTGGTAAGATTGCAGCGGATGGATACAAGGGAAACGAGAAGATTTATGTAGCGGAAGATTTTGATGAAGACAGTACAGGTGCGAAACTGGATGTAGGCCCGGTGGCGACTTCGAAAATTGCTGGTTTTATCACGGATGCTAAGACGATTATTTGGAACGGATTGATGGGCAAGGCAGAAGATCCAGCTTATGCGACGGCTTCGACGATTGTGGCGGAAATGATGGGCGAAAAAGAAGATGCAAAAACGATAGTGTGTGGTGGTGATACGACGGGTTTTGTAGAAAGTCTGAGCGAAGAGCATCCGAATCTTAACTATTCTTTGGTTTCGACTGGTGGCGGAGCGGCTTTAGAGTTTTTGTTGGGCAAGGAATTGCCTGGACTTAGTGTGATTGAATTAAAATAGTATTGCACTATTTATGCGTGACGTGATATAATTTTGATATGAAAAAAACGAAAACTTATCAGGAGGCAATTGGTGAAGCGATTGAGCAAATGCGCCTAGAAAAAGGCTGGACGCAGGGTGATTTGGCGCGTGAAGTGGGGACGAGTCAATCGGCGATTCACCGGATTGAAAAGGGCGGGCAGAATGTTTCGCTCACGATGATTAAAAAACTGTCAGAGGCTCTCGGGAACCAAATTCTCTCTATAAATGATACGGTATCGCAGAGTTTTCGGATTCGGGGCGGGAAAGAGCTTAGTGGTGAAATCACGATAAAC
This sequence comes from Candidatus Saccharimonadota bacterium, assembly GCA_017613135.1. GTDB lineage: Bacteria > Patescibacteriota > Saccharimonadia > Saccharimonadales > Saccharimonadaceae > Nanosyncoccus. Next base: position 26,944 of record JAGAEN010000008.1, on the reverse strand, counting down.
ACGTCGAAAAATGCGGCGGTGGGACTACTATGTGCGGCGCTTTTAAATTCTGGCAAGACGGTTCTTCACCGCGTAGCGAGAATTGAGGAAGTGTTTAGAATCATTGAAGTTTTAGAGTCGATTGGCGTAAAATGCCATTGGCAGAATCGTCATCGTGACCTAGAAATTATATCACCACGTGAATTGAAATTGGAAGAAATGGACGTAGAGGCGGCACGAAGGACGCGGTCAATTATTATGTTTCTCGGGCCTTTGCTTCATCGGTACGAGAGTTTTAAAATACCGTATGCTGGGGGATGTTCTCTCGGCACAAGGACGGTAGAGCCACATATTCAGGCGCTAAAATCATTTGGGCTGAATGTTGACGCAGTGTGCGAAAGTGGATTTTATAATGTGAAAGTAAATCAAGGGACGCTCCATAAATATACTGATAGATATATTGTTTTAACGGAGCGCGGTGATACAGTGACGGAGAATGTTTTGATGGCAGCGGCACTGTCCCCTGGGCGGACGACGATTGTGGGGGCTTCGCCAAACTATATGGTGCAGGATGTGTGCTTTTTCTTGGAAAAGTTGGGAGTGAAGATTTCGGGAATTGGTACGACGACTTTGGTGGTGAGAGGTTGTTCGCGTATAGATGAGGATGTGGAGTATTCCGTGTCAGAAGACCCGATTGAGGCGATGAGTTTTATTGCGGCGGGTTTAGTGACAAAATCGGAAATAACGATTCGGCGAGCGCCGATTGAGTTTCTTGAAATTGAACTTGAGGTACTGAAATCAATGAATGCGCGGATTGATAAGTCGGAGGAGTATTTGTCGGCAAATGAAAGAACGAGGTTGGTGGACCTCACTGTCCATAAGTCTGATTTGGTGGCGCCGGTAGATAAAATTCATCCGATGCCGTTTCCGGGTTTGAATATCGATAATTTGCCGTTTTTCTCGGTAATTGCGGCGGTGGCGAAGGGGCGGACTTTGATTCATGACTGGGTGTTTGAAAATCGGGCGGTGTATATTACAGAACTTGCTAATCTAAATGCGAAGGTGGAGTTGCTTGATGCGCATCGGGTGTATATTGAAGGGCCAACAAATTGGCGACCGGCGGAAATGGTGGCGCCACAAGCTTTGCGCCCGGCGGTAGTAGTGCTAATTGCGATGCTAGCGGCGCCGGGGACTTCGATTCTTCGTAATATTTATTCAATTAATCGTGGATATCAAGATTTTGCGGCGAGACTCCGACATCTTGGGGCAGACATTACGCCACTGACGGGGATATAATGAACCCGATACTTGATAGACTAAATCCGGCGCAAAAAGAGGCGGTAGAAACTTTGTCGGGGCCGCTTCTGATTTTGGCGGGAGCGGGGTCAGGGAAAACCAAAACTCTCACGCATCGCATTGCGAACCTAATCGCGCACGGCGTGCAGCCTTCGCATATTCTCGCGGTAACGTTTACGAATAAGGCGGCGAATGAGATGCGAGAAAGGTTGTGGACATTGATATCCAATTCGGGGCCGCGTCCGGCCGGCCCGTCGCCACGGGCGGCCGGCGCTCACCCTCGCGCTGCCGCGCTCCGGAAGTCCCCGAATTTGGACATCAATGTCCAATCTCATCAGCCTCTCCTCCCCCCGCGCTCGTTTATGCCATAGATGGGGACGTTTCACGGGGTGTGCGTGAAGATTCTTCGTCAGGAGGCGGAGGCGGCGAATCTCACAAGAGATTTTGTGATTTATGATATGGATGATCAGATTTCTTTGATTCGGCGAGTGATGAAGAGTCTTGGTATTTCGGATAATAAAGCTTTAAAGCCGAAGTCGGTACAGTCGATTATATCGAGCGAAAAAAATCAGGGTAATGGGCCGGAAGAATATATGGCCTCGGCGCTATATCCAAATCAGCGGGATATAGCAAAGATTTTTGAGGGCTATGAGGCGGAGAAGAAAAAGGCTGGGGCGCTAGATTTTGATGACTTGCTCTTAAAAACTTTGGAATTATTTAGTAATAATCCGGAGGTTCGGAAAAAGTGGCAAGAGAGGTTTCAATATATTTTGATTGATGAGTATCAGGATACGAATATTATTCAGTATCATTTGGTGAAGCTTTTGGTCGGGTCGGAGAAAAATATTTGCGTGGTGGGGGACGATTGGCAGTCGATTTATTCGTGGCGGGGGGCAGATTTTACGAACATTTTGCATTTTGAGCGGGATTTTCCGGGGGCGAAGGTGATTAAGTTGGAGCAAAACTATCGCTCGACGGGAAATATTTTGGCGGCGTCGCAAAAAGTGATTTCGCAAAACAAGACTCGGACGGAGAAGACGTTATTTACGGAGATTGGCAAGGGCGAGCCGGTGGATATTGAATCTTTGCGTGACGAGGAAGCGGAGGCGAGTTTTGTGGCGATGACGATACTTAGGATGAAGAAGGATTATCCGGATTATAGGGATTTTGCGGTACTTTATCGGACGAATGCGCAATCGTATACTTTTGAGAAGGCGTTTATTAATCTGCATATTCCGTACAAAATTGTGGGCGGGGTGAGATTTTATGACCGGAAGGAAGTAAAGGACGTGCTAGCGATTTTGAAGTTGATGGTGAATCAGCGAGACAAGGTATCGCTTGAGCGAGTAGTGAAAAACGTGCTGTCGGGAATCGGGGAAGTGTCTTTGAAGAAGCTTTTGATGGCGGTGGACGCGGTGGAAGGTGATAAGCCTTTGCTCGAGCCAGATTTCTCAGAAGTTTTGACGGTGGCGAAGGCGCGAAATGGGCTGCTAAAGTTGGTGGATTTTTTGAAAAAGATGGTAAATGAGACAAATATCCCGCAAAATACAGGGGAAGTGGTAAAAAATGTGGTAGAGTATTTTGACTTTCGGCGACTAACGGATGATGGTACACCGAGTTCAGAAGAAAGAATGAAGAACCTAGAAGTGCTGGTCGGTAATGCGGCGCAGTACGATAGTTTGGAAGAGTTTTTGGCGGATGCTTCGCTAATGTCGTCGGCGGATGAGACGTCGGGGCAGAATGCGGTGACTTTGATGACGATGCATGCGGCGAAGGGGCTAGAGTTCCCTGTGGTATTTATGGTGGGAATGGAAGAAGGGCTATTTCCGAGTGCGAGAGCGTGCGATGACGAGGCGGGATTAGAAGAAGAGAGGCGCCTAGCGTATGTGGGGATGACGCGAGCGATGCGAAGGCTATTTCTCACGTATGCGGCGTCGAGATTTTCGTATGGGAGCCGAAATTACGAAATGCCGTCGAGATTTTTGACGGAGATTGGGTACAACCCGTACGGGTCGTCGGGATATCGAGATGAAGATGGGGATGGGTTTACTGATTTTAGTGATGAGGATTTTTCAAATGAGGATTTTGACCCTTTTCCGCCGGATGTGCCGGTGTTTGAATAGTGGGGCGGGGTGTGGTAGGATAGAAGTATGATGATTTTATGGACAGACGGTAGCGCATCGCCGAACCCTGGTCCGGGGGGATTTGCGGTGATTGAAGTGCGAGACGGCGTGGGGAAGCCGGTGATACTGGGGCGCGAGAAGCAGTCGTCAAACATTCGGATGGAAGGGTTTGCTTTGATCGCTGCGATGCGGCGGGCTCTAAAAAGTGGTGAACCGTGTGAGATACATACTGATTCGGAGTTTTGGATTAATGTGGTGACGAAGTGGATGGGGACTTGGGCAGAGCGAGGTTGGAAAAAGAACCGTGGCGAAATCAAAAACTTAGAAATCGTGAAAGAATTATACGAGTTATATGACCCGGAATTAATGAGGTTAGTGTGGGTGAGGGGGCACGTGGGGACGGAGTTTAATGAAATGGCGGATGAGTGGGCGAACAAGGCACGTGAGGGCGCGACGCTGTAAAAGAGGGTAGTGCAAAAATGTGGGAAAAAGTTAAAAAACACTAGATTTTTGAAAATGTTTGTGCTAATATAAAAATATGCAAGTCATACACAAACACTATTTTGGCAGGTACGCTTGTTCTAAGTATATCTCTCGCAGCAAGAAGCTCCGTCTTCTTGGCTCTGTCTCTTCTACTCTTCTTGGTGTGCTTGTCTTTTCTATTCTTTTTCCTATCCAAATCAAATGGACCAATGTAGAAGCCACACCTGGTACAGCCAATCCTAGCACTACCTCACTTAATCTTACTCTTTCAAATGACACCATCGCCCTAAACCTTACTCCTTTATCCTCTGCTGGTACATTCTCTTCCTCTACCCCAGCTAATTTTACAGTGTCAACGAATAATGTCACCGGCTATACACTGAGCATTAAGTCTAAAGTAGTAAATCCAAGTAATGCTACAGAAGTAGCCAATGCTTCTAGACTAGTTAATACGGAAGACAGCACTAAATACATCAGCAGTATTTCTGGCTCTGTATCAGAATCAGTCTTCTCCAACGCTTCTAACACCCAATACAATAATATGTGGGGCTATAAACCAAGCAAACTAAACTCTAGTGATAATACCAACTACCTAGCAGCTCCAGACTATAATGCTGCTACTATACTAAATACTACTAGCTGTGCTAATGGCACCTCACCTTGCACTGATGCTTCAGATTCTTATAGCATTACTCTCGGTGCTAGAGTAGATAGTACTCTTCCTACTGGTACTTATGAGCACGCCTTCACCATTATCGCTATAGGTAATCCCATTAACTATAGCATTACCTACCACGCCAATGATGGTGCTGATGGTGCTAACACCACCAATATGCCAAGCCCTAACCCACAGACTGGCAATGCCGCAAATGATATTACATCCATCAATCTAAGCACCACCAAGCCTACTCGTTCTGGCTATGAACTAAAAGGTTGGTGCAATGTCCAACCAATAGCTGATACTAACTATCCAGACGACCAAGATTGTACTTCTGCTGGTGGTACTCTCTACCAACCAGGAGCAGCTTATGGCATAGATCAAACCACAGTAAACATTGTAGACTTATACGCTACTTGGTGGCAACCAAACCTCGCTAAGTTAAATGGCAAGAAGATGCAAGACATGTCCCCAATGGCTTGCTATAACTCATCTATCAACGACACTGCTACCTTAACAGACAATCGCGATGGTACTACTAGAAGTTACACTGTTGCCAAACTCGCCGATGGTCTTTGCTGGATGACTACCAACTTAAATCTAGGTAAAAGCAACGGTAGTATTACTCTTACGCCAGAAGACACAGATATCACTACTGACTTCACCCTCCCAGCCTCTTCATCTAATTATTCCACAACCAATAATAATACTAATATCAACACTCCAAATAATCTAAACAATCATACCATCGCTAGCCACACAGTTAATGGCGTTACTTATAACGATAGTGTAGCTTCTTACTATACTTATGCTGCGGCCACGGCAGATATCAATACATATAGTAAAGGTAGTGTTTATGTTACTACATCCATCTGCCCGAAGAACTGGGATCTCCCTACTGAATCCCAATACCTAAATCTCAGGACCAAAGGCTCAATTACTAGTGCAAATACTGCTTTTGCTTCTCCAAACAACTTTACTTATGGTGGCTATAGAAGTGGTGCTAGTTACTTTACTAGTGAGACTAGCTACGGTTATTACTGGACATCCAGGAATAGTAGTTCTACCTATGCTTACTGGACTTATGTGTACAGTAGTGGTCTTTATAGTAGTACCACAACTTATTATAAATATTATGGTGCGATGATTAGATGTGTTGCTAGTCAAGGTACTACTACGGTAAACTATAATGGTAATGGCACCACCGAATATCCAGCCACTGGTGCTACTGCCACCCAAGAGAATGTGGAAATTAACTCTGCTATGTCCAGAGCAAATGATTTCACTAGGACAGGTTGGTGGTTTAATGGTTGGAACACTGTGCCAGACGGCTCTGGTATTGCTATTGCAGCAAATGCACCACTTTCTAACCTCAACCTCGCTCCAGATAGCACCGTCACTCTCTACGCCCAGTGGCTTCCACAATACACTATTACATATACCAATAACTGTAAATCTTGGGCATCTTCAGATAGTAATTGCACTAATAATGCTTCAAATAATACTACTACTTTAGGTATCAATCTAGATGCTTCTGGTAATGGTTCTGGCACTCTCGGCTCCAGTAGCACATTCTCCCTCACCGGCTGGAAGATTAAAGAATGGACCACTAATGCTGATGGTACTGGTGCTGCTTACCCAGCAAGTAGTACTTATAATGTTACTGGTGCTGGTGCTGGTGATGGTGCCACTCTCTATGCCCACTGGGTCCCAATCTACACTGTCCAATATGATGGCAATGGTGCCGATAACCCTAACGGTATGGGTGTTGCTAATGCTACCACTGGTATTAAACCAGTCAATCATACAAATGTTGGTGAAGGCGACACCTTTGATCTCTTTGCTTCTAACTTTAAGCGTGACGGCTATGGTTTCGTCGGTTGGAGTACAGATGCTAGCGCCTGGGCCCATCTCACTGACAATGATAATACCAACGACCCAAAGATTTGGGGCCCGAATGAAGTTATCACTGCCCCTGCCTATAGTGGCTCACCAATCACTACCCTCTACGCCGTCTGGGCTCCAGCCGAAAAAGATGGCAGTAATGACCCAGTCTATCTCCAAGGTTGGACTGGTTGTTCCGCTATGACTGCCACCACCTACAACTCTGCCACTGGTACTCTCACAGTGGCTAAGAACACCATCACCGCCCTCACTGACCAGCGTGACAGCAAAGTCTATGCTGTGGCCAAACTTGCCGATGGCAACTGCTGGATGATAGAAAACCTAAGGCTAGACACCGCTGGTACCGTAGGCCAAAACACCATTGATAGTTCTGTCACTAATGAGAGTCTATCGCAAGGTTATGGCGGGGTGTTCCACGGTCTTGCTAATCCAGAAACCAGCAATTTCAGTAATGTAAACACTGCAAACTCTCTCTACACTACCGCTAGTGGTGTAACTGGCAAATACCAACTTACCATTGATAGTAGTTATTCTAGCTATCTCAACTATCTCTTCCCCCGCTACAATAATGCCAACACTACTTGGAATAATAATACTTCTTCTGCCACCACCCCGACTGGACCTAGCCAAAACGTCACTTCGGCTTATGCCCACACTGATTACAACAACTACGTCTATTCTTACGGCAATTATTACACTTGGGCAGCTGCTATTGCTAGTACGAAGCACTATATCAATTATTACTATGCTAATGATAGTCGAGAATTATACCACTCCGACGCCGCACAAACCTCCCTTTGCCCGGCAGGTTGGAAGTTGCCAAAAGGTGCAAGTCAAAACACTAGCGGCGCGTTCTACTACTTGAATCAACAGATGGGAAAAAACACTTCAGCACAAGGTTCCAGAGAATGGCGGATGTTCCCAAACAATTTCGTTTATTCTGGAGAATATGGGAGCAGTCGGGGTAGATCTGGCGATTATTGGTCATCTTCAGCATACGCAAATAGAGACTCGAAAAATTTAGCTATTGATAGTTCTATGGTTATCATTGATGCTAATACCTATAAATATTATGGGCGCTCCGTGCGCTGTGTGATTGAAAACTTCTATAGTATATTATATGATGGTAATGGTGCTACGGATGGTTCCATGTACGCTAGACATACTGAGCTTAACAGTGGCGACACCGTTGATCTCATTGCACCAAACTATGAAAAAACTGGTTATGGATTTGCTGGATGGTCCCCAAGCCCTACTGCCACTGTAGGTGGTGCTGACCCAATCTATGGTCCAAATGAGACAATTACTGTATCTTCTTCCTTTATAAACCAATATGCGGATAATAGACACCATATAACTCTTTACGCAGTCTGGGTAGCTAAAGAAACCAATGTGACAATGCAAACCTTTAATGCTACTAATTATGCTGCATATAACTCTGCTCCAATTGGTACAGTAATAGCACTAGAAGATACACGTGATAATGATGTATATGCCGTAGCCAAACTAGCAGATGGTAAATGGTGGATGATTGAAAACTTAAGACTAGACAATGACGCTACTATTACCACTTCCAACACCCAAAGCAACAATGGTGCCTTTGGCGGAGTCTTCACTGGGCTTCCAAGTAGTGTAGACACGAACTGGCATAGCAACACTAGTAATAACCTTTATACCGGCTTAAATGCTTACACTCTCCCACAACTTAACACCAATAACACCAACGCTACTGCTATGGGCGGTACTGGTGTCAATGCTTCAAGTATCAGTCTATTTGATAGTTATAATCAAAATAATAACCAAGTCTCTTGGTATTCATATGGCAACTACTACTCCTGGGCAGCCGCAATGGCAAGCACCATACAATATACATACTACAACCGTACCGGCACCGCAGGCTCTGATTCAGCTGGTACTTCCATCTGCCCTGCCGGTTGGCATCTCCCATTAGGTGTCACTTCTACCGGTACATTAGAAAACGGTTTAGCCGATGCCGCTAATCGCGTAGGTAGCTTCTCCTACTTAGATCGCAAATTGGGTGGTAATGGTCAAAACCAATCTAGTACTGCTGGTATAACCCAGTCTTCTAAATGGCGCGGCTTCCCAAATAACTTTATCTACTCCGGCTACTGGAGTGGCTCGTCGGCGAGCAGTCGTGGCAGCTACGGGTACTATTGGTCGTCTTCGGCGGACGGTAGCATCAGCGCGTATTACCTGAACCTCGGCAGTAGCAGCGTCCGCCCTGGTACGGGTAGCAACAGTAAGTACTTCGGGTTTAGCGTCCGCTGTATATCGCAGTAGCCTACCGCCCCATCCCGCCTAGGCTTATCCTAAAACTCATACTTTGATATTTGTTGGCATGGTCTAGCTAATCTTATAGTTTAAGAAAACAAAGGATTGTGGTAGAATAATAATATGAAATTATCGGAAGAATTATTATACCGTGGGTTTAAGGCGGAGACGACGATTGAGGATATCACTTCGCTCGACACACGGGAATCAAAAAAATTTTATTGGGGGGCGGACCCAAGTGCGGATTCGTTGACGATTGGGAATCTAGCGGCTCTGATGATGTGCGCATGTTTTGTGCGGCACGGGTACCAGCCGGTGCTACTGGTTGGTGGTGCGACGGGGCAGATTGGCGATCCAAAGGAAAATGGCGAGCGGGATTTGAAGTCGCTTGATGAAGTAGAGCACAATAAAATATGCATTGGCGAGCAAATCAAAAGAGTGATTAATTGTAACGATGCGATAATAGTAGATAATTACGATTGGTTTAGAAAAATTAATTACTTGGAGTTTCTGCGTGAGGTTGGGAAAAATTTCTCAATGACGCAGCTTCTCGACCGGCAGTTTGTACAGAAGCGAATCGGTGATGGCGGCGCCGGGATATCTTATGCAGAGTTTTCTTATACTTTGATTCAGGGGTATGATTTTCTACATCTTTATCGTGAATATGGCGTAGATTTGCAGCTTTGTGGGGCGGACCAGTATGGTAATTGTACCTCGGGGATACATTTGATTTCTAGACTGTGCGGGGCGCGGGCAGATGTGTGGTCGACACCACTAGTGATAGACCCGGTGACGGGGCGGAAGTTTGGGAAGTCGGAAGGCAATGCGGTGTGGTTGGCTGCGTCGGACAATGGCGGTGGTAATTACACTTCGATATTTGATTTTTATCAATTCTGGATGAATCAGCCGGACGAGGCGGTGGAATATTTGATTAAGATTTATACTTTGTTAGAACCAGAAGAGATTGAAGATATCTTGAGGCAACACTCTGAAGTGCCGGAGAAGCGGATTGCGCAGAAAGCTTTGGCTCTCGGTGTGACTTCGGTGGTGCACGGGCGAGTAGCGGCGGAAGCGGTGGAGAATCTTACGGCGACTTTGTTTAACCGCGAAACGGATTTTGCGGATTTTTCGGAAGATGAGCTGACGGAATTTGCGGCGTATCTTCCGGTGGTGTCGAAGGGTACGATGCTGGTAGATATTTTAACTAAGACCGGTCTGGCTGAATCAAAGAAAAAAGCTCGCGAGTTTATCGCGCAAGGAGCGGTGAGCGTGAATGGGGTCAAAGTGACGGATGATATTGCGATTAACCAGACTGCGATTGTGAAAAAAGGTAAAAATAAGTTTGTGATTGTCAAATGAAATATCTTGCGGTGCTAGGGCGTCAGCCGGAAATATCGATTGCGGAACTTGAAGCGACAGATTTTTGTACAGATATTGAGCGGCTAGGTGGTACGATAAAGTTGGCAGAAAAGTTTGAAGAGCGACCAATTGAATACTTGCAGAAGCTGCCGGAGGGGAAGATTACGATTGGGGTGAGTGATTATTCTAAGAATGCGTCGCGGAAGACGGCGACAATGGAAGCGTTGAAGTTAAAGAAGATTTTAGTGCGACATGGTAGGTCGGTAAGAGTGGTGGAGAATAAGGATGCGGTGTTATCTACAGCAACGTCTTTACATAATGGATTATCAGGGAAAAATGAGCGAAAGGCAGAATTAATAAAGGTTGACGATGAGTGGTACCGAGTGATTGGAGTGCAGGATATTGAAGCGTATGCAAAACGTGACCAGGCGAGGCCGGCAAGAGACGCGAAGGTCGGGATGTTGCCACCGAAATTAGCACAGATTTTGATTAATTTATGTGGGGTTTTGGCGCCAGGTGCGACAGTTTTGGACCCGTTTTGTGGTACGGGCGTGGTTTTGCAAGAGGCGCTTCTGATGGGCTACCGAGCATACGGGACGGATATTAGCGAACGAATGATTGAATATAGCGAAAAAAATTTGAAATGGCTTTTGAAATTTGAAAATGTTCATTCTCGGGCCGCGTCGCCTCGGCCCGTCGCCACGGGCGAGGCGCGCTTATGCTCGCGCTGTCGCGCTCCGCAGTCCCTCGAATCGAACATTTTTCAAATTTCTCAGGGCGACGCAACTTCTTTCACTTGGCAACAGCCGATTGATGCGGTGGCGTGTGAGGGGTATCTTGGGAAGCCGATGTCGGCAGTGCCGAGCGAAATGAAACTTAAAGAGCAAAAGGCAGAGTGTGGGGCGATAATGCTGGGATTTTTGAAGAATCTGGTGGGGCAGGTTAAAGCTAACACGCCAGTGGTAGTAGCGATGCCGGCGTGGCTTCGTGAAAATGGCGTATATTCGCGGCTTGAAATCCTTGACGAGATTGAGAGTTTGGGGTATAATGTGAATAATAAATCGCGCGAGGGGCTTATTTATGCACGAGCAGGGCAAATCGTAGCGAGAGATATAATAATATTAAGGAAGAAATAAATGTCACACGTAAAAGCTGGCGGTACCGCCAAAAACGTCCATAACAATGCTGGCCAGCGCCTCGGCGTTAAGCGCTTTGGTGGCCAAAAAGTTAAAAATGGCGAAGTGTTAGTTCGTCAGACTGGGGCTACTAAGTTAGCTGGTCCTGGTACTTATATGTCGCGTAATTTCACGATTCACGCTGCTAAAGATGGCGTGGTTACTTTTGTCAAAACCAAGAAGACACATTTTTCGGGCAAGTCTTTGCCAAGGGTAAGAGTAGAAGTACGCTAATATAGACGGGTCCTGTCGGGCCCGTTTTTTGTGCTATAATGATACTATGGCAAAGAAAAAGCATAAGTTGATTTCTTTTCGAGTGATTTTGTCGATTTTGACTGCAGTGCTCGTGGGGTATGTGGTTTATCAAAATTGGCCAGATATGGTGGAGACTTTTCACCATCTTGGTGAGACAAATATTTTTGTGCTTTTACTACTGGTGCCGGAACAATTATTTATGTATTATGCGTGCGGGCAGATTTTTTTCTCATATCTTAAAAACCAGAAAAATGTGCGTGAATTTAAACCAACAGAGATTTTGCTGATTTCGACGGAGCTTAATTTTGTAAATCATGCGGTGCCGGCAGGTGGGCGGGGTGGACTAGCATATTTAACTTATCGGTTGCATCCGTTTAATGTGTCGGCGGGCCAGGCGAGTTTTCTTTATGTTTTTCGCTATGCGGTAACAACGGTGGTGAATTATTTTCAAGCTTTGGTGGCGATAGTGGTTCTTTTGATGCTTGATATGATACCACCGGAAGCTAAGTGGATTATTCCGGTATCGCTTCTAATGAATTTCGGTGTATTTGTGGGGTTGTCTTTAATTATTTATGTGGCGAGCAGTAAAAGGCGGATTGAGTTTTTTTCAAAAACCATTTCTTCTTTAACAAATTCGGTGATGAGAATTGTGACTTTTGGGCGTAAGAAGGCTATTCTTCGGCGAGACCGGGTGAGTAATTATTTTGCGGATATTCACGAAAGCGTAAAAATAGCACGAAAGAATAAAAGATATTTGAAGCAACCTTTGACGTGGGGGTTTGTATACTCGTTTTTTGAGGTGGCGACGTACTGGATTGTGGCAATTTCGCTTGGGAGGCCGGAGCTTTTGCCATTTATTCTGGTGGGTGAAGCGATTGGGTCGGTGTTTGATGGAATTGTGCCGTATGGGCTGTACGAACTAGGGATGGCGGGGGTAATGATTGCGCTGGGGGTGGATTTCCCGACGGCGACTATCGTCACCGTGATGACCCGCGTATTTACGCTCATATTTACTATTATTACCGGTACAGGGCCTTATTATAAGGTAATTAGGGGAAAAAATGGATAGTTTGACTCCGACTGAATTTATTTCAATAATAAACCAGACGCTGGAGTATAATTACGAGGCGGTGACGATCGTGGGGGAGGTGGCGAGTTTTAAGGTGAATCAAGGTAAGTGGGTGTTTTTTGACGTGAAGGATGAGGAATCGAGTGTAAGTTGTTTTATGGCTTTATGGGGAATGAGGCAGCCGCTTGAGGATGGGATGAAGGTGGCTGTGCGAGGAGTGCCGAAGATTACTAAGTGGGGGAAGTTTTCGTTTACAGTGTCGGCGGTGCAGCCGGTGGGGGAAGGAAGTCTCAAAAAGGCGTTTGAATTATTGAAAAAGAAATTGGCGGATGAGGGGCTATTTGATGTGGCGAAAAAGCGGGGAATTCCAGAAGATTTGACGAGGCTGGGTGTGATTTCGTCGACACAGGCGGCGGGTTATGCGGATTTTGTGAAGATTATTAATGCGCGGTGGGGCGGGATGAAAATTCAGGTGGCGCATACGCAGGTGCAAGGAATGGACGCGCCGGACCAAATTATTCGGGCTTTAAATTATTTTAACGAGCGGGGTGAAGTGCAGATGATTGCGATTCTGCGTGGGGGTGGAAGTGCAGATGATTTGTCGTGTTTTAATGATGAAAAATTGGTACGAGCGGTAGCAAGTTCGAAAATTCCGGTGATTACGGGGATTGGGCATGAGGTGGATGAATCCTTGTGTGACCTTGCGGCAGATGTGCGGGCTTCGACGCCATCTAATGCGGCAGAGTTATTGACGAGAGATAGAAAAACAGAAAAAATCGAAGAAAAAATTAGGATGGCTTTACAGAAGATTAAGACGGAATACCGGGTGGTATCGGATGGGCTTTCGCAAAAATTAAAATTACTTGAAGCGTTGAACCCGGAGAAAGTTTTGAAGCAGGGTTATGCAATTTTGAGCGGTGAGATTTCGCCGGGCAATGTTGTAGAAATTACAACATTTAAAGAAGAGATTAAAGCAGAGATTAAGGAGGTTTATGACAGAAAGTAAAAAATCATTAAATCAAAAAATTGCGGATTTAGATGCACAAGTGGAGTGGTTTTATTCGGATGATTTTGAACTGGAAAAAGCGACGGAAAGATATAAAGAAGCTTTGACTCTGGCGAAGGAAATTGAAAACGATTTGAAAAGCTTGAAAAACGAAATTGAAATATTAAGTGAAGATTTTAGTAAATAGTGATATAATATGCTTATGGATAATACAATGATGCCACCAGTACAACCGAGTATGCCGACTAGCGTGCCGACAAATATGTCAATGGCGCGGGCGGAGGCGAGTCTGAAGGCAAAAGAAAATAAACAGAGCAGTTTTGTGAAGACGATTGCAATTGTAATGTTGTCCCTTGTGGCACTGACTTTTATTTGTTTGTTTATTTGGATTTTAATAAAGTATAACGATGTGAGTGATGACGTGAATGGCAAAATTACTCTTGCGGTAGCTGCGGCAAAAGTGGAGCAGCAAGCGGAAGATGAAAGGGAATTTGCTGAGAGAGAGAAGAATCCGTATCTTAATTTTGCGGGGCCGGTAGACTATGGTGAACTAAGCTTTAAGTATCCGCGGACTTGGAGTCTTTATATTTCATCAGATGCGTCAGCTGGCGGTAATTATCAGGCTTATTTTAACCCGGTGCAAGTGAATCCGATTTCAAACAATACCATTAATGCACTTCGGGTGACGGTGCTAGATAAGGCTTTTGAGTCGGTAGTGGCAGATTATCAGAAAGCAATGAATAGGAAAGGTTCAAATCTTACTGTGCAGACTATCGAAGTGGGTGGGACGTTGGCAAATAAATATACTGGGACTATACCGAATTCTATTTTGAATGGTTACATTGTTGTGTTTAAGATTCGGGACAAGACTGCAATTCTGCAAACTGATTCGGTGCTATTTAAAGAAGATTTTGATAAGTTGCTCGAGACGGTCCAGTTCAACGCCTAGTGTGCTATAATGGGGGTATGGATGTGGAGGTTGACGGTATTTTGGTAGCGGCGCACGAGCTTAAGGCGCCACTTGCGGTGATTCGGCAGCTGGCACTTTCTTTTGACGAAATGAACGACAAGAATGAACATATTCGTGACGAAATGGTAAGTGTGTCAGAGCGAGCGATTAAGCAGATAAATGATCTCACCAAATTAAAGAGGTTGGAAGAAGGGATGTTTGAAATGGAACCGGTGGCAATAAGGACGGTGTGTGATGAGGTGACGAGAGAGCTAGATTATTTGTTTAGATTTAACAAGCGAGATTTATATGTGAAATATTCTAGTCGAGCGGGGTTGGTAGTGGCAAATCGGGAGTTACTTTATAGTGTGATTTATAATTTTCTTTTAAATGCGATGCATTATTCGGGCGAGGAAACAAGGTCGGAACTAATGGTACGAGATTACCGTGATAAAGTGCGGGTGTCGGTGAGAGATTACGGCCCGGCTTTACCAATTGAGGTGTGGCGAGAAATGCAAAGAGGTTGGGTGGAAAAGCCAACGGCAATTTCAATGCGACCGGGGTCATCGGGATTAGGGCTTTATATTGCGTCGAGATTTTCGCGATATATGCACGCGAATGTGGGAGCGGTGCGACATCGAGACGGGACGAGTTTTTATGTGGAACTTAATAAATCTAGGCAAGCGAGTTTGTTCTGATGATTTTTGTGATTGATGACGATGAAATAATGGCAGAATGCATCGCGTCGGCGATGGGTGAGCATGAGGTAAGAATTTTTGGCAATGCGATTTCGGCGATGAATGCGATTTCGAATGATGAAATACCAGAAATGATTTTTTTAGATATTTTGCTCACGGGGCCGGACGGGTTTACTTTTCTAAATGAACTAGTGTCTTATGATGATACGGCAAGAATACCGATAGTGGTAGTGACGTCGCTTAATCTCGAGGGGCGGGATTTGTCGGTGTATGGAGTGGTGGGAGTGCTAGAAAAAGATAAAATGACTCCGAGCGAGGTGAGAGAATATGTCGAGAAATATGTCGGATGAGATAAAGACTTTGGGGTTTGTGCTTCGGCGAACAAATTATGGTGAAGCGGATAGGATTTTGAATTTGATTACACCGCAAGGTAAAACATCGGCGATAGCAAAAGGAGTGAGAAAACCAAAATCGAAACTGGCGGGGGGTGTGGAGATGTTTTCAAAAATTGAGCTTTGCATTCATCTTGGGCGTGGGGAATTAGGTATAGTAACGAGTGCGCGGATGCTCCGATATTATAGCAAAATTTTGGCGGATTATGAGCGGATGGAAGTGGCAGCGTGGATTTTAAAGCGAGTGAGTATTATAGCGGATAGCTCGGATAGTCCGGAATATTTTAAAATCGTAGAACAAGTACTTTTTGAACTTGATAATGGGACAAATGTCTCACTAGTGGAGAGTTGGGCGATTTTAAATCTTAAAAAAGCGACGGGAGAGGAAATAAATGTATATCGTGACACTGACGGGGAGAAATTAAGTCCGGATGAGAGATATAGTTGGGATGCGATAGAAATGGCTTTTTCTAAAAACGCTGCGGGAGATTTTTCGGCGGATGAGATAAAGATGCTTCGGCTGATGCTAAGTGCGGAACTTAGAGTGGTGAAGCGGGTGAAAGGTTTTGAAAAAATAGTGCCGACGATACGGAGCCTGACAAAAACTTTGAAATAAGTGATATAATAAAGAGATAAAAAGGAGAAAATATGGCAGACTTTAATAAAGTTTTGACGCCGGGGGATTATGAAAATGGTGAACTTAATGTGGTGATTGAAATCCCGACGGGGTCCAATCACAAGATTGAATGGGACCGCAAGCACGCTTGCTTTATGCTTGATCGGGTAGAGCCGATGGCATTTGCGAAGCCGTGTAACTATGGGTTTATTCCACAGACGGTTGATGAAGATGGCGATGAGCTTGATGTTTTGATGATTACTGAGCAGCCACTGACGACTGGAATTTGGATGAAGGCGAAGATTCTTGGTGTGATGAAATTCGTGGATGGTGGTGAAGTGGACGATAAAATTATATGTGTGCCAGCGGATGATCGCAACAATGGTGATGCGTATAATAAGCTTGAAGATTTGCCAAAGCAAACCTTGAAGCAAATTGAATATCATTTTAATCATTACAAAGATTTGAAGAAGCCAGGTTCGACGGAGGTGAAAGGATTTGAGGATATTGACGAAGCTAAGAATGTTATTCGTGCAGCTATTGAGCGTTATTCCGAAGCTCATCCAGAGCTAAAAATTAAGAACGATATTAAAGATACGGTTGAAAAAGCCAAAAAGGCAATTAATAATCTTTAGAATTATAAAAAATAACTCCCTAAATGCGGAGTTATTTTTTTGTTAAAGCTCTGAAATTTTGACGCGGATTTGTTCGGTGGTGTCGCGATCGCGGATGGTGACGGTGTCGTCTTCTAGGGTATCAAAATCGATGACGATACATTTTGGAGTGCCGATTTCGTCTTGTTTTCTATAACGCTTTCCGATGTTGCCGGAATCGTCCCAAGTGACGTTGACGTATTTGTCGCGGAGTTTTTGATAAACGTTACGGGCTTTTTCAACCAATTCGGGTTTGTTTTTGAGAAGTGGGGAAACGCAGAATCTATACGGTGCGAGATTTTCGGGGAGTTTTAAGACGATGCGTTTTTCGCCACCGACTTCGTCTTCGGTATAGGCGGTGGAGAGGACGGCGAGCATTAGGCGTTCTACGCCAATTGATGGCTCGATGACGTGTGGGACAAATGTCTCATTAATCTTTTTGTCGCGATATTCCATGGATTTGCCAGATTCTCTTGCAATATTTTGCAAATCAAAATCGGTGCGATAGGCGAGACCCATCAACTCTTCTTCGCCGTTTGGATAGTCAAACATAAAATCAATAGTGCGCTTACTATAGTGGGCGCGGTCTTCGGCCGGGACTTCGTATTCGTGAAGTTTGTCGGCGGGGAGTTTAATGATTTTTTCTAGAAATTCGTGCTGGAGAGCGCGCATTTTTTCGAAATTTTCTTCCCAGGTGTCTGGCGCGACGAAATATTCGATTTCCATTTGGGAGCATTCACGGTCGCGGAGAATAAAATCGCGTGGGCTGATTTCGTTTCTGAAGGCTTTGCCTTGCTGAGCGAGACCAAAAGGAATGTCGGGGTAGATGGTATCGATAATATTTTTATAATTAGTGAAAATGCCTTGGGCGGTCTCGGGGCGGAGGTAGGCAAGGTTTTTACTCGTTGTTTCGGCATCGTCATCAGGAAGTACGGCGCCAACGTGAGTGGTAAACATCATATTAAACTTACGAATCGGGCCCCAGTTCTCTTTGCCGCAGACTGGGCATTTGGTATGAGTATCTAAGAATTCTTCGGTAGTGACGGATTCGGTGATACCGTCGGCAATTTTGTCGGCGCGGAAACGGGATTTGCATTCTTTACATTCGACAAGGGGGTCGGCAAAAGTGGCAAGATGGCCGGAGGCGACCCAGGTGCGTGGATTCATAATGATGGCGGCGTCCACGCCATACATGTCATCACGAGATTCCACGAAATAGTGCCACCATTCATCCATAATTTTCTTTTTAAGCGTGACACCAAGTGGACCAAAGTCCCATGTGCCGGCGAAACCGCCATAAATATCGCTACCAGGGAAAATAAATCCACGGCGTTTGCATAAGCTTACAATATCATCTAATTTACTCATGTTATAATTATAGCATGAAACAAAAAAAGACAGGGAATATTAAGCGGACGTTGCATTATTTTTGGTTGGCGTTAATGCAATACAAGGCGAGGACGTTTGCATTGCTTATTTTGGTGCCAATTTGGATTTTTATTTCAAATGTGGTGGTGCCGTATGGGACGTCGGGAATTATTGGTCAATTATCAAGCGGTGATTTTGATATATCGAATTATGTGGGGATTTTACTACTCACCATTGTGCCGGCGGCGGTGAATAATCTCGGGGTGATTAGAATAATCGATTGGCTGGATTGGTCGCTCGATGCCAAAGGCGGTGAATATTTATCACAATTAGCATTTAATGCGGTGATAAACCAATCGATGACTTTTCATAGCAATCGCTTTTCAGGTTCTCTTACTTCGGCGGCAAATAAATTGCCGACTGCTTTTATTTCTTTTAAGTCGCATTTTGTGTGGGATATTTATCCATTATTTTTGACGCTAATTTTTTCGATTGGTGCGACTGCGGTAGTTTGTTTGCCATTTGCGATAATTCTTTTATTGTATGCGATTACGTACATAATAGTATCAGTCGTAACCTATTACAAGACTCGGCATGTGGATGAAGCGCAAGCGAATGCGGAGAATAAGCAGACTGGGCAACTAGCGGATGCGATTACGAATGAATTGTCAGTAAAATCGTATGCGCGGGAAAGTTTTGAGCGTGCGAGATTTGAGCGGGCAACGGCGAGGACTAAAAAAGCGACTTTTGATGTGGCGAAAGTGTCGTTTTGGCGAAACTTGTCGATGAATGTCATCAACTTAGTGACATATGTTGTTTTACTAATACTTATTATTATGAGTCATGAGTGGTTCGGACTTTCGATTACGGATATTGTATTTATTTATTCGTTATCCAATTCGCTTTTATCTAATATTTGGACGATTAATCATATTCTCAGAATTATAAATAGTTCATTTGGCAATGCCAAAGAGATGGTGGAGATTTTGGATTTGCCATATATTATCGATGATAAAACTGACAAACCTTTGAAAGTAACGAAGGCGGAGATTGATTTCTCACATATTAGTTTCCAGCACGAAGAACAAAAGGATAAATTGTTTTTTGATTTTGATCTTGAAATACCGGCTGGGAAGACGGTGGGGTTGGTGGGGGTGTCGGGTTCTGGTAAGACGACACTGACAAAACTTTTACTTAGGTTTGCGGACGTGATGAGCGGGGCGATTTATATTGATGGGCATGATATTCGAGATGTGACGCAAAATAGTTTACGCGAGGCGATTGCGTATGTGCCGCAGGATTCGTCGCTTTTCCATCGGAGCGTGTTTGAAAATATCGCGTATGGGAAGCCGGGGGCGTCTGAGGAAGAAGTGGTGCGAGCGGCGAAACTGGCAAATGCAGATGAGTTTATTCGGGAGCTGCCGGATGGGTATGAAACTTTGGTGGGTGAGCGCGGGGTAAAGCTTTCTGGTGGGCAGAGGCAGAGAATTGCGATTGCGAGAGCGATATTAAAGGACGCGCCAATTTTGGTTTTAGACGAGGCGACGTCAGCGCTTGATTCGGAGTCGGAAGCGTTGATCCAAGGGGCTTTGAAAAATCTGATGAAAGGAAGGACATCGATTGTGGTGGCACATCGGCTGTCGACGATTGCGGGGCTAGATGAAATTGTGGTATTAAAAGATGGTGCGATTGTCGAGAAAGGTTCGCATCGGGAACTATTGGCTAAAAATGGGGAGTATGCTAAACTTTGGTCAAGACAAAGCGGAGCATTTCTTGAAGAGAACTAGTATTAGAAAATTTTTTCGCTCTACGCTGCGCGCCAGGAACAAAAAACTAGTTTCAGGCAGAACTGTGCCGGAATTTCAGTTCCGTGCTCGTTCTGTGAAACTAGTTTTTTGTTCTTGGGCTTGCTTTATGCTCAAAAATTTTCTAATACTAATTCTTGAAAATCTTCTCATTTTTGATGGTGTCTGGGAGGTAGTTTTTATCAAGGTGGAAGCCGGATTCCCATTTTTGGCCTTTGCCGAAGCCGAGGTCTTTCATGAGTTTGGTAGGGGCGTTTCGGAGCCAAATAGGAACTGGCTCGTTTCTAGTTTTACGAGCAAGGTCGAGAGCAGTATACCAGGCGTCAGTGGTGGCGCGAGATTTTTTGGAGAGTGATAAAGCGACGACGGCATGGGCGAGAATGAGGCCGGACTCTGGCATGCCGACGCGCTCTACGGCCTGGAAACAAGCGGTGGCGAGAGATAGGGCACCGTTACCGGCTAGACCAATGTCTTCGGAAGCAAAAATTACCATACGTCGAGCGATAAACTTGGGGTCTTCGCCGGCTTCGACCATACGGGCAAGATAATAGAGTGCCGCATCGACATCAGAGCCACGCATAGATTTAATAAAGGCGGAAATCGTATCATAATGGTTGTCACCTTTTTTGTCGTAGCCGGGGAGTTTTTTGCCGGCGGCTTCAATCACGACGTCTTTGGTGATTTTGTCTGGTGCTAGCGAAATGGCGAGCTCTAAATCACCTAGTGCACTTCTGGCATCGCCACTCGATAATTCAGCAATAAACGAGAGGGCATCATTATCAATCTTCGGGCCGCGTACGGCCGGCCCGTCGCCACGGGCGGCCGGCGCTTGTCCTCGCGCTGCCGCGCTCCGTATTCCCTCAGATTTGATAATAATGCCCTCTTTTTTGCAGGCGTTTTTGAGGACTTTTAGGATGTCTTTTTTAGAAAGCGGTTTAACGATGACGACGCGGGAGCGGGAGAGAAGTGGGGAAATGACTTCAAAGGATGGATTCTCGGTGGTGGCGCCAATTAGGGTAATCAGGCCGGATTCGACGTGGGGAAGAAAAGCGTCCTGCTGGGCTTTGTTAAAACGGTGAATTTCGTCTACGAAAAGAACCGTGCGGGTGCCGAGATTCCAGTTGATTTTGGCGCGTTCGACGACGGCCTCGACATCCTTTTTGCCGGCAGTGACGGCAGAGATTTCGACAAAGTCGGCTTTAAATTCGCGTGCAAGAATACGAGCGAGGGTAGTCTTGCCAGTGCCGGGAGGACCCCAAAAAATGAGATTAACCGGCTCGCCTTTTTTACAAATTTCAGTCAAAATTTTACCTTCGCCAATGATTTCGTCTTGGCCGAGAACTTCTTTTAATTTGGTTGGGCGCATTCTTTCAGCGAGAGGAACTCGATTCATAAAAATATTATAATAAAAATCTTTACAAAATAAAATTATTTATGCTATGATAAAAGTAATAAATAATAAAGGAGTTATAAAAAATGTACGACTTAGAATCATTACTCAGCAGTGGTAATAGCTTGATTTCTGCTGCGACAGGCAAGGTGAATTTTGTCACTAACTGGATGATAGTAGGCTTTGTAGTTTCTATCGTTGCGGCTATTTTGCTATTTTTCTTGTTTGTCAACAAGAAAGATGCCGTTAAAGGTTTTGGTGGCAAGATAAAGAATTTCTTGGCATTTAAAGATATGTACATCGAATCATTGTTAAAGATGTTTTATATTGGTTCGACGGTGTATATCTTCTTCCAAGCGATTGCTACTGTCGTGTTGGGCGATGTGATGGGATTCTTTATTGAATTGTTCCTTGGGCCAATTATCTGCCGCGCGGCTTATGAGTTTGCGATGGTAATTGTTAAGATTTGGCGTAATACTGAAAAAGCTTCAAAGTAGTTATTAAGAAATAAAATCCCCTTTTAAACGAGGGGATTTTTGATATAATGATGTTAGATTGGAGGTAATATGCTAGCACCAAATGAGGTAGCGAAAGTGGTGGCAAGTGTGGGCGAGAAAAAGGCGAATCTTCCGTGGTGGAAGATGATAATGCTCGGAATGTTTGCGGGAGCGTTTATTGCACTGGCAGGAGTGGGGGCGACGTTTGCGAATGTATATGTGGGGAAAATTGCGGGGGCGCTAGTGTTTCCGGCCGGGCTTGCGATGGTGGTGGTAGCAGGAAGCGAATTATTTACCGGGAATAATTTGATGGTAATCGGGCTATTTGATCGGAAATTTGGGCTGGGGCGACTAGTGAAAAATTGGATTTTGGTGTTTCTTGGGAATTTGCTTGGTGCCGTAGCAGTAGCAGGACTAGTGGCGGTGAGCGGAGTGTTTGATGCGATTTCTGATACTGTGATGGCGACGGCGAGTGCGAAGGTGAATTTTGGATTTGCCGAGGCGATGATTCGTGGGGTATTGTGCAATTTTCTAGTGTGTATTGCGGTGTGGATGGCATTTGCTGCCGATTCGGTGGGCGGGAAAATTGCGGCGGTGTTTTTGCCAATTATGCTATTTGTTTTATGTGGGTTTGAGCATTCGGTGGCAAATATGTTTTATGTGCCGGCGGGGATGTTTATGGCCTCACTTGAAGGCGCGGTGGGGCCGAGCGTGGCTGGGTTTTTAGTTGGGAATTTGCTTCCGGTGACGCTGGGTAATATTATTGGTGGAGCGATTTTTGTGGGTGGGGGGTATTATTTGACTTATCTTAAGAAAAAATAATTTCAAAATGGCGAAATATGTGGTATAATATGGGGTATTGGCGCTGTAGCTCAGTTGGTAGAGCAGAGGCCTGAAGAGCCTTGTGTCACTGGTTCAAGTCCAGTTGGCGCCACCACGTTAAAAATTGGGTCGGTAGCTCAGCTGGTTAGAGCACGGGCCTTTTAAGCCCGGTGTCGAGGGTTCGAGCCCCTCCCGACTCACCATATCCTGACGGATATGTACAAAAAATGGGCGTCGGATCTCGCTTCGCTCGATGCGAGCCCCTCCCGACTCACCATATCATTGGGCGGCTAGCTCAGTTGGCTAGAGCGTGTCTTTGACGTAGACAAGGTCAGAGGTTCGACTCCTCTGTCGCCCACCACATTGCTCCAGTGGAGCTTTTTTGTTGCGTTGTGATATAATGGGGTTATGAAAAAGATAAATACGGCGGCGATTTCGGGGATGCAGGAACTGATGCCTGAAGCGCAAGCGACATTTGATAAAATCAAAAATAAAATTAGCGAAGTGTATCGGCGGCACGGGTTTTTTCATATTGAGACACCGGTGATTGAAAGGTCGGAGATTTTGCTTGCAAAGGCGGGGGGTGATACCGAGAAACAAATTTATAAAGTGGTGAAAACAGCGGAGGCGGCAGAGGATGCCGATCAGGCACTTCGATTTGATCATACGGTGCCATTAGCAAGATACGTAGTGGAGCACGAGAGTAACCTAAGTTTTCCGTTTAAGGTGACGCAGATTGGGCGGAATTATCGTGGTGAGCGGGCGCAGAAGGGGAGATTTCGTGAGTTTTATCAATGTGATGTAGATGTGGTGGGACGGGGGAGTTTGCCACTTTATTATGATGCGGATGTGATATCGACACTACTTGATGCTTTTTTTGAATTTGAACTGAATACGCCGGTCATCGCTAGGATATCGAATCGGAAGATTTTGTCGGGCGTAATTTCTGAATATAATTTGGAGGCTAAAGCAGGCGAGATTTTTAACATTATTGACCACGCGGAGAAAGTACCAGAGGAGAAGACAAGAGAGGCATTTTCTGAAATCGGGTTAGGTAGTGAGCGGGTGGAAATGATGATGGCGTTTATTGAAATACGAGGTGAGCGCGAGGAAGTGGCGACGAAATTAAAAGAACTCGGAGTAAATAATGAAGTTTTTGTGGAAGGCGTGGAAGAATTAGAACAGGTGATGCGAATGCTTGAGGCTGATGGATATAAAGGAGAGATTGAGGCAGATATGAAGATTGTGCGGGGGCTAGACTATTATACCGGGACGGTGTTTGAGTTTAATTTGCCGGAATATCAGCAGGTGGGTTCGGTCTGTGGAGGCGGGCGGTACGAAAGTCTGGCTGGGTATTTTACTGATCAGAAATTCCCCGGTGTAGGGGGTTCTATTGGACTAACACGGCTATTTTATGTTCTAGCTGATAATAATTTGATAAAAAGTCAAATAGAGAAGCCGGTAGATATGGCGGTAGTGCCGATTTCGGAAAATGAATTAGAATTTGCAATGAAGGTGGCAAGAGAAAGGCGAGAGAAAGGTGAGAAGGTGACGGTGGTAGCAGGCGAAAAGAAATTAGGTGATAAATTAAAATATGCGGCGGCGGTAGCAAAGAACGCGATAGTGCTTGGCGAGGACGAAGTGGCAAACGGAAGCTATCGCATAAAAGAGTTTAAATAAGCACAAGAAGTGCTATAATAATAAAAATAGTAAGTGTGGAGGTAGAGTGAGCAAGGAGGCTCGTAAAAAGGGGTTTAATTGGCGCAAGTGGTGCGACGAGTTTGTGCTGGCGGGCAAGGGTATAATGCTTGCGACTAAGGAGCGGAGATTTTGGGCAGGATTTGTGCCGGCGTTTTTGTTGTTTGGGATGTTGATTAATCTTCTCGCGGGCGGGTTTTCGAAATTTGAGCTGATGGGGGCGGTAGGGTTCTCTGGGAGTATGAAGATATTAGGGGATGCATTGATTGGTGTGTTTGGCGTGAATATGGTTTTTGGTGAATGGGTGCCGGTGTTTCTACTGGCTCTACTTCAGGGGGTGCTGATCGGGCTGATTGTGTTACTCTGGCAGAAAAAGAGAGTAAGCAAAGGCGAAGATACTTCAAACTCGGCGAATGTGGAAAAGGCGGGGATTATCACGGGGTTGATTGCGCTGGGGGCGGGTTGTCCGACTTGTGGGACGACGCTGCTCACGCCGCTACTCGGGGCGATTTTTTCGACCGGCGGTCTGGCGATGGTGGGGGTGCTTTCAAATATCGTGACATGTCTTGCGGTGGTTATTGCGATTCTTAGTTTAAAGCGTATCGGCGAGGAAACTTATGTTATAATCGTAAATGAAAGATATTTGAAGAAAAAGGAGGAGTGTGAAAAAAGCGCTTAGAATTATTGGCGTGGTGGCGGTAGTGGGTTTGATACTTGCAGCAATCGTGACAAGTATGACTAGCAAGCCATCAAATGCGGAAAAAGTCTGGGACCCGGAGATGACGGTGGGGAATATGGACGCGAAGAATTACTTTATTATTTATTCGGACATTGCTTGTCCGTATTGTATTGCTTTTGAGAATGCGATTATTGAGCACGAGGAAGAGTTCCAGCGGTATATTGAGGAAAATGATATTCTGGTGGAAATACGGCTGTCGGATTTCTTATATGAATATGGGGAGTCGAAATCTCCGGAGTCACGTTATGGCGCAGAAGGGATTTTCTGTGCGAAAAAAGAGGGGAAGTTCTGGGATTATTATAATCTAGCAGTGACGCGGGTGTGGAAGGAATATTTTAAAGATTCGGGGAAATCGGCGTTTTATGAGTTTAATAAACTGGGGAAGGATTATTGGATAAAACTAGGTGAAGAAGTGGGGCTACAGGATAGTTTTAAAGATTGTATGGAAAAAGACGAAGTGCTAGAGGAAGTGATGGCGAGTGCGAAGAAGACCTTGAAATTAGTGGATGGGATGCCTTATTATAAGTTTAATAATTATACTTCGGGCGGATTTGATTTGTCTTGGGGATGGGACTATGTATTGATGTATTTTGACGCCGGGTTGAAGTCGTAAAATATTTTCGGTATTTGTCAAATATAATTACAACATCAAAATCGTAAAAATCAATATTGACACGGATTATGGCTATGCTAAAATAAGATTAGGTTCGGGCCGATCATCGTTGAGAGAGGCCGGAGCAAAAAGAGTTTTATTAGGTAGAGTGTAGAGTTATCTTGGTTAGCAGTGTGTCCGCCTAGAAAGAAATTAAAAGAGCCTTGGGAGAGGCTTTTTTGCTGGGTTTAGGTTTAGCGACGGGTGGGGGGTTGTAAATATGATAGAGGTGTGATAGGGTGGGGCGCATGGGAAAACAATACGAAGTTTATTTTGAGGAGCATGGCAAGTCTAGGCCACGTTTGCACGAAGAAAGAATAGCCAAGATTGTTGCGAATTATTTCGAGAGTGATATTGTATTTTTGAAGAGATATTCTAGTAAAACCCCAGATTTATATGTTTTAAAAACAAATCTGCGCTGGGAATTAAAATCTCCGCAGGGTGGTGGTAAGCATACCATTCAGAATAATCTTCGCGCGACCGATGGCCAGTCCGAAAATGTAATATTGGATCTCAGCCGAGCTAAAATGACAGACGAGCAGGGCATTTCTCGGGCTAGGGAGTTTGTTAAGGGGGAACATTCTAGGATTAAGCGACTAAAAGTTTTGACGAAAAAGCAAATAATGGTTGACATAAAAGATTAGTGGGTGTAGAATGAGAGTGTGGGATTAAGAGTATAAGATACTGAATTGGATCAACTGCTCTTGTTCCTTAGAAAGAGCCTTGGGAGAGGCTTTTTTGCTGGGGAAAATTGCGCGAGAGGATTATGATAAATTTTGACAAAAAAGGGCTTGGCAAAAAGATATTGATGGCTTATAATGGGAGTATAGGCAAAGTGCTTATATTAATAGGAGATAATGGATGAGTAAAATGAAACTAGAAGAACAAAAAATGATTGACCGCTTACTGCACGTGATGTCTTTATTGCTCCTTTCGGTTACGACTCTTTCGGCCTTGGTGCTTACTAACGTGACGTCGGTGGCACACGCGGATGACGCTTCAGTTTCTACTGCTACGGTAACAGTAAATCAGTCCTGCTCAATGACGGCTATTACTGATACGCCG
>JAGAEN010000007.1 GCA_017613135.1 Candidatus Saccharimonadota bacterium | reverse complement strand
GCTTCTACATTGGTCCATTTGATTTGGATAGGAAAAAGAATAGAAAAGACAAGCACACCAAGAAGAGTAGAAGAGACTGAGCCAAGAAGACGGAGCTTCTTGCTGCGAGAGATATACTTAGAACAAGCGTACCTGCCAAAAAAATATTTGTGTATGACCTGCATATTTTTATATTAGCATAAGTTGTTTTGGATTGTAAAGACTTTTTTAAAATATTTTTAACTCAAATTGTAACTTAGGCGGACGAGGTCTCTTAATTCGTCTTCTGTGAGTTGGCCGGCGGGGACGATTTCGATACCGCCACGACCGAAGAAGCGTGATTCCATCACAGATTCGTATTTGGCGGTCAGGAGGTTTTTTAATTCCCTGTCGGTGCGGAGTTCGAGAGTGTGTTTATTGACGACGAGAAAAGTTTTGTCACCTTTTTGATAGAGAGTGCGGTCTTTTTCTTTCTTTTTAGTATATTCGCCGATGCCGGTTACTTCAGAAACGTCAAATACCATTTGAACTCCTCAATTGAGCCATTAATATCGTCTAGGGCGCGATGGTTTTCGGGCTTGGTGAATTTTTTACCTAGCGCATTTTCAAAATAAATCTTCCAGGCGGAAACGTCGAGCATACGATAGTGAAGTTTCTCGTTTAATTCGGGCATTTCCTTTTCGATAAATTTGCGGTCTTGGTGAATGGAATTGCCGGCGAGGTAGATTTCTTTACCAAAATACTTGTTTACGAAATCTAACAGCTCCTTCTCGACGGCTTTTATGGATTGGCCGGTTTGATTTTGAGCGATAAGGGCATCACGGGATTTGCTATTTTTCTCCCAAAAATCACCGACCATACGAGATTTTATGGTTTTTTCATCAACTTTTACCACGGCTTCATATTTGGCGATTTTGTCTAACTTCATATCGGTAGCAATTGCGGCGACTTCGAGAATCTTGTCCTTTGACGGGTCGAGGCCGGTCATTTCGAGATCAATCCATAATAATTTGGCTTTTTTCATTTACATTTCCTCCGGGATGTTGATGCCGAGAAGGCCGAGACCGTGGGTCATCGTGGTTAAATATACCTGAACGAGTTTGGCGCGCTCGGCTTCTTCTTTCGCTCCAGCCACTGGGCAGTTTTCGTAAAAGCGTGAAAACTCTTGCGCTAGTTCATACAAATAATTCGCCAATTTATGCGGTGCCATTTCGGAGACGGCATCTTGTAATAGACTTTTGTATTCTAGGAGTTTTAGCATAAGGTTGTGTTCGGCATCTGTAGTAATACCTTCTCGGAACGCTCCCTCAGGCCCGTCGTCACGGGCTTCGGTCGCTCCGTGTTTGGCCCGTCGCCAAACATGCTCCTCGAAGGTATTACCTACAGATGCCAAGATTTTCTTGGCTCTCACGCAAGCGTATAGCAGATACGGGCCGGAGTTGCCGGTCATTTTGACGGACTCTTTGGGGTCAAAAATGATGTTACCGCCCATTTTGTATTTCAAAAAGGCGTATTTGGTGGCGGCGAGGGAAACTTTGTCGTCGGTGGAATCGTATTCTTTTTTAAGTTCGTCTTTTACCATATCAAGAACATCGACGGCTTTTAAGAAATTGCCCTTTCTCGAGGACATTTTGACGCCACCGGGGAGTTTGACTAGGCCGTGAGTTAGGTGAGCAGTCTTTTTGACTAGGTCGGGAGCATATTGTTCGATAGATTTTAGAACTACTTTCATATAATCAAGTTGCTCGGAGCCGGTGATGACAACAGATTTATCGAAATGCCAGTCTTGCCATTTGGTGAAAATGAGGCCGACGTCTTTGGTTTCGTAGGTGGGAACGCCCTCTTTGTTGATGAAAACGCGGGTGTGGAGGCCGAATTTTTCGCCATTGAAGATGACGGCGCCGTCGGACATTTCGTAGACGCCTTTTTCTAGTTGCTCTTTGACGGTTTTTAGACCAAGGGCAGCAACGGTGGATTCTGGATAATACTTGTCGAATTTGACGCCGATGGTGCTATAAAATTGGTCGAAATATTCATAGGACAGTTCCCTGCCTTGCCAATAAACTTTTGCAAGGTCGGTATCGTGGAGATTTTCAGCATTGATTCGATAGATTTCTTTGTTAAGTTTGGTGATTTCTGATTTTGCTTTTTCGTCGGTGTCGTAGAGAGCGGTGCCTTCGATGTAACACTTCGCGATGTCTTCGATCTTTAGGTCGGTGGTATCTTTTTGGAGTAAGGCGTACATAGTCTTTGCGACGTGAAGGCCGACGTCGCCGCCGAAATTCGCTCTAATGACCCTAGCGCCGGCGTATTCAAAGAGACGGCCGATGGAGTCGCCGACGATGCTAGTATAAAGATGGCCGACGTGGAGGACTTTAAATGGGTTTGGGTCGCTAAACTCGCAAATGACTGTCTTGCCTTCATATGCATCTGATTTAATACTGGCATCAAAATTGTTGTATAAATTATTTATGGATTCTTTTAAATAATTGTCAGATAGAGTGAAATTGAGGAAGCCGGGAGGAGTAACACTTGAAGAAATGCTTTCTCGGACCGCTCCCTCAGGCCCGTCGTCACGGGCTTCGGTCGCTTCGTGTTTGGCCCGTCGCCAAACATGCTCCGAGAAAGCATCTTCTTCAAGTGCCCCTGCAATTTCCATCGGGGATTTGTGCAATTCTTTGGCAAGTTTTAGGGGAGCGTTGGTGGAGTAGTCGGCGTCAATGTTGGCTGGCGCGGGAGTGATTTCGGGGTCAAAATCAAGGTTGTATAAATTTTTTATTGCTTTTTTCAGAGTAGCCTTGATTTCTTCCATAGTTAATATTATTATATCATATCTTTTTATAAAATATGGTATAATAGGGGTAGTCGCGGGTATCGTATAGCGGCTATTATGTATCCTTCCCAAGGATGAGATCAGGGTCCGACTCCCTGTACCCGCACCAATAAAAGTAAAATAACCACTTGTGGTTATTTTTAGTTTTATTGGAGTGGGGCCCAGGGAGACCTTGCTCCCTGTACCCGCACCAGAAAAGATAATCGCTTGAAAGGCGATTTATTTTTATTCGTTGGTAGTGAGATTGATATATTCTTTAATCTTCCCTTCTTCGTGGAGAGTGGCGAAGCGGGTGTCGAATTCGGTGAAGGGGACTTTAATGGAAACGAAGTTGACTTCGGTGTCGGTTTTTTTGATGAGTTTGACGAAGTAATAACCGTCGCCATTCGTGGAGACGAAGCGACCGGACTGCCCGCCGGGCTCTAGTTTAAAGGCTTCGGCAGCGCGGCCGCCATCGATATTTTGGCTAGAGACCATACCGCCAGTTTCCTGGTATTCGACATCTTGGCCTAAGGCCTCGGCGACGGCGGTATAATTACCGCCATTTTCGGCAAGCATAGATTCGACTTTGGTAGCGATTTTGTTGGCGTGCTCGTCGATAGCTATTTCGGCTTTGGCTTTGATAATGGTGAGATAGAGCATATGCTCGTATTCAGATTTGTCGAGGCCGAAATTTTCGTCGATGATTTTGAGGAAACCCTCTTCGCTACGCTCGACACCACCGATGGATAAATGGCGGGTAAATTCTGTAGAGACTTCTTCCTGTGTAACTTCTATGTCTAATTCTTTGGCTAATTTCTCGGCGTAGGTGTAAGATTCGGATTCATTAAGAGCAGCACGCTTATATTCTAGGCGGAGGTTGGCGAGTGAATTGTCGTTGTCGGCTTGGCCGGATTGGCGCTCGATAGAAAGAATACTACTGCGATAGAATAGTAGGTAGTCGGAAAATTTGACATTTTCACCATCGACAGAAGCGACGGGTACAGGAAGAATCTTGGTGATGCGGTAAAGCATTTCGTCGGTCATACCAAATTGATAAAGCGCTAGCCAGCCGCTGGTAATAAGAATAGCGACAACGATGGTGGCAATCAAAATTGTGTTGGTAACGATGCGATGTTTGGTCCATTGGAGGGGATACTTGAATTTGCGGCCCCTAGCCAAAACTTCTTCGCGGCGTTCCTCGACTTTTTCTTGTTCAGTTTTCTTATCATCTTTCTTCTTAAACAGATTCATGCTATAATTATATCATACTCCCGACGGGTCCTGCTGGCTCATTCCTCCCCCATTTCGCTGAGGCTCAATGGGGGCCCCTCCAGAGCCGTCACCCGTCGGTGTCTGGCCCGGTAGCTCAATGGATAGAGCAGTTCCGTCCTAAGGAAAAGGTTGTGCGTTCGACTCGCACCCGGGTCACCAGTGACATTTATCGCCTCTAGTGGGCGGTATTTTGTTGGGAGTCGGACCTTCGGTGCGACTCGCACCCGGGTCACCATTTTTTGTGTTATAATTGAATTATGGTTAAGGTTAAACGCTTAGTTTTTCTGATAATATTCCTGCTAGTGACGGTGGGGATGGGGGTGAGTGTGTGGTGGTCGATTGACGGCGAAAAAGGGGCGGATTTTGTAGTGGAAACGAACGTGCCATTTGCGCCATTTGAGTTTTATGAAAATCGGCAGATTGTGGGGGTGGATGTGGAGATTGTGAATCGCGTAGCTGCGAAAATGAATAAGACTATTCGGATTGAAAATGTGGAATTTGATGTAATTATTGACAATGTGGAAGCGGGGCGGATTGCGGACGCGGGGGCGGCGGGACTCACCATTACGCCAGCACGGGCGGAGAAGGTGAATTTTACGATTCCCTATTATACGTCGGTGCAGTATGTGATTTTTGCAAAAGATAATCAACCGTCGCTTCGTGACGACCATATCGTATGGGAAGCGCTTGCTGGGCATAAACTGGGTTCGCAGATTGGGAGCACGGGATATTTGTTTATCGATGATGAGATTGAAAATGGGGTGCTAGCCGGGACTGGTACGACACTAAAAGGAATTGATTCGCATCAACTTGCGGCCGATGCCATTCTTGCACACATTATTGATTATGCGGTGGCGGATGAACTAGCGGCGAAATTTATTGTAGAGAAAAACCCGGGGCTTTTAGCTTTGCCACTTTACTACTCTGGAGCGACGAGAGAGGAAGATTACCCGGTGGAAGAGTCGTATGCGATTGCGGTGAATAAGGAGCGGGGTGTTCTTTTGGAGGCGTTTAATGAGGTCCTGGCCGAGATGCTGACTGAGGACGCGGAAGGAATGACAGAAATTGACCGGTTGGTATTAAAATATATGGGGCTCGAGAAATGAATGACTTTTTCCCAAAAATAGCAGAACTATTTAGCACGCCGGAGTATATTGATTCCCTGCTTCACGGGTTTTTGCTGACGATGCAAATATCGTATTTCGCACTTCTGATTGGCGTGGCGCTCGGGACGGTGATTGCGCTGATTGATACGGCAAAGCGGTCTAAGTGGCTGGTGGTGCCGAAGTTTATTTGTACGGTTTATACGACGGTAATTCGGGGGACGCCGATGGCGTTGCAGCTATTTATTATGTTCTTTGTGATTTTTGCGGTAAAGGGATTCCCGAGTATTATCACGGCGATTATTGCGTTTGGGTTAAACTCGGCGGCGTATACGGCAGAGGTGATTCGGAGCGGAATTCAGTCGGTAGATATAGGTCAAAAGGAAGCTGGGATGGCACTGGGGCTGTCTAACTTTACGATTTTTATGAAGATTATTGCACCACAGGCGATTAAAAATATCATCCCGGCACTTGGAAACGAGATTATTACGGTGATAAAGGAAACGGCGATTGTGAGTATGGTGGGGATGTACGATCTTAATATGGCGGCAAAGGACATCGGCTCGGGGCAAAATATGGCGAGTTATATTGTGCCGATGTTTGTAGCAGCGCTGTTTTACCTTGCGACAATTTATTTGATTACCTTTATCGTAAGGCGAGTAGAAAAAAGTTTGAGGCGTAGTGATTTAAGGGGAGAAAAATGATGGACAATCAACATACAGATTTAGTGGTAAGGAATTTGAAAAAATCGTTTGGTGAGAATAAGGTGCTTAGGGGCATTAATTTTGAGCTTCACGAGGGTGAGCGAGTGGTGGTGCTCGGGCCTTCGGGGTCGGGGAAATCGACATTCCTTAGGTGCATCAACTGGATGGAAGAGCCAACGTCGGGAGAGATTTTCCTAGATGGGGTGAGAATTGATGCGAAAAATGTGCGGAAAATGCGGCGGAATATCGGAATGGTGTTTCAACATTTTAACTTGATTTCAAATATGACGGTGATGGAGAATCTGATTCTGGCACCGGTGAAACTCCGGGTAATGAAAAAAGATGCAGCGATGAAACGGGCGCGGGAGTTACTCCGGCATATTGGGCTATCCGAAAAAGAAAATGCCTATCCAGCGTCGCTGTCGGGTGGGCAAAAGCAAAGGATTGCGATTATTCGGGCGATGATGTTGTCGCCGGAAGTTTTGTTATTTGATGAGCCGACTTCGGCACTTGACCCGGAGGCGATTGGTGATGTTTTAAGTTTGATTCGGGAGCTGGCGGACCGTGGGATGACGATTATGATTGTGACGCACGAGATGAGTTTTGCCAAAGAAATTGCGACGAGAATTGTGTTTATTGATAAAGGACGGATTATTGAGGAAGGGACACCGAAAGAGTTTTTTGAACATCCAAAAACAGAACGCGTGAAGGAATTTTTAAACAGAGTACTGTAAGACTCTTTTTCGTGATATAATAAGAGATAATAAAAAGGAGAAAAAATGAAAGTATTATGTGTTAATGCTGGTTCGTCATCTTTGAAGTTTCAGCTTTATGATATGCCATCCGAGATGGCTATTATTGGTGGGTATGTTGAGAAGATTGGGGCCGAGGATAGTTTTTATACTATTAAATTTGAAGGCAAGAAAACTGAAACTAAGAAAGTCATCAAGAATCATACTGATGCCGTAAAAATAATGCTAGAAGAGTTGGTGAATTATGGGGCGGTGAAAGATTTAGGTGAAATTCGTGGGGTCGGGCATCGGGTGGTGCACGGTGGCGAAAAGTATGCTAAATCGGTGGTGATTGATGATGAGGTGATGAAGGATATTAAGGAGTTTACGAAGTTTGCACCTTTGCATCACCCTGGTAATATTGCTGGGATTAAAGCAATGCAGAAGGCGTTGCCAGAAGCTACGCAAGTGGCAGTATTTGATACGGCTTTCCACCAGACGATTCCAAAAGTTGAGTATATGTATCCTGTGCCGATGGAATGGTACGAAAAGTACGGCGTGCGAAAATACGGTTTTCACGGTACAAGCCACAAGTATATTACAGAAACTATGCAGAAGAAACTTGGCAAAGAAAAAATTAATTTGATTATTTGTCACGTAGGGTCGGGGGCTTCGATTACTGCTGTGAAGGACGGTAAAAGTTACGATACCACGATGGGTCTCACGCCACTTGACGGACTGATGATGGGGACGCGTTCTGGCTCGATTGACCCGTCGATTATCAAATATATGATTGACGAAGCCGGAATGACCTATGATGAAATCGATGATGCTCTCAATAAGAAGTCGGGGCTCAAAGGCGTATGTGGGTTTAATGATAACCGTGACGTCGAGAAGGCGATTTCTGAAGGCGATGAAAATGCACGCCTGGCACTTGATATGTATGTCGACCGAATTGACCGCTATATTGCGGAGTACTATTTGGAATTGAATGGCGAAGTGGATGCTATTGTGTTTACGGCGGGAGTGCTCGAAAATGGTGCCGAAACACGTGAATCGATTATCGAGGGGCTGGCACCACTTGGCATTAAGATTAACCAAGAAGTAAATGATGCGATTGCAAGCTTTAAAGAGATTACTAGTGGCATCATCACAACGGAAGATTCGACGGTGCCGGTATATGTAGAACCGACCAACGAAGAGTTGATGATTATTCGCGACGCATATAAGCTGACAAGATAACGGGCCATCTCGTCTCGGGAGCTTCGCGACGTGATAATCTTCGATTATATCACGTCGCTTCGCCCCTTCGGCGAAAAAATCTGCATATAGCAGATTTTTTCTTTATGTCCCTCGATCGTGATGGCTCGTTATCTTGTGCTATAATGACTCTATGGATATTTATGATGCGGTAAATGATTTCTTGGAACACCTGGAAATTGAGTCTGGTAGAAGCAAGAAAACTATAGAAAATTATCGTTTATATCTTGATAGGTTCGTAGGGCTCGCGACTGAAATTACTGGTAAAAGTGATTTAAAGACAGGCGACATTACAAAAGATTTAGTCCGGAAATACCGGCTGAAATTAAATCGCTACGGGTCAGAGAATGGGGGGGATGATTTAAAAACTATTACGCAGGCGTATTATTTGATTGCTCTTCGCGGGTTTTTAAAGTATCTTTCTCGGAGGGAGATTAAGTCGCTCGACCCATCGCTAGTAGAACTGCCGCACGTAGTGAGAAAGCAGGTGACATTCCTACATTTTGATGAGGTGGAAGATATGCTCGAGGAGATAGATTTGTCAACGGAGTCGGGGCTCCGTGATAGAGCGATAATTGAACTTCTATATTCTGGGGGACTTCGGGTGTCGGAACTGGTGGGGCTAAATCGTGATTCGATAAACTTAGAGCGGCGCGAATTTATGGTGCGGGGGAAAGGGTCGAAAGATAGGCCGATATTTATTTCGGAGACGTGTGCAGATAGAGTGCGAGATTATCTTGATGCGCGGACCGATTCCCTGCCGGCGCTTTTTTTGAACAATTCTAAAAATTTGCAGGCGGTGGATACTTCGGGAGATTATCGGCGGATGACAGCGCGATCGGTGGAAAGAATTGTAGAAAAATACGCAAGACTGGCAGGAATTACTAAGCACGTGTCGCCGCATACGCTTCGGCATTCGTTTGCGACGGATCTTTTGATGAACGGAGCAGACCTTCGCGCGGTGCAGTCGATGCTGGGGCACGCAGATATTTCAACGACGCAAATTTATACGCACGTGACGGATGCGCATTTAAAAGAAATCCACGAAAAATTTCATTCGGAGACGAATTAATCTTTTGGTTTAGGATAGAGTTTGACAACTCTTGGATTGTATAAACGCATTAAGGTAGAAACAGTAGTTGGTTGCGTGGCGCCGGACTCGTACCAGCAAGAGCGGATGTAAAAGTCGTAGTAAGCAGCGACCGTTTTATTCTCTATCGTGCCTTTTTCGTTTATGACGATAGCGGTCTGTGGACCTTCTACGGCGATAACATAAAGGCCTTCGACTTGATAGATGCCTTGGCCTGAGATATTATCGGCAAGGCTCGCTTCTGCGTCTGTTGAACCATAAATGATATGAGGATAGGTAGATGCTTCGGTGAACTTCTGGAGATTGTTCTTGGTCTTGGTAGAAATAATGATTTCGTCTTCAAAGTTTTTGCTGGCATTAATGCCTAATTTTTGAGGGTTGATAACAATGGCGCCCTCGCGCTGGATTTGATTGCTACCATCGGAGCCTTCTTTGATTTCATATAATTCTTGACAGGTGTTTGGTCTGTAGTTCAAATTGCCACCATTAATATTCTGGGGTTTCTTAGCGTAACTTTCAATTTTTTCCCAAAGAAGCCGATATTTGAATTTTTGATATTCGGGATCGCTTGGTGGTGGTATCACTGCTTCGTCTGCGGTATCACTATTAATATAGGAAGACTGGATGAAGCGCAAAGCCTCGGCTTGGGTATCAATTTCCTCACGGGCGAGGGTGGTCTCGAGCGCAGTCTGAGCACCGGAAGTGCTACCATTTACAACGGCGACAACAGCAATAGCAACTAGCGAAAAAATTCCGACGGCTAAGGTCACTTCAATTAAAGTATCGCCATTACGTTTATGCATAACTCTATTATAGCATGTTTTTAAATTTTTGAATAATTAGCCGCCAATAGCGTAGAAAAAGAAATCGGCAAAGGAATATACAATAATAAAGGCGACAACCATAAATGGACCAAAATAGATTTTTTTGTGGTGGGTTTTTTTGACTATGGGTGCCATCACGAGACAGGCGGTGAGATTCGCAATGAAAAGTGCGTTGACGGCGAGCCAAGGGTGACCGAGAGCGAGCCCGATAGCAGTGCCGAGAAGCCAATCGCCGTCGCCGACCCATTTGCCTTTAGAAATGAGATAGAGGACGAGATAGGTGCCACCGAGAATAAGAACGGAATAAAGAACGTTGAGTAAGTCTTGCATGATGGATGTGCTCCCCCATTCGCGTATAATTACTAGAACTATTGCGCAAGCAATAGATGCGATGAGTCCCTGGACGGAAAGTTCGCCGTAGATGCCATCGTAGATAGCTAGAAAAGCCAGCAATAATGTAAAGACGAGAATAGCTAGAAGGTTTACCCAAAGTATGGGTGACTGGCTAGCAATTAAACTGCCTATTGTGGCGCCGCTAATTTGCATACCAAGGCCGATGGCAAGAAAAGCAATGGCGACACCAAGTTCAGAAAGTAATTCGGCTAAGCCAATTTTCTTGCCACATTTCTTACATTTCCCTTTTAGAATAAGCCAGGAGATGATGGGGAGATTGTCGTACCATTTTAATTTATAGTGGCAACTTAGGCAAATGGAGCGCTTGCTTTTTAATGGGTGATTGGTGGATCTCAGATGGAGACGGCGTGCGGCACAACACAGAAACGAGCCAAAGCAGGCGCCGATGATAAAGAGTAGAATCAGAAAAAATATTTGCATATAATTATTGTAGCATTTTTTGATAAGGTGGGTTGTGTTTTGTGTGAATTTGTCTTATAATTAGCATAAGGAGAAATATGAAAAAGGGTGAAATTAAACACGGTTTTACAATTATTGAAGTAGTGCTAGTGCTTGCAGTAGCAGGGCTAATCTTCGTGATGGTATTTGTGGCGTTGCCGGCTCTTCAACGGGCGCAGAGAGATAACAGCCGACGCGACGATATGATGAATTTTATTTCAAAGGTGAAAAGATATCAGACAAGTAACCGGGGAGCGCTACCGAAATTTGATGAGGTAAAAGATCGAAATGTGGAGTATAGTTCCGGTGGCAATTCAGATAGTTGGGGTGGGTTTTATCATGATTATTTGGGAGATAGGTTTGTTGACCCGGATGGCGAGAACTATAAATTAACGGTCATGAAATGCGAAGGAAAAGAAGGGATTTCTTGCGGTAAAGGGTATAATGATTATTTGGAAAAATTACCAAGTACACCTTTTGGGACAGCACCGAATGATTATAGAATAATGGTAGTATTGCAAGCGAAATGTAGCGGGACGGAAGCGGTGGGTTCATCAAACCCGCGAAACTTAGCAGTAGTATATCGACTAGAGGGGTCGGGAGCGTATTGCTTTAATACTTAATCATAAAAAACCATTAAAAAATACTCCCCCGGTGGGAGTATTTTTTATATCAGTTGTCTTCTACTGATCGTCGATGCAGTAAACGCCAGCGCCTTCGAGACGATACATAATTGCAAAGTGGCGTTTAGTAGATTTGACGACTTTTTCACCATCGCACATACCACCTGGGATAACATAAATCATGTGTTTATTAAACTCGGTGCCAACAGTATACCCAGCGGTTTCGTTGCCTCCTAATTTTGCTTCACCGTATGAGGCCGTGATTGATTTTTCAGCAAAGTTTTCTGTGATATACATGCTATATAATGTACCATCCGGATCTTCAAATGTGTTGGTTGCAGAATCAGTACCAGCATTCATATATCTCTGAATAAAGTCCCGTGCTACTGTGGTGCCTTTCACCGTACCATCTGAAATACTATTGCTATTTGTAGCAGGAATATAAGTGCTTGGGCCAACAGGCAAGCTATCCTTTGCCGAGCTGTTGTTGGTTTGATACTGCACCAATGACGTATCTACCCGCGACATGTCATTACGACGAGCCGTATCACGCTGTGACCGCTGAAGCGCCGGGAGCGCCACGAAGACCATCAAGAAGATAAGACCCGCGATAGCAAGCACGAGCACCACCTCGATGATGGTGAAGCCTTCTTTAGAGTTG
The DNA here is from genome assembly GCA_017613135.1 of Candidatus Saccharimonadota bacterium. Taxonomy (GTDB): domain Bacteria; phylum Patescibacteriota; class Saccharimonadia; order Saccharimonadales; family Saccharimonadaceae; genus Nanosyncoccus. The sequence continues at coordinate 74,755 of JAGAEN010000007.1, read as the reverse complement.
ATATTTTGTTTTGCCATAAATAAATCCTTTCTAAGATTTAATGCTTAAGCTTATCATAGCGTAAAAAACTAAATTAGTCAAGACTTTTATTTAGCGATCTTGTTGACGAGGGAGTAGATTGGGAGAAGAGTACCACCGACTACGACGCCAATGAGACCGGCCATAATTACCATCAAAATTGGCTCGATCATTGTAGAAATATTATTAATCTGCTCGTCAAGCTCTCTTTCGTAAACAGCGGCGGCCTTGCCGAGCATTTCGTCGATTTTACCAGATTCCTCACCGATAGAGGCCATTTGCGGAACAAGTGGCAGCATATAGTTTCTTTCTTTGAGAGCTTCGGAGAGGGCTTTGCCACCCTTGATGATTTCGAGAGACTTACTGTACTCTTCTTCGATGACAACGTTGTTGGTCGCGTCGATAGCAATCTTGATAGAATCAAGCATCGGCACACCAGTTGCGAGCATCATTTCAGCAGTACGGGCAAAGCGTGAGACATAGAGTTTGCGGAAGAGACCGCCAAAGATGGGGACATGAATTTTGAAAGAATCCATTGCTTTGCGGCCGGCAGGGGTTCTCTTGATAAAGAAATAGGTGGAGCCCACAATGGCAATGACTACGAGAAGCACCAACCACCAGAAATTGCCAAAGAAATTGGATATTTCGACCAGTGCCTTGGTAAGACCGGGTAATTCCTCATCCATATCTTTATAAAGCTTTTCGACCTGCGGTACAACCATAATCATCATGAAGGCAAGCACGGCGATAATGACGGCTAAAATTATAAATGGGTAAACGAGAGCGCCTTTGATTTTGCCCATCATGGCGGCATCTTTTTCCTCTTGGTCGGCGAGGCGTCTCAAAGCAAGGTCGAGAGTACCGGAAGTCTCACCGGCCTGGATAAGAGCGCGATAGACACCATCAAAGACTTCAGGGTGAGCCGAAAAAGAATCGTAAAGGGTCTTCCCTGATTCGACATTGGTCAAGATTTCTTCAGCAATTTCCTTCATTGCTTTGCCCTGAGTCTGCTCAATGACAGTGCGGAGGCTAGTCGCAAGTGGCAAGCCGGCGCCAATCAAGGTAGAAAGTTGGCGGGTAAACATAATGCGGTCTTTGGTTGTAACATGACCTTTACCACCAAATAATCCACCACCTTCTTCAGTAACAGACATTGGGGTGTAGCCTTGTTCAATCAAAAGTCGTCCGGCAGTAGATTCATTTTCGGCTTGGATGTTACCTTTTAAGATTTTGCCGGTTTTTTTGTCTTTGGCTTTATAATTGAATCTCTTCATGTTAGCCTCTTACTAAACGATTAAGTTCATTAATATCAACTGCATACTCACGGGCAGAATCATAGGTAATCACACCGGTCTGGATGAGTTTCGCGAGAGTACGGTCCATGGTCTGCATGCCTTCTTCAGCGCCAGTCTGGATGGCGGTATCAAGCTGGAATGTTTTACCATCACGAATGAGCGAACGAACGGCAGTGTTAGCAATCATAATTTCGGCAGCGACGACGCGACCACCACCGATGGCAGGTACAAGACGCTGGGAACAGATAGCCATAAGCATATTGGCAAGCTGTGAGCGAATTTGCGGTTGCTGATGTGACGGGAAAACGTCAATCATACGGTCAATCGACTGAGCAGCGGAGTTGGTGTGGAGAGTCGCGAAGACTAAGTGGCCGGTCTCGGCGATGGTAATAGCGGCTTGAATAGTTTCGAGGTCGCGCATCTCACCGATTAATACTACGTCAGGGTCTTCACGGAGAGCGGAACGAAGAGCCGCGGCAAAACTAAAGGTATCATAATGGACCTCGCGCTGGACGATGATGGAACGTTCGGATTTGTGAGTGAATTCGATTGGGTCCTCAATCGTGATGATATGTTTACTCTTATCGTGGTTAATCTTATCAATTAACGCAGCGAGGGTGGTAGATTTACCAGAACCGGTAGGGCCGGTGACAAGAACAAGGCCACGTGGAAAATCGGCAAACGTTTCGACAATGGAGGGCATACCGAGGTCAGTAATGGATTTGATTTCATTAGGAATAAGACGGAAAGCAGCGGCCATTTTGCCACGCTCATGGAAGGCGTTGACGCGGAAACGAGCAATATCACCAAAGGCAAAGGAATAATCAAATTCTTTGTCTTTCAAATAAATGCTCTGCTGATCTTCGTCAAGAGTAGAGAAGATAAGTGTCTTTAGGTCTTCTTCGTCTAAAGACTTGACATTATTGACGGGAACAAGTGTGCCATCGATGCGCAAAATCGGTGGAAGACCATATTGCATATGAATATCAGAAGCTTTGCGGCGGACGCATTCTTCAAGTAGATTCTCGATCTTAGGTGTAGCGGAACTAGCTGAGCCGCTCGGCTGCATTGGCTGAGCTAGCTGAACTGGTTGGACCGGTTGAGCCGGAGCTACTGGTTGTGTTGATTGTGTTTGTAATTGTTGCCCACTGTTTTCCATATTATTATTATACCATATCCTTTATGTTAAATCACTTGCTACACGATTAACTTCTTCAATTGTTGTAATGCCAGAGAGAACCTTTAACATACCATCTTGGCGCATGGTGACTGTTCCCTTCGATTTGGCAAGACGCATAATTTCGGCAGACGTTGCATGAGAAATAATGAGTTTCTGAATATCTTCATCGACTTCAATCGTTTCGTAAAGACCGGCGCGGCCTTTGTAACCACCAGGGGTTTCCTTAGTGGCCATGCCTTTAGACAACATATAATACTTATCATTTTTAACTGGGAGGCCGGGATAACCTAAATCTTCGCTGACTTTAGCAACATCGGCGTCGGTCTTGGGAAGTAGGTCGCCAATGAGATCATTAATGCTACTAGTTTCAATTTCGCTAGATTTATAAGTTTCACGCTTCTCGGTGATACGACGGACAAGGCGTTGGCCGATAACGACATTCAAAGTGGAGGCGAGAAGGAATGGCTCGATACCCATATCAAGAAGACGTGGGAGAATACCAGCAGCGGAGTTGGTGTGGAGCGTAGAAAATACAAGGTGACCAGTAAGGGCGGCCTGGACGGCAAGACCGGCAGTCTCGGAGTCACGAATCTCACCCACCATCACTACGTCAGGGTCTTGACGAAGAATAGAACGAAGTCCAGACGCAAAAGTAAGGCCGGCGTCGACATTAACTTGGATTTGATTAATACCATCCATCTTGTACTCGACTGGGTCTTCCAAAGTTACGATATTGATGGCTTCGGATTTAATCTGTTGAATAAGAGCATAGAGAGTAGTAGATTTACCAGAACCCGTAGGACCTGAGGTTAAAATCATGCCATTTGGCTTTTTGATGCCCTCAAGCACCGTACGGAGAGCACGACCACTCATACCCATTTTTTCAATATCCATAGTCATGCCGCTTTTATCGAGCAAACGGATGACGACTTGCTCGCCCCAAGTGACTGGCGAAATTGCAATACGAAGGTCAATTTCTTTATCATCAACAAGCACGGTGAATTGACCATCTTGTGGAATACGATGTTCGTCGATTTTAAGATTGCTTAGAATTTTAATACGAGAAACAAGAGCTGGAGCAACGTTTTTGGGAAGGTCCATGATTTTACGAAGTACGCCATCAATACGACAGCGGATAATAAGTGAGCCTTCAAGTGGCTCGATATGAATATCTGAGGCCTTGGTTTTTGCAGCATAACTCAAAATCGTAGTAAGAGCTTTACTAATCGGTGAGTCCTGGACAATGGTTTTGACATCTTTTTGTTCGCCAGCGGCTTCTTCAGCATTGGTTTCGCGGACGGCTTCGGTAACACCTGAAAAATCACCGTGATTTTTTTCAATCATTTCGCGAATACCGCTCTCGGAGGACATCCAGACACGGATTGGGCGATTAACAAGACTTGAGAGATAATCGGTGGCTTGGACGTTGGTAACGTCGGCCATGGCAACATTTAAAACTCCGTCTTTGTCGCCAAGTGGAATAGCAAGAACACGCGACTGCGCCTCTTGTGGAATTAGCATCAAAACGTCTTGGTCAATGGCAACATTTTTAAGTTCAACATAAGGAACATTAATGAGAGTAGCAGTGGCACGAGCAACCATGCTGTCGTTAATCACACCACGCTTGATTAATTCGGCGAGAACAGATTGATCGACGGGGACTTCACTAGATACGCTATTGACAAGATTGCCGTCGGCTAAGCCTTCGGCAACTAAAAGCGCGCTGATTTTATTCTCAGCTTCTTTAGTCAGTAGTGCCATTTTCTGGCTCCTGGTTTTCGCCTGGCTCTTGCTCAGTTTCTTCTTCGGTGCTTGGCTCCTCGGGAGTTTCCTCGGGTTTTTCTTCAGTTTCTTCATCTATAATAATCGCCGTTTCGCAATTATCACCAGTACAATTACCAACGTAAACTTCAACAGTTGGGTTGACAGAACGATAATTAAAAACCTCAACATTGGGTTCGGTCAATGTGTAGTCAGTATCGGAGCTGAGCGAGGTCAGAGTGAAGCTTTCGATTTTTGGCACTAGAAGATTGCAGACAAAGTAGGCAGCGACAGTACCAACGATAGCAGCGATAATAGAAGTGGTTAAATCTGTTTTCATTCGTTTTCATCTCCTTTAATTACTTGAGTGGTTTCTTCAAGACTAGATGGAATCATATAATAGGCTTGGGCTTGAGCTTGCAAAACTAGTTTATTGCCGCCCCATGAAATAGTTGCGCGTTCGATACGAAAATCACGAATGGAACGCTCGACATTATCGAGGAATTTGATGGTGTAGGCAGAATTGGCTTCGACGGAAAGTTGAACTGAAAGGGTGTTGACAGATTCGCTAAAGGTTGAAACTTCTGAATTGCCAGTAGGGTTAAGGGAATCTGGCTCAAGACCGGAAAGAACAAATATTTTGTTCAGGCTGGCAAGGAGAGCCTCTTCATTTTTGCTAGTCGGAAGAGCATCTGGAATGACGCGCAAAGCTGAGCAACGACGGATGAGAGCGCTAGCGGTAATTAAAGCTTCGGTTGTATTGGCAGAATTATAAAGTGACATCATATCGGCATAGGTGTATTTTTTGCCGTTTAATGGATTGACGCAGGACGTGTCATTTTCTTTATGAACTGAAGCGAGCGCCTGGTTGGCGGCCATATTTTCAAGAATGTTGGCACGCAAAGTACCAGGAATTTCTTTGGCGTCAATACTTCCTGGATTACAGTTTTTCAGTTCTTCACTGGTATAAACAGAACCCTTTGGACTTTTGCAGATGCCGATATTTTTGATGGCTTTGGAATAAGACGCAATAGAAGCCTCTTCGGCAGAAATAACTTCAATATTTAATTGAATAACTTTGATGAAATGTAGAGTAAGAGAAATAGCAGCACCAAGAAAGATGGCGGCACCAAGCACAGAAAGTAAGACATATTGTTGAGCTTCGGAGATTTTTGCGCGTTTTGAGATAGCAATTTCTTTAGCCATTTAGTTCCCTCCCTTATTAGTAGTGTTATTAAGACATGCAGTATCGCCTTCGGCACAATCAGCGGCACGCTCGCCAAACATATTTTGGATTTGAACGTAGGAATCGGTCACGTTGTAGCGACCAGTCGGGCCAATAGCGAGAACGTGATGATTGCTAAAATTATAGAACTCGGGCGCAAGAACAATGGTAGCGGAAAATCTAAGAACGAGTTGCTCGTTAGAATCGCGACCGTTGGAGGAGTCTGAGATATTAATACCACCATTTTCGGAGCCACCGGGGACTAGTAAGCAAGAACTATTAATGCTCGACCAGGATGTAGTACCGCTGGCGTCAGTTACGCTGGCATAGGTAGTACATTTGCTATCAAAGTGGGCAACATTTGAAATAACGCCCTCTTTGGTCATATTGTTAGTGGCGAGCCAATCATTAAATTGTGGCGTACGCCAAATACGGACAACTTGCTCATCACCATATCCTTCGAATAGATAGTTGTTGTCAGCACCTTCAGTATTCGCCGATGGGTTGCAACCGTCGCCATTAAATAACCAGTAAGCATAATATCCCTTGGATTGGTCATAAAGCATTGCACCATCAGCGCCGGTTTCAATAATACAATAAGCTGGGATAGCATTGCCATTTCTATCAACATAATCGCCATAATCATAACGTAGATAATCCATACTCTTCTTGAACGATTCAAGAACGGCGTAGTCGATGAACGGGGCCTCACCAGCATTAGCCTGAGCATCAAAAGAGATGGTCGGTGCATCACCGGAAAGATCGACGTTAAGCTCGGAAATAGTGATGGTGTCGGAATTTTTGGGCATTAAGGCAGACAGAATACCGAAGGTACGAGATAACAATTTTTTATTGCTGGCGATAGTAGAAAGATTGCCAAGTTGGTCTTTAATGGTGAGAAAATTGTCAAGATCACTATAGCTTTTGATTTTGGACGATAGGGCATTCAAAGTATCTTTCTTGCCATTGACGGCGGCCTGCTGGCCACCGGCGATCATCGCAAAAATCAGTATTACGGCCACGCTAGCACCAGCTACTACAATACAAATAAAGAATATTAGGTTTCGGAGCTTTAAAGCTCTAATCATTTCACCTTTAATATCGGGAACAAGGTTAATTTCGCGGGCCATTAGTCATTACTCCTTTCTGACAAACCGATTACGACGGCAAATTCGCTAGCCACGGGAGCAAGAACTTGTTGCTGTTCGGTAGTGACGCGGACGGATTGCCAAGGGTTGCCTTTCATGGTTGGGACGTTAGTACGGGCTTCGATATATTCAGCGAAAAGTGGAATACGGCTAGCGTAGCCGGAAAGGACAATGCCACCAACTTTGCCATTTAAATATTTAGTCTGGAAGAAACGGACAGATTTGGTGAGTTCGGAAGCATAGAGTTCAAGCGAGTGGCCGAGAATTTTGAAAACCTGGCCGTCAAGTTTATCTTCAGCAAGACCAAATTTGAGTAGGAATTGGCTGGATTGGTCTTCACGGACATCCAAGCCACCGGCTAGAGTCTTATTGAGGCTTTCAAAGCCACCTGGGATAGAACGGACTAGGCGAGGCTGGCCTTTGTAAACAATCACAAGATCGGTGGATTTTGCACCAAAATCGACAACCATGGTAGCATCCATGGCGCCTGGAATAGCAAGGGATCTGGCCATCGCTAAGGGTTCTGGCTCCATGGCAATAATGTTGAAACCAGTTTTTTCGACAAGTTCCATAGTAGATTCGGCGTATTCTTTAGCAATAGAAGAAACTAGGACTTCGGTCTTGGCAGGGTCGTTGGGACTAGGTCCGAGTATGACGAAATCAGCCTTGGCTTCGCTCATCGGCATCGGAACATATTTATCAATTTCATATTTGAAGGCTTTGACAAGTTCTTTGTCGGGCAAAGTTTCGGTCTCAACGATACTGGTGAAGGTCTTATTAGCTGGAAGACCAATAGCAATATTTTTGGTCTTGATGCCGGCTTGATTTACGGCGCCCATGATAGCTTCTCCCAGACGTTTGCGTCCCAAATCAGAAGAATCGCCGGTGAGCTTTTCATCGATTGGAACATATGCAAACTTTTGCAAAACCCAGCCGTGTTGGCTGTTGCCGGATAGTTGGACTATACGCATCGAATTCGTCCCTATATCTAATGAGAAGAAGTCGCCCACGCCATGTAATAGATTCATACTATGTATTATATAGCGCTTATTTTTATTTTGCAAGACCTAAATTATAAAATCTTTCAATATTTCCATTTTTGCCGTGGAGTTCGTTGTCGTGTTTTTTAATAATAAGATAGCCGTTTTGCTTTAACCAGTATTCAAATTGCTTAATAATCTCGCGGCGAATGGTTTCGTTTTTCACTACACCACTGTGTAATTGGTCGGGGCGGGCTTCAAATTGAGGCTTTAGCATCACTAAAAACTCGGTATGCTTCCCCGCCAAATGCTTCTTCGCATAGGACAGAATCTTGGTGAGACTTAAAAAAGAGACATCAGCAAGTATGATATCAGGCATAGGCCAAACAGCAACTGTAGCGTGCCCTTCGGGCAACAGCTCCCAAGCCGCTCTGGCCAAGTCCTTATGTCCCTTAGGACACGTTACAGTTGCTGTTTGGCCTGCCGCTATCACGTCGAAGATGTCGGTTTTTTCGTGGAGATCGATGCGGGGATCGAAGCGGAGAGGGGCCTTCATTTGGTGAGAGCCCTTCTCTACTGCGATGACTTTCTTGGCACCGTGGGCCAAGGCATACTCAGTGAAACCGCCGGTCGAGGAGCCGATGTCGAGCACGACTTTATCTTTGAAGTCAAAATTGAAGGCGCGAGCAGCACCTTCAATTTTGAGATAACCCCTACTTACGTCCACGGTACTCATAAGTATCAGTGTCGATTGAGACGGTGTCGCCTTCTTTAATGAAGGCCGGGACCTTCACCACGACGCCGGTTTCGAGAGTTGCATCTTTCATCACGGAGCTGGTGGTATCGCCTTTGACTGCCGTTTCAGTATATGTCACAGTGAGCCAAAGATTCTTTGGAAGCTGGAGATTGATTGGAGTGCCGTTATAGAATTGGATTTCCATTTCATCGCCATCTTTCATAAAATCTTTTTGGTCACCGACCATATCAGCACTGAGCTCGTATTGTTCGAAAGATTCTGGGTCCATAAAGTAAAACTTCTCGTCGTCACGATAAAGATATTGGACTTTTTTCGTGGTAACTTCGGCTGGCTCAATTTTCTCCTGGCCTTTGAAAGTCTTCGGAAGTAGAGCGCCAGTGATGAGATTCTTCACTTTGACATTTACGATGGAGCCGCCACGGCCCATCACTTTTTGTGAGTATTCTACCACCTTGTACGGCTGGCCATCCAAGGTGATAAGGGTATTTTTCTTGAGATCTGTTGGTCCGTACATATTACTCCTTAATTATTTGATACGAATGGCAGAAGTGCCAAATGGCGCGCACGCTTCACAGCGACAGCGAGTTGGCGTTGCTGCTTAGCGGAAAGGCCAGTCTTCGCGATTGGCTCAATGCGACCATAACTATCGGTAAACCGCTGCAGAGTCTTGGTGTCGCGGTAATCGAAATAAAGATTTGCATCACTCTTGTATTTTTTCATTTTGATCCTTTCTTCGCGTTAAGTTGATTAAAATGGAACTTCACTTAAGTCAATTTCCTCTGGGATATCGTCTGGTACATCGGACGAACCGGCATCGCTAGAATTGCTACCGTAGTTAGAGCCACCATCACGAGATGGGGCGGCACCAGTGAAGTTGAAATCTTCGACGACGATTTCAGTGCGAGAGCGCTTGACGCCATCTTTGCCTTCGAAACTGCGTTGGCTTAAACGGCCAGAAACGAGAACGCCACTGCCTTTTTTGGCATACTGGGAAATCATTTCGGCAAGTTTGCCCCAAGCGGAACAGTCGATAAAGGAAACGTCTTCCTTTTGCTCGCCGTTGGCGTCTTTGTAGACACGGTTGACCGCTACGGAGAAACTACAAACGGATGAACCGCTAGGTGTAGTGCGGAGCTCGGGGTCGCGAGTAAGGTTACCGGTGATAATTGCTTTTGAAAAACCGCGCATTTTAAGCCTCCTTTTCTTCGGTTGATTCTTCTTTTTCGTCAGCGACCGGGGTGGCTAACTTGGCTCTCTTGGCATCGGCGCGCACGAGCAAATAGCGTAACACCTCATCGGTGATGTTTAGTGTAGTGCTGATTTTGCTTGGGGCCTCGGCTGGGAGTTCGAGGTCATAGTAATAATAAACAGCAAAATCTTGACCTTTGATAGAATAGCTCAGGCGTTTCTTGCCGTCGTTTTCTTCTTTTTTGATTTTGCCACCAGCCGATTCGATGATTTTCTTCACCTTGGTCATAGCTGGCTCCAGATTGGTTTCGAGATCTGGATGATAGAGAATAGAAAGTTCGTAATCTTTCATAGTACTCCTTTGGTTAAAGCAAACGCTGCTCTTCCCTATCAACGGGTAGGGGGTTGGCTCGTTTGCTGAGCTAATAATGGAGGTATTATATCACGGATGTGGAGAAAAGACAAGGGGCGATGGGATTTAGATTTTTTACTAAGAGCCAGCCACGCAGCGGACTGTGAATCCGTAGTACTTGACGTAGTAATTCGTCCCGGGGTAGACGACGCTACTGCTGAGGCCCAGGCCGTAGGCGCGGCCGTTACTGTTCGCAGAAGACGACCAATAGAAGCCGCTGCTGCTACGAGTGCTCGCCTGGGCACCATCCCAGTACCCGGAGTAAACAAAGTTGTTCGGGAATGAGCGCCAGTTAGCACTATTTGATGCATTGGTAACTGAATTAGTGCTACTATTTTGTCCTGTACCACCCATTATGCGGTCTAGGTAGGAGAAGCCACGTACACGCCAAGTACTGCTTTGTTCATTATCATCTAAGGCACCAGTGGATTGGTAGCCTAGTGGGAGTATCCACCCAGCTGGGCAGATGGAAGTGGATACTGCATCAGTTGCTGAATATGATTCGTAGTTTGTAATGGTGGCTTTAGCTGCTGGCCAGGAGTAGTAGTTGCCATAGCTATACCATTGTGCTGTATTGGTGTTTGTATTATATCCGGCTACCAAATCTGTACCAGAAGCATTTTTTCCGCCGAATTTAATATTGTTATTATTATAGCGTGGCATCGTACGATAGTTACCAGTGCTGTATAGATTGTTTGCTGTACCATTTGTATCAAAGTTTGCATCTTCTGAATCTGGTAGTCCGATAAAGCCTGTATCATAGCCTTGTGCCAAGCTACCATCCGTAGAATGATTGGCATCTAGGCGAAGGTTTTCTATCATCCAGCAATAGCCATCTGCAAGCTTGGCTACGGCGTAGACATTTCCGTCACGAGAATCAGTAAGGGCAGTTATGGAAGAAAGGGTAGCAGAGACTTTACCAGTCGTACTATTATAGGTTGCTGGAGTTAAGCTAGAGCTTGCACAGGAGAACTCTTGAAGAGTGCCAGAAGAGGCTACCCAGACTGGGTAGAGTATCATACCCTTTGTGGCGAGAGTGGCAGAAGGTACCGTGAGAGTTTCATTTGGACCGTAAATAGTACTAGCATTTGTAGTAGTAAAATCTGTACTCCAACCAGCAAAGCCATAACCTTCTCGTTTGTAGTTTGGTGCGATAAGGTTAATGGTGGTGGCGGAAGTGCCCACACTGATTTTACCAGCAGTAGGTGAAGAAGAAATAGAGCCGAGTGAAGACATGGAGCCTTCAATGTCCGATGTGTTAGGCGCATAGCAGACATAGCCGGCTGGACAATCCGAATCCTTAAGTGGTGTCACAGGTTTACCAGCAGTGCTTGGGTGGACTAGGGTATATTTTACTTGTCCTACATAGGTGCCGGCAGGCTGGGTGGAGGAGATATAAGCATCATAAGTCACTTCTACTGAAGAACCAGTGCCCGAGCCACCTACTAGGATATCAGTACCGGTAGTTCTGTAGGCTACTTTGGTATATTCACTAGGTACTACGTGCCAGGTGGTGAAGTTTTCTGTATTATTAGTACCATCAGTTATAGTAGGGGCAAAGTCTCCGGCTACACTAGATAGTTTCATGGACCAGGTAGAGTTAGTAGTAGAACCAGAAGTATAAATACCAGTATTAATATCATAATCATTGCCTAAAGTATTTGAATGGAGTTTGTTATTACCGTATTCATCACCGGTATAGCCAATAGCGTAGATGGCAAAGCCTTGACGGTCATTACAGAAGGCTCTTAAAGTAGTAGTACCAACACCATTTGGATAACTAGTGCCGGAATAGGTGCCATTTGGCAAGCTAGCAGAATGTGGTGTGCCGACCGTGGCAGTCATAGAGCAAGATTCGGAGACGGTGACGGCGGTAGTGGTGACAACAGAATCATCAGCGTGGGCAGAAAGAATGGGCGAAGACAAAACTAGGCCCGAAATAGTAGTTAATGAGATTAATGAAAGAACCATTATGTATAATATACGGTCTTTTTCTAATGTATTTGATGATTTTAATGATTTTGTTATTTGCACTACCTGCTCCAAAATTAAAGTTAAGCACTTTAATTGTAGCATATAAATTCTAAAAACACAAAATTATTTGTCCCACGGGAAGGCGTGGCCATAGTGACCGTAGCGGGCGGTCTCTTCGTAGATGGGGCGCTTCAAATCTAGCGCGTTGATGATGCCGCGTGGAGTGAGGTCGTAGCCTTCGATTTCTTCGGGCTGGCCGTCGATAATGACGGTCTTTTCGAGAGGCTCGGCTTTGCCGATGGCGTAAGCAAGGCGGACCAGGACTTCGTGGGCGTGGCGGTTTCTTAGATAATCCACGGCGATTTTTCTAGCCATATAAGCGGCGGAGCGGTCGACCTTGGTGGCGTCTTTGCCGGAATAGCAGCCACCGCCGATAGCGATGCGGGGGCCGTAATTGTCGACAATGAGTTTGCGACCGGTAAGGCCAGTATCGGCGTCAAAGCCGCCTTGATTCCAGTCGCCGGCGGGGTTTAAGTGAAGTTCGAGAGCGCCTTTTAGATTATTGTCCTTGATAAACTCTTCAACGAGTTCTTTTAGTTCGGCTTGGCTGACGTTTTGGAAACTGGCGACAATGGAGGCGATGGTACCGTCTGGGGCGATGGTGACTTGAGTTTTGCCGTCGTAAGGGTGCTTGGCATAAATATATTCGTTTAGTTTGCGGGATAATACGACTTCAAGTGGGAGCATTTCGGGAGTCTCGTCGGTAGCGTAGCCAATCATAATTCCCTGGTCGCCGGCACCACCGGTATCGACGCCTTGGGCAATTTCGGGAGATTGTTTGACGATTTTGGTGTGAACCTCGACATCGTCGCCGGCGATGCGGTGAACGATTTTTTCGATATCGATATCGTCGGCAGTAGATGTGATTTCGCCGGTGACAAAAACTACACCGTGACCACCACAAGTCTCAGCGGCGACACGAGCGTCGGGGTCTTTTTCTAAGTAAGCATCCAAAATCGCGTCGCTGATTTGGTCACAAAGTTTGTCTGGGTGTTTCGGAGAAACGCTCTCCGCAGTTCGATAGAACATATCTTTCCTTTCTGGGCGGAATTACCACCTTGGATTTAACTAGGTTGGCAGGAGGTCAACGGGCCGTTCCCTCGCTCCTTCTTGATATTATTGCTCTATTGTATTATACATTTGCAAGTTCGTCAAACTCTTCCATCGAAGTGATGAGGAGGTCGCGGGGTTTGTTGCCGTTTTGCGGGCCGATGATGCCAATTTCTTCGAACCAAATGGCGAGGCCGGAGACGAAACCGTGGCCTTTGCCAAGATAAGTCTGGAGCATAGCGGTGCTGAATTTGCCTTTGTTTAGACTGATTTCGACGGCTTTTCTCACAACTGGGTCGTTCGGGTCGAAACGGCGACCGAGATCACCGATGGCGCCACCATCAGATGGGCCGATACCGCGGATAGCGACAGCCTGAGCGATAACTTCGTTATTGTATTGAGGCGGGCGCTGAGCGCGAAGGAAGTCGGCAACTTTTTCGATGTCTTCATCTGGGGACCAGGCACCCTGAATACGCTCGGGACCATTTAAAGTCTTCTCAGTAGAAAGGAGCATATCGCCTTGGCCGAGGAGTTTCTCGGCGCCGGAGATATCGAGAATGATGCGAGATTCCATAGAAGTAAGGACGCGGAAAGCGATACGGGAAGGAATGTTGCCTTTGATAAGGCCGGTGATAACTTTGACAATCGGCTTCTGGGTGGCGAGGACAAGGTGCATACCAGCGGCACGACCAAGCTGGGCGACACGGACAATGAGAGGCTCGAGCTCCTTGCCGGCTTGCATCATCAGGTCGGACATTTCGTCGATGATAATAACAATATAGGGCATTTTGCCGGTGTTTTCGGATTTGTCGGCGTCTGGCTTTTCGGTGCTTGTTTCGGACTTTCTGGCGCGCTCGGCCATTTTTTTGTTGTATTCGCTGATTTTTTTGACTTTTTCTTCTGCCATTAGAGAATATCTGCGGTCCATTTCATTAACTGCCCATTTCATGGCGGAAAGGGCCTTCGTAGTGTCGGTAATAACAGGGGTCAAGAGGTGCGGAATGTCGTTATAGGCGACCATTTCGACCTGCTTCGGATCGACAATAATGAGGCGCATATCGGAAGGAGCGTTGCGATACAATAGCGACATAATGAGAGTGTTGGTCATCACGGATTTACCTGAACCAGTGGTACCGGCGATGAGGAGATGTGGCATACTGGCGAGGTCGGCGACCACGGGTTTACCAGAAATATCTTTGCCGATAGCAAAGGTGAGCGGGTCGTGATTTCCTTTCCATTCTTCGCTTTCGATAATGCCTCTTAGCGAGACAGAAGCCGGACGGACGTTTGGCACTTCGACGCCAATTAACTGAGTGCCCGGGATAGGCGCTTCAATACGGACGGTCTTGGCAGAAAGGTTATAGGCTAATTCCTTGTCGCGAGCGGCGATTTTGGCTAGATTGATACCGCCGGGAGCGCGAAGGGTGTATTGGGTGACACGAGGGCCGACGTTGGCGTCTTCCATTTCGACTTCGATGCCAAACTCGGCGAAGGTTTTTTGAATGATGTAAGCGTTCTGCTTAACATTACCTGGGTCTTGAGGGGTCTGCTTTTTGGATAATAGCGCGGTGGTAGGCATTTTCCAGTCGGGGTCGGCGGCGGAGATGAGGGCTTTTTCCTCTTGCTTTTCGACGGCTTTTAATGGCTCTGGCTTGGCTGGCATATTGACTTTCGGAGCTTTGTGGGAGAAGAAACCTTTTTTCGCTTCGGCTTTTGCTGGAGCTGGGGCGGTGAGACCAGAATTGACTTTGATTTCGAGCTGGCCGAGCTTTTCGCCGTCTTTGTCTTGAGCAAATTTTTTACCGGGTTTGACTAAGTTTTTGGTGCCTTTAAAGAAAGTGACGGGAGAAAGTTGGAGAATGAAGGCGGTGGTAATAAAAATGAGAACAATGTAGATGAAAATGACGAAACCTTGGTCGAGAGCTTTTAACATTAGGTCGTTGAGCCACTTGCCGACGGTACCACCGTTATGCCAGATAGCAGCGATGCCAGAAACCCAAAGGAGCATTAGAATACTCGCAATATAGACAGGGATGGCAACGCGGTTGTTTTCGCTGCGGAAAATTTTGACTGCGAGATAGACAAGGATGGCGGGGATGAAATAAGTGGCGAAGCCGATGCCAGAAAAGACGAACTGGTGGACGAGATTTAAGGCGGAGCCACCGTGACCGAACCAAGTGATGACGAAAAAGGTAGCAAGAGCAATCATCAAAATAGCGATGATTTGGCGCCAAAAGCCACCGGGGAGCTCGTGCTCGACGGGCGCTTCTTTTCGTCTAGTTTTGCGGGTAGATTTACGTTTTCTTTTAGCCATAAGTTAATTATACCATATTAATTATCTTCTGATGAAGAGCTATTTTGCTGGGCCTGGTAGGCTCTGATGGCTTCGGCTTGCTGGCGGATGTCGGAAGCAGTGAGGCCTTTAAACTGGGACTCGTCGGCGGTGACGATGATGTATTTGCCTTGGAGGGTGGAGCTCTTAAATTCGAACTGGTCTTTCAAAGAGGCGTAGGCGGTGGCCGCTGCGTCAGCGTCAGAGTATTCAAAATAGGTTTTCATAGAAATGACATTGTCATTACCGTCGTATTCGTAGACGGTGCGAGTCTGGTGATCGGAAGTGGAGTCCCCGCCGGTTGAAGAAATATCAATGGTGGTCTTGGTGTCATCCGAGATGAAGAAGTCATCGTTGATGATGGGCTGATGCGAAGCCGCGACAATTATAACAATAATGATGATTAGTAGCAGAGCGCCACCTGCGCAGGCGCCACAAATCAGTGGGCGGTGACTGCCAGAAGTGTGGTCTTCGACCTTAAACTCTTTACTCGCGTGAGCGATGGTGTCGTCTGGTATGAAATTACGTTTAGACATTTTGCCTCCGTGTTGTATGGTATATATTATACACGATTTTGACTTTTTGGGAGTTTTGCTTAGGTTCTAGAATTCGGAGAACAAGACAAGTAGAATAGCTACTGAGAAATGCAGCGTATCGTTTGGCCAGATATATTTTTTTCACTGTCACTTGTACCTGGCCGAAGTTCATCTTCATCCATATACAAGGCATAGGATAATCTAATATTGTCTGATTTTGCCGAACGAGTCAAATAATACCCGCGGGTCCCACGGAGAACAGAGTATGAGTTGGAAAATCCTCCCGAATAGATAAAGTTATTTGGGAACGTGCGCCAATTGTAAACGTTAGATGTTCCGGTTGCACTGTTAGTGCTACCATCGGTGCCAGTTCCTCCCATTTTTCTATCTAGATAGGAAAAACCACCCACGCGATTAGCGGAATTGTTTGCTCCTTGCCCTAGGGTTCCAGTACTCGGACCGCCTAGCGGAAGTTGCCATCCTTTGGGACAAAGGGAAGTGCCTGCATTATCGGAACCATCGACCCCACTGTAAGTATTGTAATATTTAGTACTTGCTATAGCGGCGGGCCAATTGTAATAATTGCCGTAGTTTTGCCAACTATAATATGTATCACCACCTGAAGAATTGTAACTAGCGGCGAGATTATTATTGGTGTTATTATTGTTATAGCGAGGGATACGATGTTGACCGTCGTCGTAAACTCCAACGTTTACAATAGTGTCCCCGTCTAAGCTGTAATACTCGTTGGGGCTGCTTCCTTGGTCGAAATGGTCATTTTCAGAGTTAGCAAGGCCAATGAAATTACCATATGTTGCACTTTGCCCATAACCTTGGGCTTTGGCAATATTTTCCGCACCACGTGTATTTTCTGCGTTGAGTCTTAGATTCTCTACCATCCAGCATTTTCCATCAGCGAGTTTAGCTATTGTATAAACGTTGCCATCGCGAGTATCAGTAAGCGCAGTAAGTGAAGAAAGGGCTGCTGAGATTATACCAGTTGAACTATTATAAGAAGCCGCGGTTAATCCTGAGCATCCGTTCCATTCTTGCATATCGCCAGCTGAAGCAATCCAGACTGGATATAGAATCATACCATTAGGAGATAGGCTACCGGCCGTAATAGTAATAGTCTCGTTTGGACCGTAGATGGCGCTACTACTATTAGCAGTATAGTCAGTAGACCAACCAGCAAAGCCATAGCCAGAGCGAATATAGTTGGGGGCGATGAGCTCAATTTTAGTAGTGCTTGCGGTGATGCTGGTCGCACCTGAAACGCCGCTAGTTGTTGTTTGAACACCAGCTATAGGTGAAACAGACATCATGCCTAATGAACTCATGTTGCCTATAATGTTATTTGCATTTGGAGCATAACAGATGGAGTTAGCCGGACAATCTGATGAAACTAATGGAGCAACAACATACTCTTGAGATGTGACGCTAAGGGTGGAAGTATTGGTGGCGGTGTAGGTGGTGGGGTTCGTGGTAGTGGAACCGACGGCACTGCCTGTGCTAGCAGCCCAGGTGGATAGTTCGTAATTAGTATCAAAGGAAGCGGTGATGGTGTAGGGGGCACCTTTGACAAGCGAGACGGTGACGGTGTCGGTGCCGTCATTGTTGCCATTATTATTTACAGCTTGTTCGGTACCGTAGGTGGCGTTGTAGAAACCGACACTACTAGTATGGGCGTCTAGATTTACTGTAATATTGACATATTCTACTACTTCGTCCCTTATACATCGGATAGCGAAGCCATCCCATTTACGGTAATAACCTCTAGGCGTGGCGCCCTTGTTGCCGCTTTCTTGGTGGCCCATACGATAGGCATTGTTGGCATCATAGCCCGTAGATGACCAGTAGCGACCATTACTATAACCACTGGTACGGCTAGAGCCATTATAATCACCGGACCAGATGAGATTGACTGGGTAGGCCCTGAGCCCAGCGTCGGCATTAGATACTCCGCCGTTAACAACATTGTTAAGGGTTACCCATTCGCCAGATGTTGTACTGGTAGGAAGATGCCAGTTCTTTGGACAAAGGTCACCAGTGACATTAGTATTGGCTGATGTATTAAAGGTACCATTACCAGCAGTGGCAGTGTACCAGTTATAGTAGACGCCATAGGAATACCAAGCTACGTTGTTCCCTGCGGTGTAGTATGATTGGGTGAGACTACGATCAAGGCTGTTAGTATTATATTGGAGCTGGTCGGTACAAGTAGAATCATCATCTGTATTGCAAAGACTATTGGATGAAGATGAGTTGGCAGCTGCCGTGGCAAAATCGGAAGCCGGATTGTGAGTATTCTGACTGGTGATGGTGGCGGTACTCGGTACTAGACGGAGATTCTCAATGGTCCAGCAGTTGCCATCGGCGAGTTTGGCGACGGCGTAAGCATTGTTGTCACGAGTATCGGTAAGGGCAATGACGCTGTTTTCTGTCATAGCATTACAACCAGTCCAGGATTGGAGAGTACCAGAAGGAGCTACCCACTTGGCATAGAGAGCGAGACCAGTGCTAGATAAGTCTGGTGTATTAATGGTGGCATTTGGACCGTAAGGAGTGGCGTTTTCGGCAGTGGTCCAGCCGGCAAAGCCATAACCCTCCCTGCTGTAGTTGGTCGGGATAAGCTTGGCAGTGGAGTTAGAAGTAGCAGACTTATTTGCCATGGTGCCACGCCCACCATTTGTGAAATCTGCACCATTCTCGTAGTAACAGATTTTGCCAGCAGGACAAGTAGTGACAGCAGTATAGACTGGGTAGAGAGTCTTGGTAGTAGAAGCACCGGTAGTTGATACATTAATAGTATTTCCTGAGGTGTAATCTACTGACGTACCATTACAGCTACTGTTTTCGGTATTACTATTGCAGTTACTGCTATCCACTGGTGTTTCACTCCAGCCAGTAAAGGTATAGCCATAATAGATAGGGGCGGAGTTAGTAATAGTGAAGGACTCAGAAGCATTGAAACTAGAGATAGTCTCTCCTTCTGGCGCATCAGTACCAGCACCAGCGTTATAAACTAGGGTGTAGGTAAGCTCGCTAGTCTCTTGAGCAGAAAGTGAGAGCGTAGCAGTGCCTGACACAACATAGGTTGTACTAGTAGTGTTAGAGCTACTAAGAGTACCATTTGCAGTACTTGTCCAAGTGTCTACAGTGTAACCTGACTCATAAGAAGACGATAATGTATAAGTTATACCCCGTCTCAATGAGACAGCACCAGTGTCTTCCCCATTATTAGTGTTAGTGCCCACATTGGCATTAGTTACCGTTTGCGTAGGATAATCTGGATGGCTAAAGCTAATGGAGCCAACATGGGGACCTAATTCTACCGTGACGGTGTAGCTTGGGATTTCTTGGCCAGTAACAGTCAAAGTAGCCTCATCGCTAATTGTATAAGTATTAGTACTTGGTGCTGGATTCGTAGTAGTAGAATCGCCCAATACACCATTAGCAATAGTGGCCCAACTTGCTACTTCGTATCCTGCAGAAGTAGTAGCAGTCACAGTGTAAGGAACATTCTCGACCAAACCAACCGTAGGATTACTTGGTGTAGCGGTTTCTGTAGCATAATTATTGTTGGTGAAGGTTAAACTTGTAATGCCAGAACCTAAAAAGTCAACTTCTACATCGGTATAGTGGATATTACCACCTTGGTAGATACATCGTACGGCAAAGTTATCCCATTTGTTATAAGTGTTTACTGGTGTGATGCCACTGCTATTATATCCCATACGATAAGCCTTTTCACTATTGCTAGCAGTACCATGCCATAGACGTGCCTGAGTCCCACGACCATCTGGAATAACCGTTGATGGGTTGTAATCACCAGACCAAATGAAATTATTCGGATATTTACGGATATTAGTGGCACCAGCACTACCTGTACCACCTAGGGCTGTAGCAAGAGCTTTATATTCACCGTTGCTCCCACCATTTGGTAAATGCCAACCAGCAGGACAAATATCTCCTGCTACATCACCGCTAGCCTTATCGGCTGTGCCATTACCGGCTGTAGCGGTATACCAGTTATACATTGTGCCGTAAGAATACCAAGCATTATCTGAAGTATTACCGGTAGGTAGTTGCGTAGCAGAACGATTCATATTCCCCGTATAGTAATAGACTTTATTGAGGCACGTTTCTAGACTAGAAGAACACTGAGTTGTGGTAGAAGAAGATGGTTTATAGCTTGAAAGAAAATCAGCAGTTGGGTTGTTGGTATTTTTGTTTGTAATATTAGCCGTACCAGGCACCAATCTCAGATTCTCTACAATCCACACTTTATTATCCGCTAACTTTGCCACTGTATAAACTTCATCGTCACGATTATCCCTTAAAGCAATGGCATCTCCTACGCTCATGTTTGAGGCTCCAGCCCAGGTCTGGAGAGTGCCAGATGGGGCAAGCCATTTGGCGTAGAGATTGAGGCCGGAAGATGTTAGGTCGCCTGGAGTGATAGTCTGGTTTGGACCATAGTTAGTACCAGTACCGTCTGCGTTAGTGTTCCAACCAGCAAAGCCATAACCGGCTCTACTAAAGTTGGATGGGATGAGAGTGGCAGTGTTACTGGTGACTTCTTGGTTGTCCATAGTGCCGGCGTCGGCGTTGTTGCCGTTGTAGCAGATGTAGCCGGCGAGACAGGGGCTTAAGTTGACCTGGCTGGTGACAGATAGGATGGAGGTGCCGGTGACGGTATAGGTGGTGGGGTTGGTGGTGCTGCTGCCTATGGTGCTATTCGTGCCGTTGGACCAGGAGCTTAGTTCGTAGCCGCTGGTGAAGGAGGCGGTGATGGTATATGTCACGCCTTCACGAAGAGTGACGGTGCCACCATTGGTGGAGACAGATTGAGTTCCATAGTTAGCATTATAGAATGAGACACCGGTAGTATGAGAGTCTAGGGAGACGGTGATGGTGTGGGCGGGGTTAGAGGGATGATTTACTAGGCACCGCACCGAGATACCGGTGCTGCGATCGCCAACGCTAGTCGGGTCGACGTCCGTAGAACTGACGTATAGTCCGTACATATTGGTGTCATCGAGGTAGGTAGAAGACCACCAGAAGCCCCAACTACCCTGACCGCCCGCCGAACTATCGTAGAAGCTGCCCGACAGAGGAGTAGATAAGTTATATTGTAGGCTTGCTGAGTTGGTAGCATCCTGTGTTGTATTGTAATAACCATACAATGTATTATACTCACCAGTTAACCCACCAGTAGGCATTCTCCAGCCTGCTGGGCAAATATCTTGTGAGGCGTCAATGATGGTATCTGGGACGTCTACGCCACTATATGCGGCATAACAGTAAGTCCCTACCGTAGCGGCACAGTAGTTATAGTAGATGCCTACTTTGGCTTGTCCGTTTACGGCAGCAAGGCCGTAACTGGTAACTAAAGTATCTACACTGGCGTTATTAATCATTGGGGCGATGTAGGAGTCCGAAGTTGCATTGACTACTGCAGTACTAGACCAGCCTGCTGTATTATTGGTATTACCACCATTTAGATAGTTAGTGATAGCTTCGGCGGTAGCGTTGGTGTTACTGGCACTCATATTGGCGGCGGTGGTGGCATCGGTAGGGTCTAGGGCGAGGTTATCTAGCATCCAGAGATTACCGTCGGCGAGTTTTCCTACACAATATGGTTTGCCGTCACGAGAATCTCTTAGGTAGTAGCGGTTACCGGCAGTCATACCGGCGAGTATTGTAGATTTGTTTGATGAGGTGATGTCTTGCATATAGGTGGCACCAGTAACTGGAGTGTTGCAAGTAGATGATGGGGCGGGGGAGCTTTGCCAGATGGCGTATAAATCGGTGTCAGTATTGATTTCGCCAGTGCCGGTGCCGATGGCGATTACATCACCTGGGGCATACGAGATACCATTGCCGTCGGATGATGTATTCCACTCTATAAAGGTGTATCCTTCGCGTGAGGGAATTATATTGGAAAGTGTGATAGTGTTATTAGCTGAGTCATAAGTATTGTCTGATGAAATAGGGAGATTGGTAACAGTATCACCACTGGCATTAGCAAGGAAAGTGATATCTATGGTATCAACACAACTGGCATCCATAGTGAGGTAGTAGACAATACTGCCGCTATTACCCATAGAATATGAGCCGGCGGGGAGAGTAGCATCGGCTTTAGCACCATAGTAGAGACTAAAAGTGTCTTCGATGTTCCCTTCTCCTGCAGTATCTTGAGTGGTTTTGACGACTAGTGGGGTGGTAGAAAGTGGATTAAATGAGCCAATGGTAGAGGGAGTATTGACAAGAGAGACGCCCCAAGTGTTGGTATTATTGGCATCGTTTAGAGCATAGGTGTTGTTGATAGGATTAAAATAATCCTCGCTAGTGCTATCGCCGCCGTGGTAGAGTTTATTATCACCACTAGTGGCGATGGAAAGGTTATAACCTGCAGAACAGGTAGTGTTAACAGTGATGGACTCACTATGTACACCGACGCCATCACCTACTGGTAAGACATCTAGAATGACTGAGGAACTAGCAGAGATGGTGGCGGAGTGCGAAGTAGCAGAAACATTGGCGGTGAAGCCAATAATAGCGCAGAAAGCAGGTAGTATCATTGATGCGAAGATAAATGATACATAACTACGCAAGGATTGTTTTGCCGTATACCTCCTCATTACTACTCTAGTTTAGCACAAGTTTTTTAAAAATGCTAATAGTTTTAGGCGAATTTGGAGTTTTTTTCATATTGTGGTAGAATAGTGGGAGATTGGACCGTCGCCAAGCGGTAAGGCACTGGGTTTTGGTCCCAGCATTCGCAGGTTCGAATCCTGCCGGTCCAGCCATTTTTTGTTTCACAAAAACATCAAAAAGCGAGGATTCGTTTGTCGCTTCGCTCCAATCGAATCCTGCCGGTCCAGCCATTACAGTTTAGCGCCTCAAGAAGGCGTTTTTTAGTTGGGGATTCGGACCTTCGGTGCGAATCCTGCTGGTCCAGCCATTTTTTTTGTTGAAAACTTTAGACTCGGACGACGAGAGCGGTGCGGTCGTCAATTTTAGTGGCTCTTTTAATCAAAGCATTAGTGGCTTGGGCAGCAGAACTGGCGTGCTCAACAATTTTGGCAAGTTCTTCATCAGGAATGAAATCTTTTTCGAAATCGCCAGTAATGCCATCTGAACAGAAGACGATGTTGTCGCCTTTTTTAAGGGGGATTTCGCCAACTTGCTTGATCTTAGCTGTTTCTCTGCCTAATGAGTTATAGATAATATTACCGGAACCTTCATCTATGGTGATGGCTCTTGCTTTGCCATTGCGAATGAGATAGATGCGAGAATCGCCAACTGAGGCATAGAGAAGGGACTTTTGGCCATTTTTTTCGAGAACACGACCTACAACACCGGTGGAATGGCCAGCGGTTTGGTCATAATGGATGGCGTCATTAATGGATTCCATAATGTCTGCCATATCTTCGGTGTTTTCGGGAGTAGCATCTTCGACTGATTCGCGTAAAACAGCGGCAGCAATACCAGAAGCTCTGGCGGCACCGTTCATACCGCCGGCACCGTCGAAAACAGCAAAAATACCTGCTTTGGGGTTGTAATAAGTGGCGTCTTCATTTCTGCGTTCGGGGTGACCAATTAAATTGCCTTTATTAAAGCTCGCGACACCGGAGTCGGCAATCAGACGTTCGGCTTCGTGTTTCTCACCCCAGATTTTGAGAAATTTTTCACCGAAATGATGCTTTTGTCCCCTGGTATGTAAAGGCTCTTCTTTGCCGTATTCCTCAGCAGCGGCTTCGTGCAGTGATTTCATAGCTTTGTAGTATTCATATTTCTTGCCGTAGATTTGACTGCAAAAATTGTCCATAGAGTCAACATACTCGTAATACTTGTTGATACTATTGTTGTCAGCGATTAATTGAAGAAAATCTTCGGAAGATTTTTCGAATTCTAACGGAGTAGGATATTTGGAGAGAAATCTGGTGATATGACTGCCCGATACGGTGTCAAATTGGTTCCAGTTAACGCCGGTCATATAGGCGAGAATGCGCTTACCCTGTTTATCATCTTTTAATCCTTCATAGATTTGGTCAGTGGTCTTCGGTGGATTAAACGGAGCTAATTCGTGGAGAAGCTGCTTTTCGAGTCTAGCGTAGTTGTTTTCACCGGTTTGCATAGATTGAAGAACAAAGTCTCGCTCCTTTTCAGTGACTTGGTCTTCGTTGTAATTAGGATGGGAGGAATTAAAAATGTAGCTATTATCTCCTCCGGAAAGGTAATAGCCGATGAGTTTTTTCTGGTGACGATTTAAGGAGGGGGTTTCTGACTGTTCGGGGGATGAATTTAGGTTTTCGTTTGTTCTCATGGTTATTTTGATTATAGCATATTGTTTTGGGATTATTCTAGAAAAAGGCAAGCGCCCCGGAGTGGGGCGCTTTTGGAGGGGGAGGGTAGGGGGTATGTAGGCAGATGCTGTCTTTTTAGTCGCCTTTGTTGCGATAGTGACCCCATTCGGAGTCATACTCAGGCGGGCAGCTATGAGGCTGCAGATTTTTGTGCAGCTCAGTAGCGTGTTCGGCATCACCCCAGCCACCGCTAGGGGGAGTCATAGGTTTTACGACAGGGGGTTCGTCTTCTTGGACGAATGGTATTACACTTTTCTTTTCTTCCTGTTTCATAGATTGCCACCTTTTTGCCCACCGGGTGGGCACCCTTTCCTCTTTGTAATGTGCATTTGGCCTTTTTAGGTCCTGCTATTATCATTATAGCACATTTTATGTAAAAATGCAAGTGGTGTGATATAATAGTGGTATGATTAAGATTATTGCCGGGGGAAAGAATAACGCTGGATGGGCGGCGGAAGCGTGCTTTGAGTATGAAAAAAGGCTTAGGAAGCCTTTTAATGTGGTATGGGAATTTGTGGAGGAGGAGAAACTTTTAAAGCGGCTTTCAGAGTGGCCGTTTGAACGGGGGCGGGAGTATGTGATTTGCTGTGATGAGCGAGGGGAGAATATATCATCGGGTGAATATTCTTCAGTGTTGGAGAGGGCGTTTGTGGGTGGGCGCGATGTAGTGATTTTGATTGGTGGGGCGTATGGGCTTGATGATTTTGTACGAGAAAAGGCGGATTTTGTATGGAGTTTTTCGAAGTTGGTTTTCCCACACGCTTTGGCACGAGTGATGGTGACAGAGCAGATTTACCGAGCGCAAGAAATCTATCACGGAGGAAAATATCATCACGCATAATATGCGTGGGGTGATATAATTAAGATATGTTAATACTGGGAATTGAGACAAGTTGTGACGAGACGGCGGCCGCAGTGGTAAGAGACGGGCGGGAGATTTTGTCGAGCGTGGTGGTCTCGCAGATTGATATTTTTGCGGAATATGGTGGGGTGATACCAGAGGTGGCGGCAAGGTCACACCTTGAGGCGATGATGCCGGTGGTGAATAAGGCGCTGTCGGATGCTTCGGTGTCTTGGGATGAAATTGACGCAATAGCGGTGACACACGCGCCGGGCCTTCTGGGATCCTTACTGATTGGGACTTTGACCGCAAGGACGCTTGCGATACTACATGATAAGCCTCTCTATGCCGTGCATCATTTGAAGTCACATGTGTATGCGAATTGGCTAAACTCTTTTGAATCTAAGGACACTTCTCTTCGGAACGCTCCCTCAGGCCCGTCGTCACGGGCTTCGGTCGCTCCGTGTTTGGCCCGTCGCCAAACATGCTCCTCAGAGAAGCGTCCATTAGATTCCAAACAGAATAATCAGTTTTCTATGCTTCAGAAAAGTCAGATACCAGCTTTCCCTTTGTTGGCATTGGTCGTGTCGGGAGGACATACGCAGATTTTGTATATGAGGGGGCATAATCAGTTTGAGATTGTAGGGACGACACATGACGATGCGGTGGGGGAGTGTTTTGATAAGGTGGCGAAGATCCTAGGGCTTCCCTATCCAGGTGGGCCATCGATTGCGAAGGCTGCAAAGGGGGGTAATCCTGACAAATATCGTTTGCCACACCCTAAGGTCGAAGGGCTTGATTTTTCATTTTCTGGGTTGAAGACCGCTGTGCTCCGGGCGGTGCAGAAGGAGGTTGGAGTGCCTATTTCGTATCCTTCACATAAACTGGCGGGGCTACTTAGCGAGCAACAAGTGCATGATTTTGCGGCATCATTCCAGAAGACCGCTGTGGAGATCCTGACTGAGAAAATAAATTTTGCGCTTGATATGTATCCTAAGGTAAAATCTGTAGCAGTGGCTGGGGGAGTAAGCGCTAATCAGTCGCTTCGTAAGGCGCTACCAGACGCCTTCTTCCCTGTCCCTTCGCTATCTGGCGATAATGGGGCGATGGTGGCAGCAGCATGCTTTTTTGAGATTTTGAGTGGAGTGAAACCGACGAATCCATACACCCTCAATATTTATCCTAGGATAGCGATTGATAAATAGCTTCTATTCTTTTTGCTTTTTATAAATAAACTCTCCCTTTCGGGAGAGTTTAGGAATCTTACTACTGCTTGGTTATGGTTGTACTGTGGAGCTTTGTCGTGTAGCTTCATCCCAACAAGTATCGCCAGCAAAGGCTTTGGCTGCGTCTCCTGTGTATTTATTGCATCCTATTAGGTCTTGAGTTCCCTTGAAAAATTGCCATTCTGAACTTGGGGAGGTGCGGTAAAAGAGCATTGCATAATTCTCACCGAACGCCGTTAGTTTTTGGTGTGGGGAAACCTGGCTATCAGCAATACGACTAGGGTCGGCGGAGACGTAATCAGTTCCAGCGGCTTTAGCGAGAGCCAAAACAAATTCTTTCTGTTCATCTGTTATCCAGGTATTTTTGCTGCAGCTCACTCGAAATGGTATGTTGGCTTCACCTACCAAACAGCTTATTCCGTTGCTGGAATTATAAAGCAGTTTTCCGAACATGATTTCTTTTTCTTCGACAAACCCGTTGCTGTTTAGAGCGGATTTTGCATAGGTAGAGGCATTATCCAAAATTGCATTAAAATCTCTTTCCTCTATATCCATGTTTAAATTGACACCATACGACCTATTGGCTATCGTATAAATATTAGTGCCTGGGATTTTAATCATTGAGCCAACGCCGAAGTCGGTTTGAATGTCTGCACCTTTTATATTTGTTGATAACGCCTCATACACCGTTCTGACAATTTGTTTTACTTCGGAGTCTTGGTCAACGGATTCTGGCATGTCACTAATAGTGATAACCGAACCATCTGAAGTGGTAGTTTCAATTTTTGGAGTGTCAATGGTCGTAATAGTACCATCACTATTCTTAATTTGAACTCTGAGGTCAGAGATTTGATTATCTTTTTGAGTGCTTTGTATCATGCCGTATACGCCAAAACCGATGCCGCAAATAGCCACAATTGAAGCGATGGCGGTAGCAATTTTAAGCCCGTTGCCACTTCCTTGTTGACTACTGCTCGTGGCTGGCATAGCAGTATTTATATTTTGTTCCATGATGATTCTCCTTTTTTTTAATGCTTATGTATTAATATTATCACAAACATTACGGCAATAAAATAATTGTAAATTTAGAAATGCAAGCGGGTGAAGATGTGGTTTAGTGAGCGCTTGAGGAGTAGACGAAGAAGATTAAAGAAGAGGAAGCCGGCGCCGATGATGGCGAGCATAATGATGAGACCGTTACTGGTTAGGAAAGTGAATTCGAAGAAGTCGCGGATAAGGGGGATACCGAAAGCGGCAGCCATGATGCCAATGATAGTGAGTAAAAGGCCGGCACGGAGTTTGTTTAGCGGCCTAGAAATCCAATAGATGAGAATTAGATCAATGGTAAAGGTAATAAAAACCGAAGCGGTGGTGAGCTCTGGGCGGGTGAATTCGTTGATATGGGCAAGAGCAGAAAGGACAGCCATACAGATAGAGACAGTGATGCCGATTGGGAAGGAATATTCGATGATGTTCCGCGTGAAGCGATTTTTAATGCGGTCGGTGTTTTTCTCTAGAGAAAGAACTAGGCCAGGGAAGCCAATGCAGGCGAAGTTTAGAAGAGACATTTCGATAGGGCTAAAGGGGTAGCTTAAGGGGAGAATGACGAAAATGACGGCGAGAATGCTGGCGTAGACGGTCTTGGCAAGAAATAGGGCGGTGGAGCGTTCGAGGTTGTTGATAGATTGGCGACCTTCGTCAATAATGCTTGGGACGGCATCGAAGTCGGAGTTTAAAAGAACGAGTTTTGAGGCGCGACGGGCAGCATCGCTGCCTTCACCGATGGCAAGTGAGACGTCGGCCTCTTTCATCGCCAAAATGTCGTTGACACCATCGCCGGTCATAGCGACGGTTTTACCTTGCTTTTTAAAAGCTTTGATTAACTCTTTTTTCTCGGCGGGTGTGACACGAGTTAAAATGCTGTAATCTTCTACTAGCTTGGTATAATTCTTGCGACTAATCGTAGAGAGATCAATACCTCTTAAGTCATTTACGCCTACATTCTCGGAGATTTTGGTGACGGTTTCAAGGTCATCACCGGAAATAATCTTCACATTGATGTCGTTATCATAAAAATACTTGATGATCTTCCCTGCTGTAGGGCGAAGTTCGTCTTCGAGACGGACGATACCTAGAAGCTTGGTAACACGAAAACAACCATCATTTTCGGAACGCAAGCTCGCGCCCGTCGTCACGGGGCTCGCTTGCTCCGTATTTGGCCCGTCGCCAAATATGCTCCTCAAATGATAGTTGTTTTCGTGCTCTACGATTGCTAAGGTGCGGTAATCGGTGGAGAAGGATTTGACCTTATCGATAAGCGCTTTGTCGTTGGTAAGGAATTCGATGGCGCCCATTAGGTAGGTGGCGTTATTTGTGACGATGCCGGAATACTTGCGGTCGGAGCTAAATGGGATGATGTCGACAATTTTTTTAATTTCGTCTGTGGCTGCATTTTTGGCGCCTTGGAGGAACTTTTTTTCTAAAGCGCTAGTGGTTTGGTTTTTAGCGGTTTGATGGCTTAGAATGGCTTTTAAGGCCCTTAGAAGCGATTTTTCGGCTGAGGTGGTGGGGGCTTTGATATTTATTGGCGTGCCGTCTGGCAGCAAAGCGTCATGGACGGTCATATTACCAGTGGTGAGGGTACCGGTCTTATCGAGACAGATGGTGTCGACGCGGGCGAGAGTTTCGATAGAATAGAGGTCCTGGACGAGAACTTTCCGCCGGCCAAGTCGGATGGTAGCGAGAGCGAGTACGGTGCTGGTCAAGAGAATGAGGCCCTCTGGAATCATATTAATGAGAGCAGCGACGGTGCTAGTGATGGCGTCGGTAACATTTGGCTCGGTGCGAAATCTGGCCCAGAGGAGAAGTGCACCAATAGGAATAAGAGAATAACTGATGTATTTAACGATGTTATTCATCAATTTGAAGAGTTTGCTATCGGCAGTCTTTATCGTGGTGGCTTCATTTTGCAATTTGGTGACAAAATTATCGGCGCCGATGTGCTCGACTGCTGCCTCAGCGGTGCCGGAGACTACGAAACTGCCAGAGGTGAGTTTATCGCCTGCTTTTTTGACAATGTTGTCTTGCTCGCCGGTGATGAAGGCTTCATTGACTTCGATGGTGCCAGACTGTATGACACTGTCATACATTATCTGGTCGCCGAGGCTTAATACGGTGATATCACCTTTTTTGATGTCTTCGGGGGCGACTTGGTAGGATTTACCGTTTCTAATCACCGTGGGACGCTGCTCGGAGAGGAGACGGAGTTTATCGACAATTTTTTTGGCGCGAATTTCATTTACGATACTGATTAAGGTGTTCGCAATGGCGATGGTGATAAATAGCATATTTTTGTAACTGCCGACAAATGCCACCATTAGAGCGAGGACGAGGTTGACGAAATTAAATAGCGTAAAAGTATTCTTGGCAATAATTTTCCAGATGGAATGATTCATTTGGCGGTGTCCTTGAATAATTTGCGGTCGAGTTTTAGAAAGTCGACGAAATCAGTGATGGTCTTGATGTCGGCATGGACTTTTTGATTTTCGGTTTTTTCGTCAATGGGCTTAAATGGGTGAGGTGGTTCGAAGGCGTCTTTTTTGTCATTCAGGCCGACGTGGAGCCTGTTATCGACAAAACAGAGAAGAAGCTTGCCTTTGTAGGCTTCACTTAACTTCTCAATATGGTCAATAAAGGCGGGGTCGAGAATGTAGTAGGCCTCAAAACCATCTTCGGCGTAGACGTTGAATTTTTTATTGAAGGTAGGCGATTCGGTGGAGATTTTTTCGATTTTGCGATTTAAGGTTTTGTCTTTGCTGGGTTTTTTGTGGGCGTTGAACCATTTTTGGACGACTTCAAGGCGAAAATTGAAGGATTTGGGAAATTCAAAAACCATCCAGCGACCTTTGAAAATGGTGACGTAGGTGGTATCGCCATCAGAATCGGTGTGCTCTTCTTGAATTTCGACGTCGGCCTGGGAAAAGGCGACGTCTTTGTATTTGCCAGAGGTGAAATCGTTAGAGCGATAAACGTCCCCTGTCCGCATCATATCCGTGGATTTTAAAACCTCTTTTGGCATTCCCTGCTCGTGGTTGTAGTAGATGTCGGTGAAGCTCTGGCGGAGGTTTCGTTCGACAAAGTAGGCTTTGTAAATCTTGCGGTAAGCGGCAGCTTCTTTTCTAGTTAATAGATAGGCTGCTATCATTATAGCGACAACCATAAAAAAACCAGTTATCGCCATCGGCGTAACCATTGAAAGTAACTTTGAATTAATATTGGTAAAGGCAAGCATACCAATTATTATCGCTAACGCAAAGATACCAAAACCTATGCTGATGAAAATCAACAGTTTTTTGGCGTATTTTTCGCGCACTCGTTCTAGTTCCTCCATGTTCATGCTTTTATTGTAGCATAAAATTGATTAGTGAAGGAATTTTTTGAGCTGTTTAGATTTTTCAAAAAGACGATATTTTAGTGGTTTTAAGATAATGTCATAGGTGCCGGCGTAATGCTTTGGGGAGCCACCAAAAGATTTTTTGAATTTAGTAAAACCATACCAGGGGTGAGTCTGGTCGGCGCCCTCTGGTGCGATACCCCAGAAATCGAATTGTTTAATTCCTTTTCTTTTGGCATCTAAGATGGCGGAGGTGAGCAGTGCAACGGTGGCTGGTAGTTTGCGGTAACGCTGGTCGGAAGCGGACTGCATATAGTAGCGCGTGTCATCGTGGTCGAAAAAGAGGCTGGCGGCGATTACTTGGCCGTCTTCTGGGATGGGTTCAGTGGTTTGTTCTTCTGGGTTTGTTGGGTTGGTGTCTGGGTGATGATATTTAACGAGATAGAGAGTGGCAAAAGGCTGGGCTAATTCGGTTTTAAGATAGTTTTCGTCATAGCCAGTAAGATGTTTTTTCTTGAAAATCTGATTTTGAAGAGAAATGAGATGCTTAATGCCATCTTGATCTTTAGTAGTTTCAACTGCGAGGCCTCTTTTTGGTACATTGTGGTAACAGGTACGAGTGCCCTGGGTAAAATTACTGATTAAAGTGGCTTCATCTGGGGTAAGATCAAGAATCCAGGTATCTATTGGGCTGATATCTTTGACTTTTTTGGCAATTTTGTCGAGATATTTCGCACAATCATCTAATTGGGGCTCAATTCGGATAAAAATACAGTTGTGTTTTTTTGCTAATTCTGTAATAGATCTTATGGCTTGCTGTATCGCCTCTCTGGTATCTGCAACGGGACCATAGGG
This sequence comes from Candidatus Saccharimonadota bacterium, assembly GCA_017613135.1. Lineage (GTDB taxonomy): Bacteria > Patescibacteriota > Saccharimonadia > Saccharimonadales > Saccharimonadaceae > Nanosyncoccus. Next base: position 43,149 of record JAGAEN010000007.1, on the reverse strand, counting down.
CAGAAAAAGGTAGTTCCCTACTGGGGTTTTCTTTAAAATGGCTAGGTATTGATAAATTTCATTTTTTTCAAAAAAACTGGTTTCTTTTAGGTCGTTTTGGAGGGTTTGCCATTCTTTGGACTGAGTAATCGGAATTTTCATATTTTCATTATAACACTTTTTTGTAATTCCCCGTTAAACATGTGCTTTATATTGACTATTTTTCTCTTTTATTATAAAGCGTTAGCAAAATACTCGGCTTTTTTGTCTTAAGTCGGTATAGAAAACTTGAACTGTGGTTCTCCCAATCGACAGGCTTTTTTGCCTGCGGGGTTAATTTGATTTTAGCGCTAGCGTTTTTGTTTGTCAAGTGCGGTTGCTAGGCGACGCGCGTGCTAAACATAAGGGAATTAGGGATTTTTCTTTTATTATGCTGTGCATAAGTGGTATAATTCTGTTATGGCTTATATTAGGAAATTTAAGACGACTTCGGGGGCAACCGGTGTACAGGTGTGCTTTAAGGAAGGGAACAAGGTGGTGCGGACAGTGCATATCGGGTCAGCTACTTCAGAAAAAGGTGTGGAAAAATTGTTGAAAAAAGCACAAGCAGTGATGGATGATGGGAAGAACCCGCTATTTAATCTGGACAGGTTTAATAAGAAGATTTGAGATGGAAAAAGCCCCGGTAGACGGGGCTTTTAAATTACAGTTACTGGCTGAGACTACACAGATAGCCGATATACGTAGGATCGTTGTGGTGATAGAGCATCAGCAGAAGATCAGAGGCAAGCGACTCGGTAAGAGTCAGGCTGCCGCTAACTTCGATTGGGCCAATGAAGGCGGCCAAATCGCAGACGATGCTGGTGTAGACGATGCGTTGTTCGCTATCGCTGAATTCCTTGTTGAAGGTGATTTTTTTGCCGGTGGCAAAAATCTCTTCAGCTCTCGCCGCATACTTTAGAGCACTCCTCAAGATGTCAAACTCAGCTAGGTTCAGTTTGCTCAACTCTGGGATGAGTTCATTGTCCACAAGGGAATAGGCCATCCCAAACTTGCCATAGTTCAGTTTATCCTTAGGAATGAGAGGGATGTACTGGTTCACGATTTCGGTGCTACTGAGCTGAACGATGATGAGATAGAGCTCCATCAGGTTGTAGAGCTCTGGTTTCACTTCGAAGAGTTCAAAATAACCACAGAGACGCTTGAATGTCTCAAAGGTCAGATGGTCATAATTGTTGTCTTGACAGCTAGCCACCTCCTCGTAATCTTCGTGTTCTCCCCTGGTAAAGCACGCCAGAAGATAGAGACTACGGGTGAGGGAAACGAGTCCGTTGTCTTGGTCGATAGAGATTCTGTTATCGGTCAGATTTTGCCCAGCGAGGTAGTCTCTGATTTGTTGAAAAGTTGAGTGCTTTTCTGCATAAACAGGGATTAGATCGTGAAGCAGAGCAGAATTTTTGGGGGAACATTGGGCAGTCTTAGGCATATTCAGGCTCCTTTCACTGTAATTTTCTGAATTTTAAGGTACAGAATATGATTTTATTATAGCACAAATAGGTTAAAAAGTCAATTTAATTCTTAGTTTATTTTTTATTATTATACTATAATGAAATTAAAGTTATTATGCTAATAACAACGAAAGGAACAAAATGAAGAATAAAAAAAATAATAAGAAGCTTGCTGTATCCTTCGATAAGGATGAGAGAGTTTTTCTTTCAACTCCTCCGGGGAAGATTGCAGTTATTGCATGGTTGATTTCAGTTGTTTGTTTACTTGGTTGGTGGATATTTGATATTCTTATTTCAAGTAAAGTTTTGGTTGGTGATGAGTGGAAAGTATTTGTAGATGTGCTCGATATGATTGCGTGGCCTTGTCTTGCAATCGCTTGTAGCATATTTTTTACCGCAATGTATTTCATCAATCACAAGAAGAAATAGAAGCCTTTTCTGGTGCTGATTTTTGCCTGTATTATTTTTTTGCTTTACTGCTCAATTGACCGAAGTGTTTTTGCCTTCAGTAAAAAGACTTTTCTAGGTTAGGGTGAGTTGGTTTTTTAGGCGGGAGATGAGTGATTCTTTTTCTTTAATTTGATTCCTGGTTTCTTTGACTAGATGCTCTGGGGCGCGTTCGACATAGTTTGGATTACTCATGCGAAGGTTAAGGGCATCTAGCTCACGGCCGACAGAGAGGATTTTTTCAGTGAGTGCGTCTTTGTAATCCTTGATGACTTTTTCGGGGACGTCAAGATAGAGTTCGTGGCTCGCAAGGGCGATTCTTAGGCCTCTCGGGGAGCCATTTAGGGGATTAATGGTCGGAACTTTGGCAAGCGTCTTAATAAGGAGGGAATTATCCTCCACTAGGGCGTCGTTATCATACATTAGACCATATTTTTTGCTGTTATTGGCGCCTGGGAGGCTCTGCAAGGTGCTTCTTATCTCAGACACGATAATTCTTATGTTTTCGAAATTCTCGGCGCTTATTGGGTCGTATTCTAGTCTTTCTGGCCATTTTGCCGTAATAATAAAGCCTTTGGTCCAGGATAGATTTTGCCAGATAGCTTCAGTAACAAATGGGGCGAAAGGATGAATGGCGATGAGAAGAGATTCGAGGGTGGTTTTTAGAAGTGGGACATTCTTGTACAGTTTTTGGGATTCGAGGAACCAGTCGGCGTATTTATCCCAAATGGTAGTATAGAGTACTTCGACGGCTTCGGCGAAACGATAGGTTTTCATGTCGTTCTCGACTTGGTCGAGACAGTCGTTTATTTCGCGGCAAATCCAGTCTTCGCCCATGTTGTCGGTGGTGTAAATGGAGAGGCTGCGCTCGCTTGCGCTTTGCTGCGCGCCGGGCAAAAATCTCGTCGTCGAATCGGGCCTGCGCCCGGTACTTTCCGGTACTCGGCTCGACTCGACTTCTCGATTTTCGCTCGGGCTTGCAAAATGAAAGCTCGCGTCAGCCTCTCCATCTTCGTCGACCATGGATTGGACAAGACGGGAGATGTTCCAGAGTTTGTTGGCTAGATTTCGGCCGGAGATGACGGAGTTTTCAGAGAAGGCTTGGTTCATGCCGGCGGAGCGACCGCGGAGAATGCCGAGGCGGAAGGCGTCGGAGCCATATTTTACCACTAATTCCATTGGATTAATCACATTACCTTTGCTTTTACTCATTTTTTTGCCATGTTCATCAAGGACGAGGCCGTGGAAATAAACTTCTTTAAATGGCACTTCGCCGGTAACATAGAGTCCCATCATAATCATCCGGGAGACCCAGGCAAAAATTAGATCAACGCCAGTTTCCATGACATTTAATGGGTAATAAGGGGTGGGATTCTCATCTGACCAGTCGGTACAAACAATAGGCCAATGGCTGGAAGAGAACCAGGTGTCAAAAGTGTCTTCGTCTCTGATATATTTCACGCCGGATTTTTCAATTTCTTTCAAATTGGTTCTTTTGTCAAAAATCCATTCTGGTTCGTCGGTGGCTTCGTCGTCAATTTTCTTAAACATCGGGATGGCGATGCCCCAAGGGATTTGGCGGGAGATGTTCCAGTCTTTTAAGTTTTCAAGATAGTTGATGAGGACTTTTTGCTTGCTCTCGGGATAGAATTTGATTTCATTATTGTTTAAATGCTCGATGGCGGTTTTTGCCAGAGTTTTGACATCAATAAACCACTGCTCTTTTAACATTGGCTCGATAACGGTGCCACATTTGTAACAGTGCGCTACAGAGTGGGTGATTTTCTTTTCACCCTTTAAGAGGCCTTGTTCCTTTAGGTCTTTTAGGACTTGCTTGCGACATTCGGCGGTGGTAAGACCGTAGTATTTATCTGGCACGTTAATCATTCGGCCTTCTTCAGAAATAACCTGAATCTGGGGGAGATGGTGGCGTTCACCAACTTCGAAATCGTCAAAATCGTGAGCGGGCGTAATCTTAACAGCGCCGGTGCCATACTCAGGGTCGGCGTGTTCATCGGCGATGATTTCGATTTCGCGATCAGTGAGAGGCAAGTGGACTTTTTTGCCGATGCGGTCTTGGTAGCGGTTGTCATTTGGATTGACGGCAACGGCCACATCGCCGAACAAGGTTTCGGGTCTAGTAGTAGAAACTATGATATCATCATAAGCAATGTCCCAAAGGGTACCGGGCTCATCTTGGTGTTCGACTTCGATGTCGGCGAAAGCGGTCTGGTGCTTAGGGCAATAATTGACAAGTTTTTTGCCTCTGTAAATCAGGCCGTCGTTCCACATTTTTTCAAAAGTAGTGTAGACACGGTCAACGACGTTTTCATCCAGAGTGAAGGTAAGGTCGTTCCAGGCGCAGGAGGCGCCAAGGGCGCGGAGTTGGACTTCCATATTGCCGCGTTGCTGGGCTACAAAATCCCAAACACGGGCGTAGAGCTCGTTGCGATCATATTCAAAACGGGTGTGGCCGCTGGCCTCAAGGGCGCGTTCATAAACGACCCAGGTTTCAAAACCAGCGTGGTCGGCGCCAGGGATGTACCAGGTGGATTTGCCTTTTAATCTGTAGTAGCGTGTAAGAGAATCTTCAAGAGCAACAGTAAGGCCGTGACCGATATGGAGATTGCCGTTGGCGTTCGGGGGTGGCATGACGATAGAGTAGGTGGAATCTGAAGAAATGCTTTTTCGGAACGCAAGCTCGCTCCCGTCGTTACGGGGCTCGCTTGCTCCGTGTTTGGCCCGTCGCCAAACATGCTCCGAAAAAGCATTCTCTTCAGATTCCAACCGGTCGTCGTGGCCGTTTCCGTCGGCGTCGACGGGGACGGTAGAGACGGTAGGATTGAAGACGCCGGCGGCTTCCCATGCGGCATAAATATCTGGTTCAAATTGATTGGGTTCGTAACTACTTGAAAATTTCATAATTTGATTATACCATAGATGGACAAAAATTTAGTGCTGGGGTTAAATCTGTTTTTAGGCCGAATATTCAAGTTGCTTACGGATTTGTTCAAATTCGTCTTTTGATAATTCAAGATGGCGGCCGTGATACCAAGTGTCATCTAGTGGCATTAAGTGGACGTGGGCGTGAGGAACGTCGGTGCCAACAACTTTCCAAAGGATGCGTTTTTGTAGAATTTTTTCTAGGTGTTTGGAGAGTTTTTTCACGGTGTGCATCAGAGCATCATAATCTTCGGGGGAGAGGTCATAAATTTTGTCGACTTCAGTTTTCGGGATAACGAGGGTGTGGCCTTTGGTCTCGGGATTAATATCGAGAAAGGCGAGGGTTTTATCGTCTTCGTAGATTTTGTAGCAGGGGATTTCACCGTTTATTATCTTCGTGAAGATGCTGGCCATGTTTTTTTGCTCCTATTTTAAGAATTAGTTGATAGATAACAGAGAAGATAAAGGCGAAAACGAGGGCGCCAATGACGTCGGAGAGCCAGTGCTTGTCGGCGAGGACGCGACCAGCACAGGTGAGAGCGAGGAGAACTAGCATCAAGAGTTCAATAATGAATTGAAGGGGTTTCTGTTTAACGTATTTGTTAAGATTTAGGGTAGTGAGGAAAAAGATGGTTGCGACGACCATGACGTGAGTAGAAGGGAAGCTAGGTTCGCCGGAACCGTCGGGGCGATAATTTAGGACGCAGATTTTGTCAAAAATGAAGTAGGTGGCAGCCATTAGGGCGAGTGGGATAGGCATAAAGAGAAGTCTTTTGTCGACCTTTTTTAGGGATTTTCGAGCAATCCATTGATATAGACCGAGCCCGACAAAGACTGCAAGTACGGCAAATGAAGTTAATAAAATGATGTTAGTGATTTTGTCCCATTGCATAAGTTTATTGTAACATATATTTTGGTTTTTTAAATTATTATTGAAAGCGGTGAACGATTATCGATTGATTGACAAATAGGCTTAAGTGTGATATAATTAGTAGATAGGGATGTACTTTAAGAATTAAGAATTACTTTAAGGAGGTAGTATGGCATGAGGTTTGTTTTAAACTATGTTGCCCCTATCGTTTTGGGGATATTTGGCGGTCTAGTAATGTTTTTATCAATCGAAAAAATTATGAATCTGAACCAGAAATCCTTCAAACGTGGTCTGCTACTTGCTGCCGGGTGTATCCTGGTAGTCGCTGCGCCCATTGGACTTTTAATACCCACTTATGATGGATACGCAGTGAGATGTATTTTGTATGTTGTATGTGTATACATAACACGTACGGTGTGCGAATTCAGACATTTTAATCATTAAAGTATTTCCTTAGCCCTGGCTATACCAGGGCATTTTTTTGCCGGGTACGATGGGGATCTAGCCAGGCGATACACAAAATCAAAAAACCGAGAGCAAGCTCTCGTTTTTTCGATTTTGGTATGCCCGGCACGATTCGAACGTGTGACCTTCAGCTCCGCAAGCTGACGCTCTATCCAACTGAGCTACGGGCACATATGTGGATGTTTAGTTTATAACATCCACCTAGAAATTAAATGAGCATCACTTTTTGAGTGACGATACTATTATAACATATTTTAGGGATTTGTGTGGGTTTTTATAAAAATAAAAAACCACTCATTTAAGAGTGGCTTGGGGATTAATTATTTCTTGGACATTCTTATATCAAGATCAAAGCAAAGGGAAATTACGAAGCTTATCAGGCTGACTGCTAATAACGCATAGGTTAAGTTTTTGCTTTTCAACGAAAAATACACGAGGACAATCATACATAGAAGAAGTCCTAAAATGGTAAGAATTTCCGCGATGATGGCAAGCTTTTCTTCCGTAGTCATAGTTATTATTCTCCTTTTTAGTATTAAAGTACGCCGTCGCGTACTAGGTAAATGTACATAGACATAGAGAAGTACGTGATGAAGACTATTATGCAGCGAATGAGTGGTCTTTTCTTAATTCCTTCTGCGATTACGAAATACGGAGCTGTTCCTAAAACACTGACGGTTACTACTACGAGCACTTGTACTATATGCTTCCAGGTTTCCATTTTTTAATCCTCCTAAAATAAAAGTACGTTATCCTATAGAGCTTAAACGCAGGATATCTCTTTTAATTATATCACACTTATGATTTTTTGTCAATGTTTACAGGTTGGGTTGAGGTTTAGCGGAAGATGTGGTAAAATTGGAAATGGAAGCGTGGCCGAGTGGTTGAAGGCGCACGACTCGAAATCGTGTAGGGCCGCAAGGCTCTCGGAGGTTCGAATCCCCTCGCTTCCGCCACGCTCTTCGAGCGTGCATCAAAAGATAGGGACTCGTTCTTCGCGCTGACGCGCTCAGATCGAATCCCCTCGCTTCCGCCATTTTGAAGTAGCCGAGTTTGGGCTATTTTTTATGGGGGTTTTTCTTTAGTGGTTTGAAGAAATTACGGTGAGCGCGGAAGCCATATTGGCCGTTGGTGGGGTCTTTAAAGATAATTTGTTTTAGCGGCATTAGAGTGAGTGTCATATAGGCACCAAAGAAAATGAAGGTGCCGATAGCAGATAGATAAGAAGAAATGAAGGGGAAATCTGGTAAATTAATGATAGCGAAGAAGGCTAGTTGGGCAAGAATGATGGCGGCAAGAAAGATGAGAATATCGACAGGAAGAATGGGCTTCTTAGAAAGGCGAGTGTAGGAATAAAAAACAAGTGGGATGAAGAAAGCAAGTACAGCAAGGGAAGTAAGTTTGGCAGTAAAATAATTGGGATTTTCACCATAAAAATAGCCATCAATAAGTGACCAGAGAAGAGTAGGAGTGATGGCAATTTTAACGTGCTCCCAAGTGGATTCGTTGACGGCGGTAAATAGTCCGAGAATTTTGTTCTCGTGGCTTAGGTCGTAGAGAAAATGGGCGAGGGTGCCGAGGCTAAAGATTACAATAACGCTGAGCCAGAGAAATAATGTTTGATCCATAAGCCGATTATATCATAAATCGGTAGTGGTTTTCGGAAGAACATTAAGGAGCGGGGAGTAGAGGTCGGTGTCGGGATCAATTTTGAAATCCGCCATTGAAGCGGTGTCGGAAAATGGAATACCGTGATAATTCCGCAAAATGACGATGGGGGTGCATTCATTGGATTCGCCCATTAAAAGGACGGCCATACTAGTGAGAGGGTCGATGAGATTAACTTTGGTAATATGCATATTGCGGCCAAATAAATCTGGCTCACCGCGGATGTCTCTTAGAGACTCCACGCCGGCAAGGCCAATAGTAATGCCGGTGACGCCCCAACGCAGAGGCGTAGTGTGGGAATCGGTAGCAATCACACCGAGATTTTTTAGGTGATGCTTTTTGATAAGGTGGGTACGGATTTCCTGACAAAGTTGGTCGATTTTTTTAGGCCACATCACGTAGTAACCATTGGCATTAGATTCGTCGATACCGGCGGCAGGGATAAGGACATTTTGAGTAACAGTAAGATTGACGTGAAAATCGCCAGTTTGATTCTCGAAGGCGAGGTAGCGGTCGGCTTCTTTTTTGATAAGTTCCTCTTTTGGTATTTCGCCGATTTTGACGGTGCGACCTTGATGGAGACCGAGAATTTTGGATGTGATAAAGATGATGTCGCCATCTTTTACATCGAGAGAGTCGATGATGTCTTTAATGTCATCTTTTGGTGGATGGACGATGCGGGTTTTAACTGGGATAAACTCTAATTTCATACCCCAAATTATACCATATGTTATAATGAATTTAAGATGGAAGGTGAGAAACGAATTGAGATTTATGAAGGGTTAAGGGGGGAAGTAGTTTTTGATGTTGATACTGAGGGAGAGACGATTTGGGCAACACAGGCACAAATCACGGATTTGTTTGGCGTAGACAGAACGGTGATAACTAGGCACCTGAATAATATTTTTAAAGATGGCGAGCTCGATGAAAAACGAGTATGTGCAAAAAATGCACATACTGGACCGGATGGAAAAACTTATCAGGTCAAAATGTATAATCTCGATGCGATTATTTCGGTGGGGTATCGGGTGAATTCGAAAAAGGCGACGCAGTTTAGGGTGTGGGCGACGTCGGTGCTTAGAAAATATTTAGTTTCAGGCGTAGCGGTAAACCAAAAGAGACTGGAAACTTTGGCGGAAAAGAAGGAAATTCGGAAACTACACGACGTGGAAGAAATGATGGGGATTGTACGACGCCTAACAGCACGACTAGAACTAGATGCAGGGGAAGCAAATGGGGTGCTCGAAGTGATTTCGCGATATGCGGGAAGTTTTAAGACTTTGGCGGAGTATGATGATGGGCGAATCGATCTTCGGTTTATGAATCGCGCTAAAAAGGGCAGGGAACTAACCGTGGAAATGTGCGACAAGGCAGTGGCCCAGCTTAGAAAGAGTGTCCACGGGTCGGATTTGTTTGGCAAGAAGCGCGGTGGGGGATTTGACGGGAGCATTGCGGCAATTTTTCAGAGTTTTGACGGGGAAGAATTGTACCGTTCCGTGCCGGAGAAAGCGGCGCATCTACTATATTTTGTAATTAAAGACCACCCGTTTTATGATGGGAATAAAAGGATTGGGGCGCTTTTATTTGTGCTGTTTCTCACGATGAATAATTATCATCTGGCGGCAAATGGAGAAACCAAGATTTCGGACCGAGCGCTGACGGCTCTGGCACTTTTAATTGCAGAAAGTGAGCCGAAGGAAAAAGATTTAATTGTAAGTTTAGTGTGTAAATTACTAGAATGATTACGGTAGTGTTTTTGATTTTAAAAGAAAGGTGATAAAATTAAGGTATGGAAAAGCGCGAGAAATCACAGAGTAAAAACAAAAAAGGTGGGTTAAAAGCGCGGGGGCAGAAATTAAAGGCCGGGATTTTGAAGTCGTATTACGGCAATCCGATGAAGGATATGAAATTAATTGCGATTACCGGGACGACTGGTAAGGTGACAGTGGCACATTTTGTGCACGAGATTTTGAGAGCTTCTGGGGAACAAGTGGCAGTGCTAGCGTCGGACCAACCTTTTAAATTAGGGATGCTTCATAAATTTTTGTCAGACGCGTGGAAGGCGGGCGCAAACGTGGTGATTGTAACGGTACCGGCGGAGACTTTGAGAGATAACGTGTTTTATGGGTTGCCGGTACACGTGGCAGCAATAACAAATTTCGTAACTTCATCTCTCAAGGATATGACAGCGGAGGAATATTTGGAAGATGAGAAAACTCTGTTTGATATGAAGCCGGAAATTGTGGTGATGAATCACGATGATGCAAATTTTGAAACTTTTGCTGGGTTTAAGGGTGCTAAATCAACACTTGACTATGGACTAACTGGCACAGACGTGAAAATTTTGAATTCCAAATTATACCCGAAGGGAACGGAAGCGACTTTGTCAATTAAATCAGAAATCGTGTCAGTGGCGACTTTTGTGCCAGGAGAAACGGTGGTGTCTTATATGGCTTGTGCGGTGGCGATTGCCAGGGCAATGAATATGCCGACCGATACGATTATTGATGGTATTGCGGAATACCAGCCTGAATAGATTATTAAAGTGATTTTAATACATTTTTTGCAACTTTGATATCTTCAAAATCGTGAGGACCATCGGCGCGCAGAATGGTTTTTTCGTGGCCTTTGCCTAGAATCAAAACTAGGTCACCAGGCTTGGCGGATTTTAGGGCTAGTTCAATGGCTTTTTTGCGGTCTAATTCTTTAATTAGGTCTTTACCGAGAGTTTTACTGGCTTTTACAGCACCGTCGATGAAGCCTTGAGCGATGATTTCAGGATCTTCGTCACGGGAATCGTCTTCGGTGATAATGACAAGGTCAGAGTTTTTGGCTAAGATTTCACCGCGGATGGGGCGGGTAGAAGGGTCGCGACGACCGGCGCCGCCGTGGACGGAAATAATTCTACCTTTATGACCTTTTACGGAGGCAAAAACCTTTTCCAAAGCGTCTGGGGCGTGGGCGTAATCAACAATAACGGTGAATGGCTGACCCTCGTCAATCACATTCATCCGACCTTCGACTTCAGTAAGGTTACTGATACCTTTTTCTATTTCTTCGTTTTTAAGGCCAAGTTTTTGACCAACTAGGGCGGCGGCAAGGGAATTGTAGACATTAAACTCGCCGGGGATTTTGGTACTGATGTTTATATCGCCTAGTGAATATTTTACGCCGGAAACGCCGAGTTTAATGTCTGTAGCGCGTTTTTCGCCATTTTTTATACCATATGTGATATATTTATGGGAAAGATTTTTGTAGTATTTGGTGGTGGGGTCATCAGCATTTAAGATGCTAAATTTGGCCTTTTTGAATAATTTGCCTTTGGCTGCACGATACTTTTCTATGGTTTTATGATAATCTAGATGATCGTGAGTGAGATTGGTAAATACTGCGATTTCAAAGGGAATACCAAGGGTCCTAAATTCGGCAAGAGCGTGTGAGGTGACTTCGAGCACAAGAAACTCGGCACCCTGATTTTTAATCTCGGCGATACGGCGGTTCAAGGTCATCGCATCGACCGTGGTCATATGGCCGAGTTCGGGTTTTAGTTTATCAACACCATAGGCAACGGTCGTCATTAGGCCGGTCTTATAGCCCGCGGCATTTAGCATATTCCAAATCATAAAACAGGTGGTGGTCTTGCCGTTGGTACCGGTCACACCAATCACGCGAAGATGTTTCGCAGGGGAGTGATATTTTAGCTCAGCGGTGATACCTTGCGCAAAATGATAAGGTAAAACTAATTGGTTATAAAAAGGAAGTTTTTCTAATAGTTTTTTCATATATATTATTATAGCACGGGTAGGGTTTGTGATTTAGCGGTAGTGCTTCAATGATTCTATTGGATTCTTATTGGCGGCCTTAAGGGCTGGGTAAATACCAAAGATGATACCAACAGCGACAGTAGTGCAAAGAGTGGTGAGAAGGATTTGCCAACTAATATACGGAGTGAATGGGGTAATAACTGAAACAAATAGGGCAAGAATATAGCCTAGTACGACACCTAAGAAACCGCCGAGTATTGATAGAATTAAAGCTTCAAACATAAACTGAGTCAAAATATTGCCAAACGAAGCGCCGACGGCTTTTCTGATGCCAATTTCATGGGTGCGCTCGGCGACGGAAACTAGCATAATGTTCATTACGCCGATACCGCCGACCACTAGGGAAATGCCGGCGACGATGGCAAGCATGCCGGAAATGATATTTAACATTGCGCTGGCTGGATGAGTGATGTCGCTGCCATAAGCGACGGTGAAATTAGTATCACCCATTTTGCTTTCGGTGAGAGTGGCGGTGATGGCTTCGGCTACAGGACCTAGACTATCAGTGTTAGAAACTCGTACATTAATTTGTTGAACCTGAAGCGACCCCATCAACTCCTCAAGGAGATTGGCGTCCATAATGAGAGCATTGTTGTAATCCACATTATTAAAGTTGATAGTGTCTTTGATTTCCTCAAGAACGCCTATGATCATAAAGGTCTTGCCGTGATATTTGAGCGTGCGACCGACGGGGTTAGAAGTATTATAAAGAAGAAGTGAAAGCATCTGGCCGATGACAACGGCGTTATCTTTGTTTTTATCAGTAAGGAAGGTGCCATAGCGAAGAGCGAGCGGCTCGATGACATTAAGATCTGGGTTGGTGCCGAGAATAATGGCGGAAGCAACCGTATTGTCTTCGTTAGTGATAGTGCCATGAGCTACAGCGATAGGTGCAACAGCTTTAACTTCTTCAATTTTCTGGATGGAATTAACGTCAGATAAGGCGAGGTTACTTTTTTCAAAAGAATTTGAAGAAGTAAGTTCTTCAATAATGGTAGTAACAGAATCTTTGGTGGTGCTTGGACGGACGACAATTAGATCGGAGCCAACATCAGCGACTTCTCTACTAATAAGATTAGAAACGCTGCCGGTGAGTGAAAGAATCAAAATGATGCTGGCAATACCAATAGCAATACCAAGACAAGTAAGGAATGAGCGAGTACGATTTTCTTTGATGGAAGTACAAGCCAACCTAAAATGAGTACGAAAAAGTGAGGCCATTATTTTTTCCTCCGGTTAGATAATTTGCGTTTACGGCGTTTGCCACGTTTGACTTCAATTTTTTGAGGTAGGTTTTGGTCGGAAACGGTCTTAATATCGGTGTCGATTTGGCCGTCTAACATATTAATCACGCGCGTGGCATAAACTGTGAGAGCAGGGTTGTGAGTCACCATAATAATAGTATTACCCTCGGCGTGAATGGATTTTAGTTCTTCCATTACGGCCGTGGAGGCGCGGGAATCGAGATTACCAGTCGGCTCGTCGGCAAGAATGATTTCCGGGTCGCTGACGATGGCGCGAGCAATCGCGGCACGCTGTTGCTGACCGCCAGAGAGTTGGGAAGGAAGGTAGTATTCTTTTTCTTGAAGATGGAAACGACTAAGGGCATCGGAGGCGTTCTTTAAACGGACAGTGCGGGGCTGATTGACATAAACAAGTGGAAGTGCGACATTTTCAAGCACGGACAAATCTTGAATGAGATTAAAATTTTGAAAGATGAAGCCGATTTTCTTGGCGCGAAGACGGGCTTTGCGACGTGATGAAATGCCGGCAACATTTTCGCCATTTAGGGAGTATTCACCGCTAGTGGCGCGGTCCAACAAGCCGATAATGTTTAATAATGTGGTCTTGCCGCAACCGGAAGGACCCATAATCATAATAAATTCGCCACGCTTAATAGTAAGATCGAAATCTTTCAAGGCGAATGATTCGGTATCGCCGTAACCGTAGCGCTTAGTTAGTTTTTTTAATTCGATAATGTTTTCGCTCATAAATTTTTCCTAAGTGGCGGAAAGGACAGGATTTGAACCTGCGAAAGAGTTGCCCCTTTACACGCTTTCCAAGCGTGCGCCTTAAACCGCTCGGCCACCTTTCCGTCTTGGTAATTATTTTAGCGCAGTTTGGCGATTATGACAATAGGCGAGAAGGGACGAAATGCCATAAACTATCGTACAAAAAACTGCACAAACTAAGAATAGCAAATAATTCTTGCCGCCAAAGGTGAGACCATAAAAATCTGGCCAAACGTGTAAAATAGCGACACAAATTATATATGGCATAGCGTAAATGATGGGCGGTATAAGTGAGAGAAGACATTCTGTTTTGGTAATTTTTTGTTTGCCGGCTAGAAAGACGAAGGTGATTGCAGCAAGTACGGGGTCAAAAAAGTGTAGGAAAAACATAGGGCCAATTAACATATCAAAATAGTTTTTGCCAGAGGCGGCGCGCATAGGCGCGAGAAAGAAAATAACGGTTAGGACTGTTAGCATACCGGAGGTAGTAGCGATAAGATACCAAGTGAGAAGTTTTTTGGGTAAAGGACGTTTGGTTTTAATCCTATGGTATCCAATACAGGCGGCAATTAAAGCAATAATACCGAGAAAAATGTTACTTAAAATAGTAAAGGTAACAATGTGCTGCCAATAAGCAAACGGTCCGCCGTCTTTTTGAGACGCTACGGAACCAAAAATTAAGGTGATAGGAACAAAAGTGGCAGTCAGTGCGAAAATAAGTGCATTATTTATAATAAATAAACGGTTTTGGTTTATTTTTTTCATACTATAATGATAACACAACTAAGTTTTCAATGTGGGGAGTGTGGGGGAAGAAATTGAAAGATTTGATTTCTTTAATGTGATAGTTTTCTAGGAGCATTTTGACGTCACGGGCTTGGGTGGCGGGATTGCAGGAAAGATAAATAATAGTTGAAGGTTTTATTTCGTTTAGTTTGTTAATGAGTTTGGAGTCACAGCCGGCTCTTGGGGGATCAACAATTACGGTTTGGTCGGGAGCGATATAGGCGAGTGCATCTTCGGATTTGGCTAAGACTGATAACGGGGCGCCCCTAGCATTATTGGCTAGTTCAACAAAGGCGGAGCGGTCGCATTCGACGAGCGTGAGGCTGTGGCCTTGGGCGACGGAGAGGCCGATGGTGCCGACACCGGCATAAAGATCAAGGACTTTTTCGGTGGTAATATGCTTTTTGATTTCTTTTAGAGCTAATTCGTAAACTGGTAAGTTAATTTGGAAAAAGCCGTTAGGAGAATAGGAATATTCGTGGCCCAAGAGCGTGTCGGTGAGGTTTTGAAAAACTGGATGCGGATGACCGTTTTCAAAAAGCCCGCCGGAGATTTCACCAGATTGATTACAACGAAGAAGGAGTGATTGGTATTTACGGGCCTCTTCGTGGTCGGCATTTAATTTAGCGACAATTTCGGTGGCTATTTTAAATAGTTCGGGGCGTTCGATGGAAGATTTTTTAATTGGGATTTTGCGATGAGAGCCACGGGCGTGAAAGGCGAGTTTGATTTCTTGTGATTCGTTGTCCCAATAAAGAGCGTATTCCATTTTGTTACGGTAATAATAATCTTTACCATCAGTGATGATATCTGGAGTTTTGATATCGATTTGGTGTTCGCGGAAGATTTCGACCACTAATTCTGGTTTTAGTTTTAATTCGTAATCATAATCTAAAATTTGCCAAGGAGAAGTAGAGAGAAAACAAACATCCTTTGGCTCAACACGAAAAGGGGAAGGGTGGGAAATTTCAGTTGCGATGGCTTCAGTAAAATTTGATTTATTTTTGGTAATGTCGCAACTAATCACTTCTTCGCCTGGGAGTGCGTTCCAGAAAAAAATTTTTTTGCCGTCCGGCATCGTGCCGAGCGCCTGGCCGCCAGGAATGATTTTTTCAACTCTAACCATATTTTATATTATACCAGGAATATGTTATAATTTATATATGTCAGCGGAAGAGTCTTTAAAGTCTAGCGAAGAAGCGGCGCTTTCAAATAATCAAATTATTTCTTCGGTCACCGGTAACAAATCTAAAAAAAGTGGCAAGATGAAGAAAAGTTTTTCGGCGGCGGCGTTTATCACGGCGATAATTGTGATTTTTACGGTGTTTTTTAGTTCGGGGAATTTAATTCCTTCGGCGATTTCGGAAAGATTAATTGAAGAAACTGACGTGCAGTATGCGGATGCGGTGGAAAGCAAGATTTTGATTTTTCAGCAGGCGCTTTACGAAGGGAATATACCAGAAAATACGGTCGAGAAGCTTAAAAAGAACGGGGTGCTGGTGGGTTATGTTAAAGATGGTGGATTTGTGGAGGCAAACCAAGCGGGAACGAGTTTAAGTTTGAAAATGAACGACCGAATAATTTCGTCAAAAGATTTCCCGAGCGAAGTAAATAGCAATGCAGTACTCTACAAAGCATTTAACGAGTCGACTTATTCACGAGCGGCATATTATTATGACAAGTCGGCACAAAAAGTGTTTAAGAGGCTAGGGGTATCAAGAAATAATTTTTCGGGAGAAGATAGTTTTGAAGAAGTGATGACAAAGGTGGTAGGCGAGGGAAGTGATATCGACGTAGATAGTGTAGGGCTTTACGAAAAGAAAAATGAAAAAACCGGCGAGAGTTATTATGAATATGGTGAAGTAGGGGCGGATACTGGTTCTAATAATGCGGAGACTTTTGTAGATGGCGTGAAGGACAAAACTTTTGCGGTAGATAGTAATCAAGCGACCTTAAATGCGGCGAGTAGCCTTAACACGGCTGATACAATCTCAAAGGAGCAAAAGTCCAGCGTGTTTTTCGTGGCGTTTATGGAAAACATTAGTAAGATGAAAGCCGGACTCGGAAATGAGTCGCGAATTAACGAAACGATGAATTATTTGTATAAAGAAGATGATTTGGAAGTGGTGGATGTAAAAACTGGTGAGATGGTGACGGTAAAGGGTAGTATGCTGGAGTCGCACAGTTTATACTCGGTTTTGTCTGGTGAAAAAGTGAATGTTGAAAAAGTAGAGAATTATTCATCGGATCGAATTTTGAAAACGGTAGAAAACCAGCTTGGGGCGGCGAGTGCGGGTGATGGAATAGAAGAAACCGTGGCTTCCTCTGCGCGAGGAATAAAAGGCTCGATTGGCCGGTTAATTAATTGGGGGAAGACAGCGCTTGGTGAAGTACTATCCAAAATCACGCCTACCGTGAATAGTTCTTTGGTGAAAAATGGATTTAAAGATATTAAGGGAGTTGCTGGTGGGGAATTATTAGTTGAAGGAGCAGTGAATGTGGGAAAAGAACTAGCTAAGGCTAGTGGTGCGACGGCTGGCGATGAGACTTCGGTGAAGGCTTATGCAAGATTAAATAATGCGGTTCTAGCGCTTGATGCGGAAGTAGACAGAATGAGCCGGAGCCCATTTGATATAACTTCTCGAAATACTTTTCTCGGGTCAATTATGTATAAACTCGCAGTTTCTAGTATGAAGGCGGGGTCGATATTCCGGAATGTGGCGAGTTTTTCGAAGGTGGTGGGGGCGGCGGTTTCTAGTTTACTGCCAGTGACTTTTGCGGAAGATAATGAGAATGCGTTTTTGACTAATTTTGGGAATTGCGAAACCCTCGGGACGGTAGGGGCGGTAGGGTCAAGCGGTTGCACGATGGTGGCGACTTTTGATACTTCTACGCTTGATAACATTTATAATGATGCTTCGTTTATTGATTTTGTGGAGAAAAACACGGTGCTATCTAATGGAGTGAGGACGATCAAGAATAATTCTGATTTGGCACAGTTTATTATTTATAATGACGAAAGAATTACGCCAGTGGGGGTGGTAGATGGGGGAATTTTGGATTCAGCAATGAGCGGGAGTGGCTCGGTGTCTTTTGTGACTAATATATTAAATATGGTGAAAAGGTTTCTTAATGCCAATGAACGCGAAAAGAGACTGGCATCGGGAGCAGCGTTTGTAAACTCTGGTAGCAATGGTGATTGGGAGACTTATAAATATGCGCAGAGATATGTGTCGCTCGCACGAGCTCAAGAGTCTTTGAGGCAATATGATGGAGATGGGACGGCTTATAATAATCTCCGGTTCTTTGAGGGAACAGAAAACCCAGTGATTGCATTTATTGAATATTATAATAGTGTGGCTAGTAATTAAGATTTACGTCTTCGACGCTGGTTAAAATAATTTGGTGGTGTTTGAAGTTTTTGATGAGGGCTTTACGGCGCGTGTCGTCTAATTCGGAAAAAACATCATCAAGTAAGAC
Source organism: Candidatus Saccharimonadota bacterium (assembly GCA_017613135.1). Classification (GTDB taxonomy): domain Bacteria; phylum Patescibacteriota; class Saccharimonadia; order Saccharimonadales; family Saccharimonadaceae; genus Nanosyncoccus. Next base: position 25,166 of record JAGAEN010000007.1, on the reverse strand, counting down.
GAGTGGTTTTTGGTGAAGAAAGTCTTTCATCATATTGGCTTCAATAAATTTGAGCGCTAAAATGATAGAACGAGTTTCACCGCGCGAGGCAGAACCGTCGGCAGGTTTTCTATTAAAGAAAAAGATAAAATCATCACGATGAATTCCAAAATTAGTATGTTTTGAGTACAAATCTTTTTCAAGGCTCGCTTCGAGATTTTTAAGATAGAAATCTTCAGAATTTTTTAAAATTTCGGTTTGATAGTTGAGAGTAAGATGATCTTCGTGGTTCGCAACTTGAAAGTATGTTTTTTCAAGATCTTTATTGATATAGTTTACGAAGCTTTCGCGGGCTTCTTTGATATAGGAGCCGTATTTAGCAAGAAGTAGGTTCCAGGAAAATAAATCGGAGTTTTTGACGGTGTCGGTTTTTAGAAGTTCGTTGCGTTGGCGGAGAGATTTTTCGTATTTCGAAAGGGAACTAGCATATTTTTCGTCGAGTTCCGAGAATAGGCGGTCAAAATAGTCACGGTGACGGGAAGGAGAACCACTAATGAGGTTTAAATCGGACGGGAGAAAAAGAACGACGGGGTGTTTGTGGGTTTTAGGAAGACGACGGGATTTTTTATCCATAATGGTAAAGGTCTTGGTTTCGCCATCAAAGGTAGCAACGGATTTTTCGCCGGTGTCGCTTACGAGTTCGATACGGTAAAAATTAGTTTCGCGTTTGATGATGTCAGGGTCAGAAGCACGGAAGCTTTTGCCGCGAGTCAAAATATAAATGGCTTCAAGGACTGAAGTTTTACCACAGCCGTTTTTACCTAGAATCAAGGTGGTGTCATCTTGGCAATCAAGATGATAGTGGGTGTGGTTTCGAAAATTGGTGAGGGTGATAGATTTAATAAGCATTATGAGTTAAGTGGCATTATGATATGAGTATAATCGTCTTTTTTCTTATTTCTTAGGACCATTGGGGTGAGACGGGTGGTAAATTCAATTTCAATATCTTTAGAATCAAGAGCGTTTAAGGCATCAGTTAAGAAGCGGGCACTCAAGCGAATCTTGCCTTCTTTTTCGACTTTGGTTTCGATAGTAGAATCATTTTCGCCAAGTTCGGAAGCGAGGGATTTAACCGAGAAGATGTTAGGTTTTTTGGTTTCACACATAATGGCGCCGTTTACCGTGCGGGCAAAGAGAGCGGCAAGTTTAGTGACGCGGAGAAGTTCATCGCGGCTAACTTCTACTTTGATGTCGTTGTCTTTTGGAATAAGACGGCGATAATCTGGGTAACTGGCGTCGATAAGTTTGGAGATAATTTCAACTTCGCCAAGGCGGAAGCGGACAAGGTCATCGTTAAATGAGATTTCAACTTCTTCCATTTCGTCGCTTAGAGAGCGAAGAACTTCTTGGAGAGTGGTAGCAGGGACGATGACGGCAATTTCGCTTTGGACGTTTTTAATGAGTTTCTTCTCAGCGAGACGGTAGCCGTCGGTCGCGGCGATGGCGAGGGTCTTGTCGTAGGTGTTGAAATAGATACCAGTGAGAGCAGGGCGAGTTAAATCGTTAGAACTTGCGATGGCGACGCTGGAAATACCGTTTTTAAACTCTTCGACACCAAGTTTAAAGACGACGGCGTTTTTCTCGGAAAGTTCGGGGAGTTCTGGAAAATCGTCGGCAGGGGAACCATTAATAACTGATTTATATTTGCCAGCGGAGATGGTGATTTTGTGATCTTTTTCCGAGATGGTGATTTTTTCGCCTTTGGGGAGATTGGAAATAAATTCAGCGAGGAGCTTGGCGGGGACAGTGATAACACCATCTTTGGAGTTGGAAACGGGAAGAAAATCAACAATGGCCATATCAAGGTTGGTGGTGGTGAGGGAAACCTTTTTATTATTTACTCGGATTAGTACATTATTTAATATAGGTAAAGTAACCTTACCAACCGCAATGCGGCTAACATTATTTAAGGCTTTGGCGAGTTTTTCTTGTGTGACTTCAATTTCCATTTTTTAGCTCCTTTTTAATTATTTTATTATTAATTTATTAAAGTTGTAATAGTAATAGTGTTTGTGGAATAGTGGAAAAAATTGAGTAGGTATAGGGTGAGAGAGCTGTGAATAAAGCTGTGATTTTGGTGTGAAAAGTGTGGTGGGAAAATGGAGTTTTGCACGAGTGGGTGTGGCGGGTGTGAGTTTTTCACAAGGATTTGCGCGGAAAATTCGCAGGGATTTTCGCAGAGATTTGCACAGGATTTCCACATTACTAGTTTTTAGTGAGTTAGCCATAGATTTTCTCCTTGATAGCTTAGATTTGGTCGCGAAGAGCGAAGTTGAGTTTTAGGTCACTTTCAATTTTTCTGATGCCGTGCATGACGGTAGTGTGGTCTTTGACACCAACCTCAGTAGCGATTTTGGTGGTACTCATTGAGAGTTCTTTGGATAAAATAAACATTGCGACCTGGCGGGCAGTCTTGATATGACTGACGCGAGATTTGCCGCACATTTCTTTAGTGGTGAGGTTATAGAATTTAGCGACCTTTTCGATAACCTGCTTACTAGAAGTGGGGCGGAGCTTACTGCTTTTATTAATATTAGCGGCGCCATTTTGGATGAGTTCCCAAGGGGTGAGACCGCGAACTTCCGACATTAAGAGAATAGTAGATAACTCACCTTCGAGGTCACGAATATTGGTGTTGACGTTTTCGGCGATATATTCGATGGCTTCTGGCTCAATTTCGGCGCCCATAAACTCGGCTTTGGCGCGAAGGATGGCGCATTTGTCTTCAAATTTCGGAAGGCCGAGGTCAAAAGCACCGGCCCAAGTGAGACGTGAGGCGAGGCGTTCGTCGACGGTCTTGATTTGGTTAGGGAGACGATCGGATGTGACAATGATTTGTTTGTTGAGTTGATAAAGATTATTGAAAATATTAAAGAATTCTTCCTGAGATTTTTCCTTATTCATAATCTGCTGGAAATCATCGATAATGAGACAATCGAGTTTTTCGAATTTACGATTAAAATCTTTACCTTTGCCGCTTTGGATGGCGTCGATAAAATCAGAGAAGAAGCGGGAAACTGGGGTATAGAGAATTTTGTAGTTAGGGTTGTTTTTTAGAAGTTCATTGCCGATGGCTTGGACGAGATGGGTTTTGCCAAGGCCAGGACCACCGTAGAGGAAGAAAGGATTGCAGCGGGTGCCGGGAGCCTTGATGATGCTTTTCGCGGCGGCAACAGCGACGTCGTTGTTGCTACCAATGACAAAGTTATCTAGGGTGTATTTTTCGTTGAGACCATTGTTGTTTTCGGTGGAGGATTTTTTGATGGATTTAATATTGGAAGGTTTTTGGTTTAATCCTGTAGAGATTTCGCGGGGACGGATTTTAGGCTTAATGTTGGATTTAACTTCGAAGTTAATGTTTTTGACGGTGATGCCGTTTTTAGTAAGAGCGTCGGTAATAATGGTGAGATATTTGGCGCGGAGTTGCTTGACGTAGAAACTATTTTTAACACCGATAGTGATATCGCCGTCTTCGTTAGAAAGAAGAGAAGTATCTTGGAACCAGGTAGAGAAATTGGCAGGTGAAATTTTTTGCTCGATTTCAGCCAAGACGTTTTCCCAGACGTTGTACATGAATCCTCCTTAATTAATATGAGTATAGCACAGAAGGCGGAGGTTTTCCACAGGTTTTTGGTGGTAAAAAATGTTTTATAATATGTAGTTTGGATAAACAGGGGTAAAAATTTCCACAAGAAAAATTTTTTAGCGAGAAGCGTGTGGAAAACTGCTTGAAAAATGTGGAAAAATGCGCTATACTATAACAAGAATTTGAATAATAATAAATTTTAAGGAATAATATGCCAAAACGAACATATCAGCCACACAAACGCCAACGTAAAGTTGAGCATGGGTTTATGAAGAGAAACGCCACTGCTAATGGCCGGAAAGTACTTGCCCGCCGACGCTTAAAAGGACGTGCAAGACTGACCGCATAAAATAAGCCCCGGAGGGGCTTATTTATTATATAATATATATATGTTAAGTAAGAAATATCGGTTTCACTCGCGGGGCGGGGTGAGGTTTGTGTATCAGAAAGGGAAGACGATTAGAAGACCAGGGATGTCGTTAGTTTTTTTGAATAACGAACGGGGTTTTACGAGAGTAGCTGTGGTGGTATCAAAAAAGGTAGTGAAATCGGCGGTGAAAAGAAACCGAATTAGAAGAAGGGTTTATGAGGCTCTTAGATTAAATTTTGATTTGGTGCCAAAGAAATATGATTATATTTTTGTGGTGTTTTCGAAAGAGGTGCTTGATATGCCATTTTCCGAATTAGAAAAAAAGCTGGGGGAACTAGTCGCCGAGGCGAAGGTGTGTTATAATAAGGAGTAAGATGAAAAATTGGAGTGTGAAGAAAATTATTATTTGGGCGCTTATTATAGCGTTTATTGTCGGCTCAATTATGACTGGTGGGCCATTTGATTTTATTGATTTAATTTTGGTAAGACCGATTGTTAATATCTTGTTTGTAATATTTAATTTGGTGCATGATTTTGGTCTAGCAATTATTATCTTTACGATTTTAGTGAAGCTTTTGATGTGGCCATTAACTAAGAAGCAATTAAACCAGACGAAGTTAATGCGGAAGATTCAGCCGGAATTAACACAGATTCGGAAAAATTGTAATGGGAATAAACAATTAGAATCGTTGCAGACGATGGATCTTTATAAAAGATACAATATTAAGCCTTTTGCTTCAATTGCGACACTTTTAATTCAACTCCCGATTTTTATTGCGATTTTTTCGGCGATTCGGGTGATTGCGACGCCGATGCCAATAGATAATTTAATGAACCGTGCGTATGATATTGTAGCATATGAGGGATCGGAAATTCGGACGTTGGAAGAGAAGCAGGAAGTGTATCTTGCAGACTTGGCTAATAATGATATTCCGGCGGAAGAGAAGGCAGAGTATGATTTTCACCCACAACTATTTGGCGTGATTAATATGAGCGCCAAAGCGAGCGATGTGATTAACCCGGCGAAGTTTAGCTGGAGTGCGGTATTTATGCTGTTTTGTGCGATATTTGCGGCGTTTGCACAGTATTTTGTGACGAAGCAACAAATGCCTTCTGGCAAGTCGGAAAAGAGTAAGAAATTCCGCGATTTGATTCGGGAAGCAAAGGAAGGCAAAGAACTCCAAGATAGTGATATTAATAATATGACGACAGGTCAGATGTCTAAGATGATGCCAATAATGATGTTTATCATCATGGTGAATTTACACGGGGCTTTGGCGTTTTATTATTTCTTATCTAATATGATTACGATTTTGCAACAAAAAATTATCTTTAGTCGGGCACGAGAGGAGATGGATGATGCGACCGATAAAGCGATGACTAAAGAACTTAAAAAAATTAAAGAAGCTGAAGTGGTGGAAAATAAAAAAACAGGAACAAAAATAACCAGAATCTCCGCAAAGGATATTAAAAAGAAAAGGAGATAACAAATGGATAAAGATGAATCAATTAGGTTTGCTGCAAAGTACCTAGAAGACCTACTTAGTTTCTTTGGAATTAATGTAGCGGTGTCGTCGACAATTGACGATGAGGTAATACAATTATCAGTTCCATCAACGTCATTAAATTCGCTTCTAATCGGGCGGAATGCAGATAATTTGCGGGCGCTTCAGCATATTGTGTCAATGGCTCTGGTTTCGAGAGGAGCAGAAGTAGTGAGAGTAAATGTAGATGTAGCGAGCTATAAGAGGCAGCGTGCAGACAGAATTGCAGAAAAGGCGGAAGGGTGGATTAGAAAAGTGCGAGAAACGGGTCAGCCGATGGAGATTAATCTTAATGCAGCGGACCGACGTGTAGTACATAAATTGGCGCAAGATTATTCGGATATTGATACTCACTCTGAGGGAGAGGGTAGAGACCGGAAACTAATTATTAGTAAGATATAGTAAATATTTGCACGCTTTACTCGCGCCAGATCAAAAATAACAATTTCAGGCAGGACCGCGCCGGAATTACAGTTCCGTGCTCGTCCTGTGAAATTGTTATTTTTAATTGGGCTCGTTCAATGCGCAAATATTTACTATATTTTACTCATCAACTGTCGGCTCTTCTTCTTCAGCGGGAGAGGGGCCGAGGACGATGATGAAGTCGTAGTCGCGGGGGAGTGAAGCGGGGGCGTCGGAGAGGGATTTAATTTGGTCTTGATATAGTTCGTAATACTTTTGGAGCATATCTTCGGTGCCAGGCTTAGCGTGATTGCTATAAAAGGTGATTTTGTCTTCGAATTTAGTGTCTTCTGGGGCGTTGTCGATAGCGTTGATGGTGTAGCCTTCGGCTTCGAGTTTGGTTTTTTCGGTACTGGCTAGGCCTGCTTCACCGGTAGCATTAAAGATAGCGATGGCAGGATGTTCATAAGTGCGAGGATCGTTGTTAAGGTTTTCGGCAACATAGGCTTGAATATTGCCATAGCTATAAGTACCGGCGCGAGGGAAGACATAAGAAATACCATTTTCGAGAGTGCCAGTTCGCATATAGTCTGGCCAGAGAGATATTTGACGCATACTGTCAAAGTCAAAGTCAAAAGTGAGATGGGCAGCGGATTTTAATTCATCAATAGAAAAATTACTGCGGAAATTATCACCAAGGGCAGAAGCAAGGCCGATGATATCGGTGATAGAAAGTTCCTTTTCGATTATTTTGTTTTTAATACCAATAAGAATTTTTTGTTGAGAAGAACCGCGGGAGAAGTCGCCGCCAGAAGTACCGTGACGAGCACGGGATAATCCAAGGGCTTGCTCGCCGTTTAAAGTGTACGCAACGCCCGGCTCATAAACGGCGCCAGTCCAGTAATAATCGTAGATACCCTCATCAAGAGTAACGGTGATGCCACCTAAAATATCGACAATGGAGATGAGCGAGCCCCAGTTTAGGTGGGCAAAGTATTGAAAATCTACACCAAGGATATCACCAACTTCGGCCATTAAGGCGCCAGCAGCTGCGGCTTCCTGTTCGGCAGAAACATCTGCTCCGCCACCACGACACCAGTAGAGCTCATTGATTTTGCCAGTGGCAGTACAAGTAGTGGAGGCCTTAAGGTCACGAGGGAGGGAAAGCATAGCAATGTCGCCGGTTTCTTGGTTCAAACTAATCATCATAATAGAGTCGGTGAGCTGGGCGCCAGCGTGAACGCCACGTCCTTCATCGCCAGCCATATTGTAACCGCTAGTACCAAAGGCAAGAATATTAGTGCGACCATTAGAGTCAGTCTTTAATGGGTCGTAAGTGGGCTCGATAAACTTGATGAGATCGAAGACGTTACCTTGGCCGCCGGTGATTTTGGCGATGATATCGTTGCCCCAAAGGACGGCCCAGGTAACAAGGCCAATAAGGGCAAGAACAATGACGAGAACAATAATAGAAATAATGCGGCGGACTTTACCTGGCTTTTTCTTTTCTGGTTTTTCTTTTTTAGATTTTTTGTCCTTTTTAGATTTTTTGGTAGGTTCTTTAGAAGGGGTAAGTTCTTCGCCATCAAAATTGAAAGCTTGGACGGGTTTTAGAAAGTCCTCGACAATCTGTGTTTTTTCGTGAACAACTGTGACCTCAACTGGTTCAGTTGGTTCAGAGTTAGGGATGTTAATGTTTTTAACAGGGTTTTTAGTAGCAGAAAGTTTAGCCTTGGTAGGTTTCGGGGTTGGTTTAGCGGGCTTTTTTATCTCTGGTGTCGGATTTTTGGCATCGCGAACCGTAAGCCCATCGATTGATTTATTTTTACTCATTATTTATAATTATAACATGACTATTATGAAATTGACAAAAAAACAATTAGCAGTTCTTCAGTTTATTGAGGATTTCGAGGAAGAAAAGGGGTATTCGCCATCCTATCGGGAAATTATGGCGGGGCTTGAACTATCGAGCGTATCAGCGGTAGCGGAGCATATTGATAATTTGGTGGGGAAGGGTGTATTAAAGAAAAACCCAGGTGAGGCGAGAAGCCTAGAGGTGTTAGACTATCGGCACGAGAAGACAGTAGAATTATTCAAAGCAAAAATGTTGTCGGCGTCAGAAGAAGAAAGGGAAGTTCTAGAAAAAGCGGCGGAGATTTTGGGGATAGATTTAGCGTAAGGTTTACAAATCTTTTTAAACCTGTTATGATTAAAGGAGAAAGGCTCCTTAATGGCAAGAAGAAGAAAACGCAGTAAAAAATGGATTTCTAGGCTATTCTTTTTGATTTTGTTAGTGGCGGCCATAGTAGTGTGTTATTTTGTGTGGGATGGATATTTTAGGGATAAGAAACCGAAAGAAGAAAGAGATGAAAATCAGGTGGTTGAACAAACTGAAGAAAAGAAAGAAGAGACTCTAAAAGAAGAAGAGCCGCAAGCAAATGCGGATGTGGTAAAGTTTGATGGTCCTGATCCAAATGATAGTGGGGTTTTGACTGGAGCAATTACGCACCTTGAGGTATCAGGAGATTATTTAGTAGTTAGGGTAAATATTGATCAATACCTGACAAATGGTAGTTGTGAAATGAATATAGTGCGGGGCAATGAGGTTTTGTATACTGAGATGGTGCCGATTTTTGGTTCAGCATCAACTTCGACTTGTGAAGGCTTTAATGTGTGGGTGAGCAGTCTTGGGAGTGGAAAAACAACGGTTATTATTAATATGAAGTCAGGGGAAGAGACAGAAGTGATTACTAAAGAGGTAGAATTATGATGTGGGTGGAAAAATGTGACAATAAGACAGTGGGGGGAATGAGAGTGAGAAGGCGAGATACTCGGATTTGGTTTGTAATGATGGCGGTGTTTTTTGCAGTGTTTTTGTTTACATTTCTAAGGAATAGTTTTAATAATGCGGACGAGGTGGAAGCAGCGAATTTGGCGAATTTTGATCCGGGAAATATTATTTCGGATTACCAAATGTCACGATATGATGCAATGACGGAAGAGGAGATTCAGGCATTTCTCACAGCGAAAAATCCGTGCAATAATACAAAACAGGGCGATTATGAATATTTGACGATAAGGTACCCAAATTTGAAGTGGCATTTTGAGAATGGGCATTTTGTGTGCTTGTCGGAAGAATTGTTTGGCGATGGGGAGACGATTGGTGAGGGGGAAACGGCGGCACATATTATTTGGCAGGCGGCGCAGGATTATCAAATTAATCCGCAGGTTTTGATTGTGTTATTGCAAAAAGAGCAGGGATTAATTACCGATACTTATCCTAATAGTCGGCAATATCGGGCGGCGACGGGTTATGGATGTCCGGATACGGCGGCGTGTTCAGAGAAATATTATGGATTTAAAAATCAGGTGAGGAATGCGGCCGGGATGTTTAGGGCGGTATTAAATGGTGGTTGGACAAATTATCCTTTAGGTGAGAACTATATACAATATAACCCAAATAAGGATTGTGGGGGGTCGGTAGTGAATGTGCGGAATTTGGCGACTTCGGCGTTATATCGGTATACGCCTTATCAGCCAAATGCCGGGGCGCTGGCGGCAGGGTATGGGACGGCATATTGTGGGTCGTATGGTAATCGGAATTTTTATCATTATTTTGAGGATTGGTTTTCTGGGATAACGGATGGTGGTGCTGAACAGTCCGAGATTGAAAAGTTTTATGAATTGGCTGGAGGACAAAAAAGTTATTTAGGTGTGGAAGAGAGTAATGAGGCATGCGGTTTAGCTGAAGGCGGATGCTATAAGGTGTTCGAAAATGGATTTGTTTATTGGACAAAAAAGACTGGGGCGCATAGCATAAGGAAAGGTAAAGTTTTTGATTATTGGTTTGAACAAGGGACGGAGTGGGGCATATTGGGCTATCCAATTGGTGAAGTGGAAAAGCTGGAGGGAGGCTCTCGGCAGCAATTTGAGAACGGTTTTATTTATGAGAATGAAGAAAATGGCAATGCATGGGGAATTAAAGGAGAAGTGTTTAAAAAATGGCAAGAGTTGAATGGTGAAAAGGGGTTTCTTGGTTACCCGACTAGTAGTGAACAAAAGAACGAAAGTGGACTAGTTTATCAAACTTTTGAGCACGGAACTATTTATTGGGATATAAGGACGGGAGCCTGGGCGATTCGTGATTTTGCGACTAAGAAATGGGAAGAACTTGGTGGAGTAAAGAGCAAACTGAAAAAAACAATAACTAATGGGTATTGTGGTTTAATTAATGGAGGTTGTTATCAGGCGTTTGAAACAGGAAACATTTATTGGAGTGAAAAGACAGGTTCCTTTGATGTATCTGGAGGTATCTTTCAAATGTACGTAAAGAATGGGACTGAGTGGGGAGCCCTTGGTTATCCAACCAGTAGTGAGTTGATAAACGAAAGTGGACTAGTTTATCAAACTTTTGAGCACGGAACTATTTATTGGGATATAAGGACGGGAGCCTGGGCGATTCGTGATTTTGCGACTAAGAAATGGGAAGAACTTGGTGGGGTAAAAAGCAAATTGAAAAAGATAACAACTGAAGGTTATTGTGGTTTGATTAATGGAGGCTGTTATCAAGCGTTTGAAACAGGAAATATTTATTGGAGCGAAAAGACAGGCTCTTTTGATGTATCTGGCGGTATTTATCAAACGTATTTAAAGAATGGAACTGAATGGGGGGTTCTAGGTTACCCAACTAGCAGTGAACAGAAGAATGAAAATGGATTAGTTTATCAAACCTTTGAACACGGAACTATTTATTGGGACGTGAAGACCGGAGCTTGGGTAGAAATAAGATAGTATAGTGTTTATTGTGGCGATTTTGGCGCATATGTGGTAGAATGGTGGGCATGGTAAGCAAAAAAAATAAGAGTACAAAAAAAAATGATATTGCTAGTGTTGCTGACTATATCAGAGAGTTAGAGATTCGTAATGAAAGGTTGTCTGCTGATAATGCGGAAATGATAAAGCTATTATCGTCTAAACGTTACAAGACGATGAGCTTTGCGACTGATTCGATTTATCATATGATGAGAAAAATATCGAAGAGGGAAGGGTTATTAAAAAGAGCAGATGATAATTTGGGTTGGATGAAAGTTGGGGCAGAAAATAGAAAATTCGTCCGAAATAAAGTTGATATTATTAATATGAATTTCTATGATTGGGACGGTAAGGTAATATTTAAAGGAGGGGCAGAACGGTATGTCTATGATCTGGCGTGCTTATTAAAAAGAATGGGATATAACGCACGTATCCTACAATGTTCGAATGTGCCTTTCAAAAAGAATTATGAAGGTATTGAAGTTGTCGGAATCGGTTCGGGTGACAAAGGTAATATGCGAACTTGCTCGTCTGTTTATAATTATTATTGTCGCGATGCTGAATTTATTATTGCTTCGCCACTAGAGCTAGCTTCTGAAATTAGGAATATACCAGTGATTGGTATTAATCATGGTGTTAATTTTGATGGCGAGTGGAATAAATATGACAAAAAGGTTCCGCATTCTTACGATGATCATATAGACGCGTTGAAAAATGTAGTGAGCTGCGTTTGTGTAGATACTAACTTTATTAATTTTACAAGAACACAAGACTATACTTTGTCGTTGAAGGAAAGATATATTCCGAATTATTATGATAAAAAAGCGTTCGCGCATATTAGGGCTAGGAAAGACAATGGTAGGATCACATTCGTTTATCCACGGAGATTATATAATGCAAGAGGGTTCGATATCACCGTGGAGGCATTTAGACAAATATTGCCAAGATATAAGGGTAGAGTGATTTTGAATTTCGTTGGTCAAGCAGACAATGATAAAGTTAAAGCGATATTAGACGAATTGATGAAAGAGTTCCCTGATAACGTATTTCATTATGAGTATTCGATGGAGGAAATGCCGAAGGCTTATAAGGAAGCTGATGTGGTATTGGTGCCGACAAAGTATTCGGAGGGGACGTCATTATCTTGTATTGAGGGAATGGCTTCGGGGGCGGCGATTATTACTACTAACGTGGGTGGTTTGACAAATCTTGTAATAGACGGTTTTAATGGGCTTATTATCTCTCCAACAGTAGATGATTTAAAAAAGGCAGTGATGGAAATGATTGATAAGCCTAAAATTAGAAAGAAATTTTCAGAAAACGGCCTTTTGGTTGCGAGAGAGGCGTTTACCAAAGATAACTGGGATTCTCGTTGGGAAGATGAAATTCAAAGAGTGAGGAAGAGTTTATACGGCCCATACTCCTAGAGTTATGTTATAATGGAAATATGATGAAAGTTTTGTCGGTTTTTGGTACTCGACCAGAGGCTATTAAGATGGCCCCGGTAGTGAAGGAATTGGAAAAAAGAGATCAAATTGAGTCGATAGTTTGCGTGACCGCTCAGCATCGTGATATGCTGGATCAGGTCTTAGAAATATTTAAGATAAAGCCTGATTATGATTTAAATATTATGAAGCCAGGACAATCTTTGGCTTATATTACAGCGGAGGTTTTGAAAGGGATTGAGAAAGTTATTATTAAAGAGAAACCAGATTTAGTATTGGTGCATGGTGATACGACGACAGCGATGGCGGCAGCGCTTGCGGCATTCTATCAGCAAGTGTCGGTGGGACATGTGGAGGCGGGGCTACGAACTTACGATAAATATTCGCCGTATCCGGAAGAAATGAATCGGCAGATTATTGATAAAATTGCAGATTATCTTTTTGCGCCGACAGATATTAGTAGGGAAAACATAGGCGATAGATTGAACAAGGGCCAGAAGATTTTTGTGACTGGGAATACGGCAATAGATGCACTGAAAACGACGGTGTCATCTGATTATTCACATCCTGATTTAGATTGGGCTGAAGGTTCTCGTTTGATTCTTGTAACTGCTCATCGAAGAGAAAACTTAGGTGAACCGATGCGGCAAATATTTAGGGCGATGCGAAGAATTTTGGAAGATTTTCCGGACGTTAAGATTATTTATCCAGTGCATCTAAACCCTAGGGTGCAGTCTGTAGCGAAGGAAATATTGGGTGATAATGAACGTGTGAGATTGATCGATCCGCTCGACGTGTTGGATTTTCATAATTTTATGGAACGTGCATACTTTATTATGTCGGATAGTGGTGGAGTGCAAGAAGAGGCGCCGTCTTTAGGTAAACCAGTTTTAGTGCTTCGCGATACAACCGAACGTCCAGAAGGAATTAAGGCCGGAACATTGAAGCTTGTGGGAACCAAGGAAGACGATGTTTATAATGCAGCAAGAGAGTTATTGATTAGTAGAGATGTTTATAATAAGATGTCTGAAGCAACAAATCCATATGGTGATGGATTTGCGAGCAAATACATAGTTGATGCTATTTTGAAAGGAAGATAAATGGTGGAAAAGATGACTGATCAAGAGATTCAGAGATTAATTCGCGAGAATAATACGCTAAAAAGGGAAAATAAATATCTGCATAGCCTTACTAATTCCAAGAGATTTTTATTCGCCGAGAAGGTTGCAAATGGATTTAATGGGGTTTTTCCTAATAATACAAAAAGAAGAAATGTAGTGAGAAAGGTTGCAAAAGTATCTGGCGCAATAGTTAGATCAAAAAATGAACATAAAAAAAGGAAAATAGAAAGTAGGATAGAACAACTTGCTCAGGGGTTTGACAGGTTGATTGTTTTAAATAGTATTCCTTGGGATATTAAACTAAAGCAACGTCCACATCATTTTGCTAAGGAGTTTCAAAAAAACGGTTTTTTTGTAGTGTATTTAGAGCAAGAAAATCCGTTAAAGAAATTTCGCAAGGTGGGTAAGAATATTATCACGGTTAATTCAGCGGAATACTTAGATGAGCTTCCGAAAATCGTGAAGGATTGTTATTTCTTGTCGCCGAATAATATGCCAACAAAATATGGTTTATTAAAAAAAGAGGTATCGCTAGGGTATAAGTTTATCTACGACTATCTCGATGAATTTCATGAAGATATTTCCGGTGATCTTAGTATCCAAATGGAAGTTTGGGATAAGCTTGAGAAGCTTAAGCCGGTGTTGTGTCTTGCTACCGCAAAGAGACTATATGAAGAATTAAGAGAACATCTTGGCGAATCACAAAGAATTGTGATGGCAAGTAATGCGGTAAGTATCGAGCACTTTGATTTTAAAAATAATAAGACCACTACTCCTATAGATATGAGAGAAATAGTGAAGTATAGTAAGCCAATAATCGGGTTTTATGGGGCACTTGCACCTTGGATAGATTTTGATATGTTGAATGAGATTGCGAAGAAACATGATGAATGGGAATTTGTTTATCTTGGAGTGGATTATAATAATGCAGCAAAAGATTTAAAAAGTGGTAATAATGTGCATAATTTAGGCGCCAAGAATTATAGTGCTTTGCCTAGTTATGCAAAGCATTTTAATTGTGCGATGATTCCATTTAAAAAAGGGGATATTGCAAAGGCTACATCCCCAGTGAAATTATTTGAGTATATGGCAGCAGGCCTTCCGACGGTTTGTACGCGAGACCTGGAGGAGTGTAAAGGTTATGAGTATGTTTATATGTCAAAGGATGACAAAGAGTTTGAGAGGAATTTAAAGCGGGCGATTGAAGATTATAAGGACTTGAAAAAGAGAGAAGTTTTGCTGTCACAAGCAAAGAAAAATACTTGGAGTGAACGAGTAAAGACGATTTTGAAGGCGCTTAATTAGGAAAGAAGCATTTTGGTATAGGCGTTGGCGACTTTGTGAGGGTCGCCTTCTTCAATAATTTTGCCAGATTCTAGGAGGATGGCACGGGTACAAAATCTTTTGACGTCTTCCATGGAATGAGTGACAAGGATAACAGTTTGATGATGTTTTTTTAATTCTTTAAAGTAGTCATTGCATTTTTGTTGGAAGGCAGCGTCGCCGACGGCGAGAACTTCGTCGAGAAGGAGAATATCGCCGCGGGCACGGATGGCAATGGAAAAGGCAAGGCGGACTTGCATGCCTGATGAATAGTTTTTAAGTTTTTGGTCTTGAAATGGTTCGAGTTCGGCGAATTTCCAAATATCGTCGTACATTTTATCCATTTCAGCATTAGAAAAGCCAAGAAGGGCACCATTCATATAGACGTTTTCACGACCGGTGAGTTCTGGGTTAAAACCGACACCAAGTTCGATAAAAGGAACGAGATTGCCATTAATAGTGATTTCGCCTTTTTCGGGGTAGTAGATGCCAGCGAGGATTTTAAGGAGGGTGGACTTACCGGAACCGTTTCGGCCAACAATGCCGAGAAACTCGCCTTGTTTAATTTCAAAATCAAGACCTTTCAAGACTTTTTGCTCTTTGTAACCCTTAATTCCACGGAGACGATTAAAGATGGTTTGTTTTAGACCAAAGGATTGTTCGGTGGGAAGACGAAAACTTTTGTGAAGGTTTTTTACGGTAATAGCGGGAGCGGTAGGGCTCGATATTTCAGTACGTGTACCAATGGAACGTTTCATCAGACTTCCTCCGCGAAGAATTTAGATTTTTTACGGAAGGTGATGGCACCAGCGATAAGGATGATTAAAACAAAGAGGATAGGAATAATAACGATAAACGGGTTGTTGATATAATTCCAAGTAGTGATGGTTTCGGGAGTGATGAGATTGAAACGAATATCCTGTATGGCTTGGGCGATAGGATTCAAAAGTATAATTTTAGCGGCGAGAGCACTGGTGCCAGCAACCATTGAGATAGGATAAATGATAGGTACGGCATAGAATAAAGCCTGAACGAGAACATCCCAGATGGAAGTAATATCGCGGTATTTAACATTGATGGAACCAAGAAGGAAAGCAATGCCGAGAGAGAGAAGATATAGCTCTAAGACGGCTGGGATGACGAGAAACCAGGACCAACTAGGGGCGACGCCGTTGATGAGAGCGAATACAACAACAACAATAAGATTGATGCCTAGGTTGATGAGAGCGGTGAGCTGGGAAGAGACGACGACGATATATTTTGGAAAACTGATTTTGCGAAGCAAATCACCACGGACGATAATAGCTTGAATGCCCTGGGAAGTACATTCGGTGAAGAAACTCCAAAGCGTGGTGCCACAGAGTAGATAGACTGGGTAATGAGGAATGTCATTACCGATGCGGAGAAGTTTGGAAAACACTATATACAATATAGCAAACATCATTAATGGACGAAGGAGAGCCCATAAGTAGCCAAGGACGGAGCCTTGGTAACGGAGTTTAAAATCCGTCTTGGTAAGTTCTTTTAATAGAATCCGGTTTTTGCGATTTAAAACGCGAGGGATTTTCATATAGTATATTTTATCATACTTTGAGATGATGGGCTATTGCTGACTTACGTTTGGGGCTTCGCCGGTATGGTAATAGCTTAATAAGATGTTGTAGGCTTCGTTGGCGTCTTTTTCTTCCATTTGGGTTCTGAAAATATACTCGAACGCTTCAATGGAACTAGCAAATTTTTTGCTGACCAAAGTATCTTGGCCGTCAATTATTTCGTGTTCCATGACTGATGTTGGTAGAGACATTAATTCTTTAGTGAGTTCACGCGTGGCTGGATTTTTGAGACTTCTAGTTGCAAGAAAAGCACCAAATAGATAATAATCTGGGTAGGTTTTGCATTCGGCGTTGCGATTAAAGGCGGTGCTTTCTCTAAATAATTCCATAACCTTTGGAGAAACTTTTTTTGACGTGGCATTTTCGTCTGGGATGAAGCCGCCGTTTGATTGGTTTTTCTTTTGCTCCTGACCTTCTCGTAATAAGTAACCTACGCACTGAACGCCGTTGGCAATGTCATCAATTTGGGAAACTAGGTCTACGGCACGAGCTTCTTCTTCGGTGAGATTTTGAAAATCTTCTGGAAATGCCTTTCCGCGTAGACCATGTAGCTTAATAGTCTTGGCGATGATGCTGATAGCACCGGATTTCGCGCTGTCATTAATGATGAGCGGTGTAAAATCTGAGCAAGATTCAAGAATCTTAGGGGCATCTTCTAGGAAGGCGTGGTATCCAATGACATGATGGTCTTGTTCAGAACCAAGAGTGCCATCGTTAAAATCGCCTTTTAATTCAAATTGTGGAATACGACCATAATCATGGTAAAGAGCGGCTGTTTGGGTAATAAAATCTTCTGGGGCTATTCTTTTGGAGATTTCATAAACCGATGGAAAATGGACGTTTAGTTTATAACATACATCGGGAGATTCTTTGAACTGCAAGCGTTGCGATTCGTGTTCGGTGAGAAGATGGGTAATCAATTCCTCGCATATTTCATGGTCAAATAGTTGCTCGCGGGCTTCGTGTGTCTTAGTATCTTCTGATTGGGTGGTTGGTGTTTCGTGGTTATTCATTTTTTCTCCTTTTATTATATTTTAGCACGACGTTTGGAGCGAAGGTAAGAGATGCGCCAGCGGAGATGGACGGTGTGGAGCCAGAATTTTTCTCGTGGGGTGGGGTGAGGGCCGAGCCACGACTTAAGATTTTTATAGGAAGTTTGCCAGTTTTGCCAGTTTAAAGCTGTGGTTTTGATGGTGCTGGTTTCAGTGCCAAAATTATAAATATAAAGTGGCTCTAAAACGAAGGCGATTTCGCCCCCCGCTTTTTTTAAATAATCAAGGACATATTTGGTGTCTTCGGCAAAGTTTAGGGTTTTATCGAATTGACATTTTTTGGCGATGCTAGCGCGGAAAAGTTTGTTGACTGAAGAATACATGCGACCGTCGACAGCCAAGAGATATAGAATATAGGCTTTTTTTGATTCTTGATTTTTGGGGTTGCGAAGCGGGTTAATATAGACATTAGAATCGGTATGTTGTTTGAGTCGTTTATAATGAACTCCACAAACAGAAAGACTGGTTTTGTCAGCGTAGGTGGAGAGTAAGCTTTCAATGAAAGTAGGTTTAATTTGGTCGTCGCTGTCGACAAAACTAATGTAATCACCGGTGGCTTTTTCTAGGCCGGTGTTTCTGGCGGTGGATTGGCCTTGGTTTTTTTGATGGATGACTTTGATGCGTTTGTCTTTTTTGGCATAGATGTCGGCGAGATGGCCAGAGTCGTCAGTGGAGCCGTCATCGACCAAAATGATTTCAAGATTCTCGTGGGTTTGGTTTAGTATGGAGTCAAGACACTTTGGCAAGTATTTTTCGGTGTTGTAGATTGGAACGATGACGGAAACTTTGGCGTGAGTATGTTTAGAGTATGTTTTTTCAACATTTTTTGGAGTGCCGAAAACGAGTTTGTCGTAAAAAAGATAGTTTAAAATCATGGTAACAAGTGTGACGAGGTAGAAAATAAAGGTGCTTTCAATGAAATTATAATCAAAAGGAAGGTTTAGGTTGGTGGAGAGTTGATGGGTGCCTTGGTAAAGCGGCGTGAGAAGACCAAAAAGCCAAGTAAAAAAGGGACTAATGAGAAGAGCGGTGAGAAAATTCCAGATGAAGAACTTGATGATGCCAGATCGACCAGGGAAGCGTTCTTTCCAGGTGATTTTGGAATGAAGAAGATAGGCGAGAATGGTGGCGAGTGCATAAGAAATCATACTGTCGAGCCAAAGGAGTTCGTTGCCACTAAATATGATGCGGGCGAGAAAGGTGTAAACTAGAAAATTGAAAATGGAAAGGACGATACCGATGATAGTGAATTTGCCGACACGTTTAGTAGTGTTTCTCATAAGATTATTATATCATCATTATGTTATAATCATGATATGAAGGAGCTGATTTCGGTGGTGGTACCGGTATATAACGAGGAGAGGGGTATTTTTGAGTTTTTGGAGAAAAATTTATTGCCAGTGGTGAAAAGTATTAATGGATATAGAAAAGAAATTGTATTGGTGGATGATGGCTCGTCTGACAATACTCTGAAGGTGCTACAAAAATGTGCTAGAGATAATAAGATGGTGAAGGTGATTGCGTTGTCGAGAAATTTTGGCAAGGAAGCGGCACTTTCAGCGGGGATTTTTTATGCAAAGGGGGATGCGGTGATTACGATAGATGCGGATGGACAGCAACCGCCAAAGTTAATCCCAGAGTTTATTAAAAAATGGGAAGAGGGCGCAGAGATAGTGACTGGTGTGAGAAAACATTATACGAAGCATGGGTTGGTTCAGAAATTGGGTTCCAAATTATTCTACAAATTGCTTAGACTGATGGGGAACAAGACAACGGTGGCAGGTTCGACGGATTATCGGTTGATTGATAGGATGGTGGTGGATGAATTTAATAAATTATCCGAGCATAATAGAATTACGCGAGGGCTAATTGATTGGCTAGGGTTTAATCAGGAGTATATATATTATATATATGGTAAGCGGATGGCGGGGAAGCCGTCGTATAGTTTTAAGAAACTATTTAATCTGGCGATTGATAGTTTTATTTCGATGTCGACGACGCCGCTAGTGATTTTTGGATATATTGGGGTGGTAATTACGATTTTTTCGTTTGTACTTGGAATGTTTATTATTATTCAACAACATATTTTGGGGGACCCGATGGGGTTAAAGTGGAATGGGGCAGTGCAGTTATCTGTGTTCGTGACGTTTTTGGTAGGATTGGTTTTAATTTCGCAGGCGATTACTGCACTTTATATTTCGCATATCCATGCGGAGTCGCAAGGTAGGCCGCTTTTTATTATTAATAAAAGAAAATCGAGGAATCTGAATGAAAAAAACAATAAGTAATTATTGGGGGATGGTTAGGCCATTTATAAAACCGTTTTTGGTGGTGTTACTAATTTATTGTTTTGCGATGTTGTCGGTGTGGCGAAGCGGCGTGTCTTTCGTAGATGATAGAGGAAGGGCGATTTTTGGCTATGCTTGGACGTCGGATTTTAATAGGTTTTCGTCGACGGCTTTTGGGCTTTTGATGAACGTAAATGATCGGCTGCTTGATATATCACCTTGGCCGCAAATACTCGGCATGATGATTCTTTCGGTTGCGAGCGTGATGATTACTTACATTTTTTGTGATAAAAAAATCAAGTATTTGCCGTTGGTTTTGACGGCGTTTATCGGGCTCACGCCTCTTGCAATTGAATGTTGGTTGTATAAATTTGATGCACCGTGTATTGCGCTGTCGGTGTTAATTTCGGTGTTGCCAATTATGTGGTGGCCGAAGGAATTGAATAAAAAAGCAGTGATGAAATTTGGTGTGATGACAATTATTTGTATGATGGTGATGTGGACGACTTATCAAGCGTCGAGTGGGATTTTTCCGGTTCTCTGTGTATATATGGCGGTAAGAGATTATTTGAAGGGGGAAAAGCGGGGAGAGATTATTAAAAAACTACTTCTCGCAGTGGTGGTGTTTGTGATACCGGCACTCATTTTTAAGTTTTGTCTACCGGAGCCGGATAAGAGTTATCGGAGTAATGAGATGCTTTCTTTCGCGAACTTGGTGCCGGGGGTGTGGGGCAATTTTGTGGAGCATTTGAAACTAATGGCTGAGAGTCTAAACATTTGGCAGGAAATTTTGGTAGGGCTGTCATTTGGTGGGATGCTGATTCTAGTGGTGAAAAAATTTAAGAAAAAAAGTCTTGTTTTGATGCTAGCTTTTATTGTGGTAGTGCCGCTGTCGATGGGTGCATACTTACTACTTGAGAAGCCACCACTTACGCCGAGATCATTGCTGGGAATAGGAATGGCGTTCGTGCCGATGATGGTGTTTGTGACTCAAAATGTCGGAAAGATTTTTGATTATTTTTGCGTGGCGCCGAGCTTGGTGCTGCTATATTCTTTTATGATGTTTGTACTAGCGTTTGGAAATGGATTGGCTGACCAAGAGAGATGGGCAAATTATAGGGTAGAAGATCTTGCAAGTGGTCTCTCAGAGCTTTATCCAGATAAAGACGAGGTGTATGCGAGAAAGATTCAAATCGATGGTAATATTGGAATGAGTAAAGTGATGCAACATGTGGCGGAAAAATATCCGGTAACTAAACAGCTTATGACCATTCAAGGGACTGGACTTAGCCGGGCGGCATGGGGGTTAACAAAAATTAGGAGTTATTATAATAGAGAGCAAACTTTTGAGCAGGATGCTGCTTTTGAAATCTTTTGTGGACCTAAAGTAGATAAAGTTAAAAAGGATACTTATTATTATACGGTACGAGATAATGGTGGGTATATTTGCGTGGATTTGAAATAGATTCGGCGGTCCACTCTAGACAAAACTTTAGTTTTTTGGTATAATAGCAGTTTAGTTTAATGAAGGATAGCGATGGAAGAGAAGAAGGATGAATTAATCGAGGGGAAGATTTTTGGTAATGACAATGTTATACGAGTAAGAGGGGCGAGGCAAAATAATTTACACAATCTAAATGTAGATATACCGCGAGATAAGCTAGTGATTATTACTGGTTTATCGGGGTCGGGAAAATCGTCTCTGGCTTTTGATACGGTGTATGCAGAAGGGCAAAGACGATATGTGGAATCCCTGTCTTCTTATGCGAGAATGTTTCTGGGGGTGATGGATAAGCCGGATGTAGATTCGATTACGGGGCTTTCGCCAGCTATTTCGATTGACCAGAAATCGACTTCTCGGAATCCGCGTTCGACTGTGGCGACGGTGACGGAAGTATATGATTATCTTCGTCTTTTATTTGCGCGGGTGGGGGTGCCACATTGTCCGATTTGTCATAAAAAAGTGTCGAGAAGAAGCGTAGAAGATATTGTGAATGAAGTGATGAAGTTGCCGCTCGGATCAAAATGTATGTGCCTAGCGCCGATTGTGTCGGCGAAAAAAGGCGAATTTGCCCACATTCCGGAGCAGTATTCAGCGAAAGGATTTTCACGGGTAAGGGTAGATGGGATTATTTATGCGCTAGATGAATTTCCGGAACTCAATAAAAATGAACGACACGATATTGAGATTGTGGTGGATAGGTTCGTGCTATCGCCGGATCTTTATTCTAGGATTTCGGGGTCGATTGAGCAGGCGTTGGAACTAGGGCAAGGCATAATGATGCTTCTTAAGATTAACGACACTTCGACGGCGGTGGGAGAGAATAAAATAGCGGCAGGGGCAACGGAGATTCTGACTTATTCGCAGAGATATGCGTGTCCGGACCATCCAGATGAGTTGATCCCGGAACTAACGCCGAGACTTTTTTCGTTTAATGCGCCGGAAGGGGCGTGTCCGACTTGTACGGGACTGGGGTCACGGATGGAAGTGGACCCGGAGCTGGTGTTTAATAAGAATTTGACGATTAGTGAGGGTGGGATTCGGCCATTTAATCGGGTTCAACAAGATTCGTGGTGGCTAAAAAGATTAATGCAAGTGGGGGTAAAGCACGGGTTTAATACTTATACGCCGATTGGGGAACTGTCTGAGGAAATTCAGCATTTGATTCTTTATGGGACGGGAGATGAAAAATATCAGATGAAAATTACGGGGTCAGGTAGGTTTGCGGATGGGACGGTATATGAAACGACTTATGAGGGGGTGATTCCGATGCTTGAAAGACGGTATAATGATCCGAAGATTTCGGAATTTATGAAACACGATATTGAGAGATTTATGCGGGTGAGAGAATGTCAGACTTGTCACGGGGCAAGGCTGAAGCCCGCGGTGCTGGCGGTGACGATTCACGATCTTAATATTGTAGATATGTGTAATTTGGATGTAGATGCGACGCTTGAAGTGTTATCACAGGATTTGGGATTTTCGGAATCGGAGGAGTTGATTGCGAAGCCTATTTTAAAGGAGATTCGCGAACGGGTGAAATTTATGCAGGATGTGGGGCTAGGATATTTGGAGCTAGGGCGAGCGGCGAATACTCTTTCGGGCGGGGAAGCACAGAGGATTAGGTTAGCGACGCAGATTGGGTCGGGACTACAGGGGGTGTTATATGTTTTAGACGAGCCGTCAATTGGGTTACATCAAAGAGATAATAATAAACTAATTGCAACTTTAAAACACCTTAGAGATCTTAAAAATACAGTGTTGGTGGTGGAGCACGATGAAGATACGATGTGGGCGAGTGATTATATTATTGATATTGGACCGGGTGCGGGGGTGAATGGCGGACGGCTGGTAGCGGCTGGGACGCCGGAAGAAGTGGCGAAAAACCCTGATTCAATTACGGGGAAGTATTTGTCGGGGGCGCTTAGTATACCAGTGCCGAAGAAGAGGCGAAAAGTGCGACCTGGTTATGAATTAAAAGTGATAGGGGCACGGGAGAATAACTTAAAAAATATTGACGTGGCTTTTCCGCTTGGTGTGATGACGGTAGTGTCAGGAGTGTCGGGGTCGGGGAAGTCGACACTAGTAAATTCGATTCTGGCAAATGAACTTCTTGCGCGGCTTCATCGAGCGCAGACGGTGTCGGGTACACACGAAAGAATTGAGGGAATTGAGAAACTCAATAAGGTGATTGTGATTGACCAATCGCCGATTGGGCGGACGCCGCGATCGAATCCAGCGACTTATACGGGGGTGTTTACGGCAATACGGGAACTCTTTGCGGCACAACCAGAAGCGGAGATTCGGGGGTATAAGGCTGGGAGGTTTTCGTTTAATGTGAAAGGTGGAAGATGTGAACATTGTCAAGGTGATGGGGTGAATAAAATTGAGATGCATTTTTTGCCTGATGTGTATGTGACTTGTCCGGCTTGTCACGGGCGGAGATATAATGCGGAGGCGCTAGAAGTAAAGTATAAAGGTAAAGATATTTCGCAGGTGCTTGATATGACGATTGACGAGGCGGTGGAGTTTTTTGGAAATATTCCTTCGATTGCTTCGAAACTTCGGACGATTCAGGAGGTGGGGCTGGGCTATATTCGGCTAGGGCAGCCGGCGACGACATTTTCTGGTGGTGAGGCGCAAAGAATAAAATTGGCGACGGAACTAGCGCGACGGTCGACGGGGCGGACGCTGTATATTCTGGATGAGCCGACGACGGGACTACATACGGATGATGTAAAGAGGTTGCTATCGATTCTTAATCGATTGGTGGATGGGGGAAATTCGATGATTATTATTGAGCATAATTTGCACGTGATTAAATCGGCAGACTGGGTGATAGATATGGGACCGGAAGGTGGGCTTAAAGGTGGCCAGGTGGTGGCGGAAGGGACACCAGAAGATTTAGCCAGAAGGGCTGATACGCCGACTGGGGAGTATCTTAGGAAATACTTAAAATGAGTTGGAAAAATGATCAGGTTTCGGGGGAGGAGACGCGGCGGATTTTGGAATTGGCGGAAGGGGTTTTGACTGTACCGGGGGATTTTGTGGAGTTTGGGTGTTATAAGGGAGATACGTCTTTAATGCTGGCGGAATTGTTGGTTACTAAATCGGCGGGAAAAAGGTTGTGGATTTATGATTCTTTTGAAGGGTTGCCGGAGAAGAGCGTGGCGGACGAGTCGGTACTAGGAGTGGATTTTCGAGGTGGAGAATTATCGGTGACAAAACGAGAGGTGAAAGAAAGATTTCTTCGCGCTGGTCTTCCAGTGCCAGTGATTAAGAAGGGGTGGTTTGCTGATTTATTGGCGGGTGATTTGCCGGGGGAAATTTCTTTCGCGTTTTTAGACGGGGATTTCTATGAGTCAATTAGGGATTCTTTGAAGTTAGTAGGGCCGAGAATGAGTCGCGGTGGTGTGGCGGTAATACACGATTATACGAATCCGGCGCTTCCGGGAGTGAAAAAGGCGGTGGATGAGTGGGTGCGGGAGCACAAAATAAGGGTGGAAGTAGAACAAGGTATGGCAGTGATTAAAAAATTTGAATTCAGCAAATAACTCTTGTATTCCATTCCGCTCGTGCTATAATAAAAGTATTCAAATGAAGGAAATATTATATGCGCATTGAAAAAAACAAAATCATCACCGGTAGCCTAGTGGCTATCACTGCTTTTTCTTTTGCTGCACTTACTCTCCCATCAGTATTAGCTGACGATGGTTTTGTGGATGTAATTACCATTAATGTCCCAGTATCTTGTTCTCTTACTGCTTCTGGTATGAATACCCATACTGCAACAATTCAGAATGGTAATACTACGAGTGATATTGGTACTACTAATGTCAAAGTGACTTGTAATGATAATACCGGATATGCTCTATATGCTATTGGCTATACTAATGATGAATATGGCAATAATAAACTAACTAATGCAACACTAGGTTCTACTCACGATATCATTACTGCAACTACTGTTACTACTGGTACATCTTCTTGGGCGATGAAACTCACTAAAACTACCAACAGCTATACTCCAATCATTGCTGGTTCTACTGACGATACTAATAGACAAACAG
>JAGAEN010000006.1 GCA_017613135.1 Candidatus Saccharimonadota bacterium | reverse complement strand
TTAATAGTAATAGTATTACTATACGCAGAACTACCTGGTGTGAGATTAGGAATAATCAGGGCATTAGAGGATAAATTAATGGCAAGAACCGGTTCAAAGGTGAATGATACGCCGACGTTGTTTTGGTAGCCGAGAGCGGAAACTTTAGAAACGCCAAGCAAACTAATAATGGTCACTGCTACTATACATAATATATGGTCTTTGTAATAATGTTTTCGCATAGGTTGCCTCACTTATTTGTACTAATTCTGATGGTATCATTTAAACTATGTTATATCATAATCATTATATCACATTGAAATTGTTTGTGCTAGAGATTTTTGTGGTGGGGAGTTGTAATTAATTTTATATTGTGCATATAATACGCTCGGGTTGGAGAAGTTTTAGTTTGCGAGAAAAATAAATCCTCCACGATGGGAGCGGGTGAGTGATTGCCCGCTCCAGAAAGGGGGGATTTATGCGTGACGTTTCTAGATAAAGTCTGGATTTATCTCCCTGAACAAAAATGTTTAAGAAAAATAAACACAGAAACGAAAGGAGAACGAGTTATGTTTATAGAGTTTAACTTTGTATTCAGATTCGGTTTCAAAACTAGAAAAATTACCATTCATATAGAGTGGTAATTCTTCAACAACTCAGGTAGATTTCTAGGGTCTACCCCTTGCCACTATTATACGATAGTGGCAAGGTCCAGTCAAGAGGTGTGGTATAATTAGGTTATGAAAAAGAAAAAAGTGCCTAGTAGTGTGACGGTGAATCGCAGAGCGCATTTTGATTATCAGCTCGGCGAGGAACTTTCTTGTGGGATGGTGCTTACGGGGCCGGAAGTGCGGCTGATTCGCGACCATCACGTGCAACTCAAGGGTTCATTCGTAACGATACGCGGTGATGAACTGTGGCTCAATAATCTGACACTAGGCGCTGACAC
This sequence comes from Candidatus Saccharimonadota bacterium, assembly GCA_017613135.1. Classification (GTDB taxonomy): domain Bacteria; phylum Patescibacteriota; class Saccharimonadia; order Saccharimonadales; family Saccharimonadaceae; genus Nanosyncoccus. The sequence goes on along the minus strand of JAGAEN010000006.1, from coordinate 18,524 downwards.
GGCAAGAAACATTAAACTGCTCGCCACGAAAAAGCAAATCCACGCCTTGGAGCGCGAGAAGGTAGCTGGCTCTACTATCGTGCCGGTGAAGCTACTGGGTGGTGGAAGACATATTAAACTAGTAATTGCAGTAGGTAAAGGTAAGAAAAAATACGACAAGCGCGAAACAATCAAAAAACGCGACATCGAGCGGGGTAGATATGCTTAGGATTTTTTCGTGGAATGTGAATGGGCTTCGCGCCGTAATCAAAAAGGGTGCTTTGCAGAAGTTTATTGCTGAATATCAGCCAGATATTTTGTGTCTGCAGGAGATAAAAGCCAAACCAGAACAAATTGATTACGATTTTCCTGGATATAAAGTGGTATGGAACCCAGCCGAACGCGCAGGCTATAGCGGGACAGCCATACTTTTTTCTGAGCATAAGAATAGATTTGCGAGTCCAAAAATGTATATTCCTGACGGCGCCGACAGGTTCGCCCCGTTAGGGGCGGTTCTGCCGGACGCCCAGCGTATGACATTTTTGGCGAGCAAGTCCAGCGAAGAAAAAAGTATGACGTCCCGCGAAGGCAGAGTGTTAGTGCTGGAATTTGAAAAGTTTTATCTCGTGAATGTCTACACACCGAATTCTAAGCCGGACCTTTCTCGGCTGATACTTCGTGAAGAAACTTGGGACCCGGAGTTTTTGAAATTTTTGAAGGACCTCGAAAAAATCAAACCCGTGGTGGTGTGTGGTGATTTCAATGCGGCGCACGAAGAAATTGATATTGCGAGGCCGAAGACAAATCATCATTCGGCAGGGTTTACCGACGAAGAACGGCGGGGAATTACGAATCTGATTAACGCGGGGTTTGTCGATTCTTTTCGCGTGCTGAATCCCGATGTGCAAAGGTATACTTGGTGGAGCCACTGGGGCCACGCAAGGGAAAATAATGTAGGTTGGCGGATTGATTATTTCTTCATTTCAAAGTCGCTTCGCAAAAATTTGAAGTCAGCGGAAATATATGAAGACGTGATGGGCTCAGACCACTGCCCGGTGTCAATAGACTTGGAGATTTGATGGACTATTTAAAAAGAATTGAGAAACTTGAAAGCGGGGAAGATTTATTATGGAATGTACCCGAGCAAAAGCAAGGTTACGTAAACATTCTCGGCGGGAATTTACAAAACTTTCGCACGCCAGTGAAGGTGGCGGAATTTTGCGTTGCTAATTACCCGATTAAAACTTTAAATGTGGTGCTTCCGGATGCACTTAAAAATAAGTTGCCACCACTTCCGAATTTGGTGTTTTTATCTTCCACTGATTCGGGATCTCTTTCTAGCGGTGAAAAAATTACCAAGGCTCTCGACGCGGCTGATTTCAATTTGCTGGTGGGAGATTTTTCGAAAAACTCGATTACGACGCAGGCGGTGGCGGAAGCGTGTCAAAAAACCGTCAAGCCTTTTATCACTACACGCGACACAGTGGATTTACTTACTGAAGGGCAGACTGAGCGAATTTTGATGAATGAGAATTTGATTTTAGTGGGGTCGCTGGCACAGGTTCAAAAAATCTTTCGTGCAGTGTATTACCCACGGGTGCTACTTTTGACGCAGTCGCTGGTGCAGGTGGCCGAGGCAATTCATAAGTTTACTTTAAGTTATCCGGTGTCGGTAGTAACTTTGCACGACGGACAGATTATTGTGGCAAAAAACGGCGAAGTAAATGTGGTGCCTCTTAATAAAACGGCATATTCGGCGCTTTCGATTTGGAGTGGGGAACTAGCCGCCAAAATTATGGCACTAAATCTTTATAACCCGAATAGTTTCTTAAAAGCCACAATTGTGGCGATTATTTCTTAGACAATTTCTTTTCAATATCTACTGCGTCGCGCGAAACGTGGTGACGGCGTTGGCGTAAGAAGAACCAGATGAATGCGAAAATGGAGCAGCCAAAAATAAACAGGCCGTATTTGACTGGGTCGGGCCAGCTGGTGGCAAAAAGAATAAATGCGTTAACGATACCAAGACAAATAGTGTATAAATAGCGGCGAGCAAGAACTAGTTTTTTGGCGAGCGGGAAGTTGCGTTTGGTGAGAGAGTTTTTGGTACAGTTGTCTGGGTGACCAAAAAGTTTGCCATAGACGACGAGTTCAATCGTGCCGCAGACTACCGTGTAGTAAATAATCACAATAAGCCCGACGATCCAGTTGACTTGCAAGGTGCAAAATAGAACTTGTGCGACGGCGAGCAGAGCATCGGACACCATATCATAAAGCGCGGCATATTTTCTATATTTAGGAATTTTGTTTTTAGGAAACGGCCATTTGCGCGCGCAGGTGCCGTCGAAAGTATCAGTGAGTTCGGCAGTAAGAAAAATAATAAAGGCATTCTCAGCCGGGCTGCCAACGAAAGCCAGCACCAAAAGAATGCTCGCCAAAATAAATCTTGTTAATGTAAGTAAATCTGCTAAGTATCTCATAGTTTTATTATAACAAAAAGATTTTAAGTTTGGTTTAAGTTCTAGCTTGCACAATTATATTATAATTAAATAAGGAAATGATATGAGAGTACTATATGTAGAAGACGCCGAGCTATTGGCGGGCGCAGTAAAACATAATTTGGAGAAGCAAGGGATTACAACCGATTTAGCGAACAATGGCGAAGACGGGCTAGATTTGGCGGTAAAAGATATTTATGATTGTGTGATTCTAGATATTATGTTGCCAAAATTATCAGGCACGGATATTTTAAAACGGATGCGTGAGAAAAATATCCAGACTCCGGTAATAATGTTGTCGGCGCTGTCGGAAGTAGAAACTAAGGTTGGACATTTGGACAAAGGCGCAGATGATTATCTGGCTAAGCCATTTAAGACGGCGGAATTGATTGCGAGAATAAAGGCAGTGGTGCGTCGGCCCAAGACAGTTGACGCGGGTATAATAAAATATGGTGACTTGGCGTTAGATAAAACTAATGCGACACTAAATGGCGAACAACTGACAGCTAAAGAAGTGGAAATTATGACCGAATTTATGAAAAACCCGGAGAATTTAATCAGCAAAGAACATCTTCTGGTAAAAGTTTGGGGAGAGGGAAACATTTGTGATGATAATTATGTCGAAACGTATATTTCTAGAATTAGAAAACTACTCAAAAGGATTAAAAGCCACGTGAAAATCGTCACGGTGCGAGGCCTAGGATATAAAATAATGGAAAAATAAAATGTTTAAGAAATTACGTAATAAAATCATTTTAATTACTATGACTATTACTACTGCCGTGCTGATTATAGCGGGTAGTAGTATTGTGTTTTTCTCGTCGACTATTCGTCCAGAACCAATGCCTTTTAATAACCCAATGTTTTTTGAGGCGCCAGAACAATTTTCCAACCAAGAACTTAAAGATTTTATCAAAAAAGACCGCAAAGAAGGTAACGGGCGGCTACTGGTGACTCTGCTACTAGTCGGCGTCGCAGTTGAGATTTTGGTGTTTGTGGCTTCTTATTATTTGTCGGAAAAAATCGTAGCGCCAGTCAAAGATTCTTACGACAAACAAAAAATGTTCATCGCGAACGCCTCCCACGAACTCAAAACGCCGCTGGCCGTGATAGAAGCCAATATGGAGGCTTTGGAAGTAGATAAGGGGAGTGAGGAATGGAAGAATAATATCGAAACCGAAATCACTCACGCGAACAAACTAGTGTTAGATTTATTGCAACTTGCCAGAATGGACGCTGGGAATGTGAAGAAGAGTTCCTCGGAGCAAGTCAATCTATCTACCCTAATTCGTGAGCGTATAGAAATCTTTGGGCCAAAGTTTGCTGGCAAAATCATTTTTGATGAAAAGATTAAGGCTGCGAAATATTATTTGCCAAAACAAGATTTTTTGCAAGTGCTAGATATTTTAATGGATAATGCAACTAAATACGGCAAGGAAAAGATTAAGGTGAGTTTAGACCAAAATAAACTTACTGTTATGAATGACGGAACGACGGTGAAAAAGCAGGATCTAGAAAAAATCTTCGACCGTTTTTACCAGGCCGACAAGACTAAGGAAGGGTCGGGACTGGGGCTCGCTATCGCCAAAGCGATTTGCGAGCAAAATGGCTGGACTATTACTTGCGAGGGCGATAAAAGCACAACCAAGTTCGTGGTAAATTTTTAAGGTTGGTTTAAGCCTCACCCATTATCATTTTAATAAAGTTAAGAAAGGTAAAAATGTTTATATTCAAAAATGCGTTGATTTCAATTACTAGAAATAAAGGAAGAAATATCTTAATCGGCATTATTATTCTAGTGATTGCTTGTGCTAGTACAATTACTCTAGCGATTAATAATACGGCGGGGGATTTAATAAACTCTTACCAAAGTGCCTACGACAAGGAACTAACGATTTCTTTTAATCGTAAAAATATGATGAAAGATTTTGATTTTTCTAATCGGGAAAAATTGGAAGATATGAAAGGCAAGTTTAGCGATATTTCTTCTTATACAATTTCTGACGTAGAAAAGTTTGCGGAGAGTGATTACATTGAAGATTATTATTATACCTATGATGTTTCTTTGAATGGTAATAATATCGAAAAGGCCGAAAGCGAAATGGCTAACCAGAATTCTAATATGCCGGGGTTTCCGGATGGTGGACGAGGCAAGGATTTTGGTGGTTCGTCTTATGATTTTACTTTGAATGGGTATAGTTCACTTGAAGCGATGAGTGAATTTATTGAAGGAACTTACGAAATGGTAGAAATTGCTGACGACGCTTGGGGTAAGGCATTTAACGGGAACTATGTTTTAATTAATGAAGAGTTGGCTTCATACAACAATTTAAAATTGAATGACAATATTAAATTGGAAGACGAAGATGGTAATGTGTATCAATTTGAGATTCTGGGTATTTATAAAGAAAATGAATCTGGGGCGTCTTCGCCAATGGGACTATTTTCTAATTCTGCAAATACTATTATTACGAATGCCGATGCTTTAGTAGCTATTACCGATGGTGGCAATGTGAAAGGTTCGGTGAATCCAACTTTTATTATTTATAACTACGGCGATAAGGACAAAATCCAGGCAGAGTTTTATGAAAAGGGGCTCGATGAAAACTATACCGTGGAAACTAACGAGGAAGTAGCAACGGCAGGTCTTTCGTCGATTAAAAATGTGCAATCTTTCGCGACGACATTTCTAATTATCACGTTAGTGATTGGTGGGATTGTACTATTTATTATTAATATGATTAATATTCGGGAAAGAAAATACGAAATCGGTGTGCTACGTACGATTGGCATTAGTAAAACTAAACTAACAATGCAATTTGTGGCGGAGTTATTGATGGTGGGATTTGTGGCCTTGATGCTTGGGGCAGGGGTAGGCGCAATAATGTCTAAGGATGTCAGCAACTCATTACTGTCTAGCGAAATTAGTAGTTCTAAAGCGTCTTCTGAAAAAGTGAAGGGGAACTTTGGTGGCCCAGGTGGGTTTAGCTCAATGGGTGGAGAAGGTGGTCCGATGAAAGACTTTGCCGAAAAAGGAAGACCCAAGGTAGAGGCTTACGAATCAATCGATGCGGTAGTGAATATTAATGTGCTGATAGAACTGCTCGGAATTGGATTAGCACTAATACTAATTAGTAGTCTTGCGGCGATGATTAGCATTCAAAGATTTACGCCACTAACTATATTAAAGGAAAGGTCTTAAAGGAGGTGATATGAAAAATAGTAAAGTTCTACTTTCAATTCAAAATGCAAGCTATCAATATAATGACGCGGAAGAAGGGGAGTACGCTCTCCGGGACGTAAGTTTCGATTTTGAAAAAGGGAAAATCTATGCCATTCGGGGGAGAAGCGGAAGTGGGAAAACGACTTTACTTTCTCTTATTAGTGGTCTAGAACGTTGTACTGAAGGAAACATTATCTTTGATGGTAAGAACCTTAAGAATATCAATCTTGATTATTATCGTAGTCACGACATTGGAATTGTGTTTCAGAGTTATAATTTGCTGCCATTTATGACCGCGAGTGAAAACATAATTTTGTCGATGGACGCTAGCGGTATCAAAGTGGCCGATAAAAAAGCACGGGCGCTGGAGCTTATGAAAAGCGTTGGACTAAAAGAATCATATGCCAATCGTAAGGTTCTACGGCTGTCGGGCGGCGAGCAGCAAAGAGTAGCAATCGCTAGGGGGCTTTCATATAATCCTAAAATGATTGTAGCGGACGAGCCGACTGGTAATCTTGATAAGCAAACCGAGGAAGAAATTCTTGAAATCTTTAAAGATTTGGCGCATAAAGATGGTAAATGTGTCATTATCGTAACGCATTCTGCAAATGTGTGCAATCAAGTGGACGTAGTTTATGATCTTAAAAAGGTGAGAAAATAGCGGGTGGGGTAGGCGGAGTTTTAAGAATTGTTCGACAGCGAATTAAAGGTTTCTTCTAGAATTTTGATACGCTTTGAGATGAGAATTTCGTCACGGTGAGATAACATCACTTCACTCATTTTGGAAATTTGGTCGGGGTTTTTGATGAGGGAGTTTAGGGCGGCGGCCATAGCGGATGGGGAAGGGTCTTTTGACATAATATAACTTCCGGCGGGGACGATTTCTCTCATATCCTTGTCGCAGAAAAAGACCGGCACGCCATAGGCTTCGGCTTCAATTAAGGTCATTCCGAAGGTGTCAAAATTATAGGAAACTAAAATGTCTAAATGCGACTCCGCAATGGCATCTTTTAGTTTATCAAATTTGACATTACCGTAGAATTTGACATTTAGGTGACGCTTTTTAGAATAACGCTTGGCTTTTTTGAAATCGGGACCGTTGCCGTAAACTGCTAGATGATATTTGCCATCGACTTGAGTAAGAGATTTTAGAAATGGTAGGATGCGTTTCTCGCCAGAAACGCGTGAATGCCAAATCATTTTGAGAGTGTCGCCGGGGGCAAAGGTTTTTAGTGGAGGATTTTTAGGATAGTTTTGGTCGGCGTAGCCATTAGGAAAGACTTTGATCTCTTTTTTTACGCCATAGTGAAGGAGTTTGTCGCGAAAATGCGCGGAAGGGGTGAGAACTAGGTCCGCAGCGTTGGCGTGATTTACCATTAGAGTCCACATCTTGGCTTTGGCTATGGTACTCACAAGATAATTATCGCGGTGTATTTTTATCGGATGGGGAAGATACCAAGAATGAAACCAATTAAGTAGCGTGGCGACTAGGGTGCGAAAACCATATGGCACAATATTTGCCTCGCCCATATCTTCGCGCCCGTGCATTACTTGCACGGTGGGAATGTGGAGTTTCTGGCCTAGGCGGAGTCCAGCGATAGAGCAGCCAGATTCGTAGTGTATATAATATATATTAAAATCTTTGATTTCGGGATGATTTTTAAGGAGCCATTTTTCGATAATTTTGGGACGACGAGAAACTGGCGTGAGCCCGCGGAAAAACCATTTACAACTTGGCACCTGAAAAATATTTTTCTCAGCGAGTTTTTTTAGTTCTTGATCGGTCTTGGAATAGCCAGTACTGAAAACATAGACCGTGTGGCCGTCTTTTTCGAGAGCGGCTTTTTGGGCATTGATTGACGATACAATGCCGCCGGTCAAATCTAAATAACAATCCGAAAAGAAGGCAATTTTCATACTATTATTATAGCAGAAAGTGTCGAAGCACAAAAAGTGCCCGGGCATACGCCCGGGCAAGGAGGGGGAGGGTAGGGGGACTGTTATCTGAAAGTGATGAAACCGTTTCTGGTTCTGGCGTTGTAGTGGGCGGTGAATCCGTAAGATTCATCTTTGCTTTCGGTCCCGGAAGATCCCAGATTGGTTATGCAGTAGCCATAAAGGCTGAAGCTTTCGCCGCTTCCATCTTCATGTTCGATCCCGTTCAGCTTAATGTTTTTGATTGTTTTCAGAATATAGGCTGCCTCGGATTTTTCCGGTGGCAGAGTGTATCCGATTTCGATACTGAACTGGACAGACACATGGGAGTGTTTATCGTGGGCGTACTTGCACGCATCAAATAATGCGTCTTTGCTGGGCCCATATACGATTTTGTACTGCCTTTCTTTGTCAGCTACGGTCTTTTTCGTGTTCATACGAACACCTCCTTTTCAAAGATCTACCCTTTACATACGTAAGGGCTAAATTTTAGCCTATCGCTAGACTAATACTTTCATTATACCACACTTATGTTATTTTGTCAATAGTTTTTGAGCTTATTTAATAAAAAATGACGTTAAAACGTCATCTATTATGGTGGGCAATGTGGGACTTGAACCCACACGATATTGCTATCAGCAGATTTTGAGTCTACCGCGTCTACCAGTTCCGCCAATCGCCCGTTTAAAGTATTATACCACGAATATAATAAATATGCTATAATTATCTTATGGATTCAGATACTGGTGGGAATTTTTCGAGCGATTTAAGTAGACAAGCGGCGGCACAGATTGCCAGACGTAAAGTTTTGGCGGCCTATGCCAATGCGGCGCAAAAACAAGCCCAGCAAGCGTCGGCGACGCAAGCAGGGCAACATTTGAAAGATACTCCAGTGCAACCAAAAATTAATTCCGAATCGTGGAGAAAATATCACACAGCTTGGCAAGATTATTATCAGAAATACTACAGTAATTATTATTCCAATGCAGCACGTGAGTATATCGCCAAGGAAAAATTGAAAGAAGCGCGTGAAAAGGCTGAGGAAGAGGAAATTAATGCGCATAAAAACAGCCCGGATAGCGAGTTAAGAATCAAGATTCGTAAAAAAGCCACGGACAATGCTAAAAAATCCCGTAAGATGCGCAAGTTTATCCCGATTTTCGCGGGAGTGGCGGTGGCTCTAACCATTTTGTTTTTGCAATATAACCGTCTGATTTTTGCACCGATTATGGCCTACGTGTCGCCGGGAAACGCTCCGGCTTCGCAAATTGAAGCGCTCGACCCGACCATCACGCAGACGATTTCGGCTGACCCGCGGCTGATTATTCCGAAGCTCAATATCGATGTACCGATTAGATTTGGCGTATCGTTATCTGGCGTGATGGGCGCAATGAACAATGGTGTGGTGCATTATCGCATCAACGGTGCTAGCGCCTACCCGGGCGAAATAGGGAATTTTATTATTACTGGACATTCAGCGGGTGATATTTATAGCTCGAATCCATATAAGTATATTTTCTCGGGCCTAGAAAGGCTAGAAGATGGTGATTTGATTTATGTGAATTATAATTCAGTACGTTATACCTATCAGGTGGTGAAAAAACAGGTGGTGGAGCCTTCAAATGTGGCAGCTTTAGTGGTGACCACTGATAAACCATTGATTACTCTAGTGACTTGTACACCACTTGGAACATCGAGATACCGCCTACTGGTGACCGGTGAGCAAATTTCACCGAGTTATAGTGAAAACACGCCAGATACACCAAGCGAACCGATTATTGACCAGGGGAATGAAATGGAACTTCCGGCCAATGAACCGTCATTCTTTGAAGGAATTTGGGATTGGCTTACCGGGCAATAAGCCACTCACGCACTAGCTCATCATCGCTAAAATAGTACAACCATTTTTCACTAGTGATAGTAACTGGAAAATGATTAGATACATTATTGGATAAAATTCGGTGATTAAGGCCATCAAAATCGTAGACTGATAGTTCGCCATCATTTATTACATAAAGCATATATCCGTTTATCCAATTATAAGAACTTGAATTGATTTGCCAGTTTGTAATTTGCATCGACTCCATATCTAGTGTGGCAAAATTGGTGCCGGAATTCATTGCTACAAAATCTCCGTCTTGACCAATTTTTAGTTCTTGTGGGGTAAAGCCAATTTCGGCGTGGATTAATTCCTCAAGATCATTTTTTTGGTAAACCGTGATTTCTTCGCCTTCGATAACATATATATATTTGTCATCATAGAACTTACTAATAAGAACTTGGGCGTCAGATTCAGTTCCTTTAACAAAAATGGGGGAATCCTGGCCAAGTTTTAGAAGGTTAACCTGACCTTTAGTGGAATAAATTATTTCTGAGTCAAAAAAAGCATAGCTTAAAATATTCTCGATTAGTACGGCGGAAATTTGGCGGGCACCAACGTCGATTTTATGGAGATTGCCATCACGAATAGCTAGTAAATTATCGGCGGAATGATCGAAGATGTTAACATCCGTAAAAGTAGTGGCAAATTCACGCGTTAGGTTGATACTTTTTGATGAATTTCGGATATCCAGTAACACCCACTCAATAGAATCATCGTTCTGTATTTTTAATAGCACATGCTCGTTGGCGCTGTCCCAATTGGCGGAAATTATTTTTCCAGCGAAAAGGCCATTGGCGGATGGGAACAGTTTGGAAATATCAATCGTAGCAGGCTTAATAATCTCGCTATCTATATTAATTAGTAACCAGTCAGTGGTATTATTAGCAAGCAATAGCAACTTGCGACTTGGCGAAACAGTGGCGAATGTTGCCGTAGTAGTATCATAAACTGATTCCTTGGTACGATCTTTCAAAAAAAGGTGTGGGTAATTTAGACGATAAAGTAGCCCTTCTTTGATATTTACCGTTTTGCTCCAAGTATCATAACCATCTTTTGAAAGCACCACTTCGTGTTTGCCACTAGATAAGATTTTACTCGTGTTGGTGCGCTGAAACCACGGCGAATCACCATCCACGGCTACGCTGGCACCGGTAGGAACAGAATTGATTTGGAGCATACCTTGACGTTCGACTTTAAAATCAGCATTAAGCCAATAACCAGATACCACAAAAACTAAAACTACTACTGTGATAATAACTGTAATTACCATCATCATTTCAGAAACAATTATTTTGAGACTTTGACGCTTAGCGCGCTTTTCTAAATCCATAAACATATTATAACATAATTTTTATAAAAATTAGCTCTTGCATTTTCTGATAAAGTCATATATGATTGATATAAGGATAAGCGAGGTTTCAATGTTAGAGAAAGAACAAAATCGAGTGATAGTCTGTCGCAAGCCGAGGGTTTCGACGACGGTTGATCGCAAAAAGGTAACCGGCCAAATGAGAGATACTATTTTGATGAAAAAGAATGAAATAATAGTAAAAAGAACTGGGCAGTTCAAAAAGGCTGTGACGAGTGTCGAAAAGACGGAGCAACAAGTGCTAGTTCAGCCGCAAGCGAGACCGACAGCTAAAGAACTGAAAGACACTGCTATTGAGAAAGCATTGGCGTCTACCATGAAAACCCAGGTCGTGGAAAAATCACCGAAGATGCATTTTGGTTTTAAGCGAATATTGTTAGCATTGGCTTGTTCGGTAGCGGCAGTATTTGCGATTGTCTATTTCGTTAACTTGAACGCGCCTAATATTTCTCTGAAGGTGGCCGCAATGCAGACTGGTATCGAGGCATCTTATCCATCTTATGTGCCACGCGACTATAGTTTGTCCGATATCACTTCTGAGAGTGGTAGGATTACGCTCAACTTTAAAAACTCTTCGACTAGTGAGAATTTTACACTAACAGAAGAAAAATCATCTTGGGACACTAATGCGCTGCTTAATAATTATGTGCGTAAAGAATACAAGGACGATTATTCGGTAATTAAGGAGCAGGGACTAACTATTTATGTTAGTAATAGTAATGCTACGTGGGTAAATGGTGGTATTGTTTATAAATTAAATGCTCCTGCTAATTCACTAACCAAAAAGCAGATCAAGTCGATTGCCGTATCACTGTAAAAGTGGTATAATATCTTGTATGAAAAATGTTGTTACTCGTTTTGCACCCAGCCCAACGGGCTATATTCACATTGGTAATGTGCGCTCTGCTATTTATCCGTATTTAGTGGCACGTCAAAATAATGGTAAAATGATTCTTCGGATTGAGGATACTGACCGTGGACGCTACGTAGAAGGCGCGACGGAATTAATCGAAGATACTTTAAAATGGCTCGGATTAGACTGGGATGAGGGACCATTGGTCGGTGGGCCAAATGAGCCATATTTTCAAAGTGAGCGCAGGGAAATTTACCTAGAATGGGCTAAGAAATTGATGGACGCTGGACGGGCTTATGCTGACCCAACGCCAGAGGAGAAGATCGATGAATATCGCCACGAATGTAATGAGAAAAAGGTGCCGTTTCTATATCGTAATTTCCGGCCGGAAAATCCGCCAAAGTGGGAGCCGGGAATGCCGATTCGGTTTAAGACTATCCCGAAGTCCTATGATTGGCACGACGAGGTGATGGGCGATATGCATACGGGTCCGGAAGTACTCGATGATATTATTTTGATTAAAAAAGATGGTTATCCGACTTATAATTTCGCACACATTGTAGATGATGCAGAAATGGGCGTGACCCACGTGATGCGCGGGGTGGAGTATTTATCTAGTACGCCAAATTATTTGGCGCTGTATGAAGCGTTGGAGCTGTCTAGACCACTCCTTATCTCTCTGCCGCATATTCTCGCGCCAACCGGTAATAAAAAACTTGGCAAACGCGATGGAGCGAAGTCGGTAACGGAATACCGTGACGACGGAGTACTACCAGAAGCGATGCTAAACTATTTAGCGTGCCTCGGCTGGAACGACGGGACCGAGCAGGAAATCTATACTAAGGATGAACTAGTGGAGAAGTTTTCAATTGAACGAATTCAAAATTCGGGTGCAAGATATGATGAAACGAAGCTTCTTTGGATGAACGGACAATGGATTCGACGAATCTTCGACGAACAAGGTGCTCGGGCATTGTATGATAGGACGGTGAATTTCTGGCCAGAAGAAGCGGCAAGCTATCCGGAGGAATATCGGGTGAAGGTTTTGTCTATTATCTATGACCGGCTTAAAACCATGTCGGATCTCAAGACGATGACGGGGTATTTCTTTACCGAGCCAGAAATAGACGTAACTGCAATTGTAGAAAATAAGTTTTTGAAGAAAATGAGCGAGGCGGAAATTGAGAGTTTGCTTAAGACTGCTATTCAGAAATTATCTGACGTAAAAGAATGGACGGAAGATAAGTTGCAAGTAGCTCTAAATGAATTACTCGAAGAGACAGGGAAGAAACCGGCAGAATTATTCTCACTAATCAGGATTGCAGTTTCGTTTGCTCCATTTAGTCCGGCGCTCAATTTGACTTTGGTGGTATTGGGACGAGAAGTCTCACTGGCTCGACTGAACGCGGTGGCTAGGAGTATATAATATGTATAATAAAATAACACCCCCTTTCGGGGGTGTTATTTATTGTTGATATTCTTCTTCGTCGTCATCTTTGCGACGCTTAGCGGCAATCAGGAAGAAGATACCGGTAGTCGCTGCGATGGCTGAGGTGATAGCAAGACCAGTAGCAAGCGGGGTACCCTCATTTACAACGGTAGTAGTGACACCGGCTGGGTCAGCATAGGAGTAGCTGACGGTGTTGCCTGGATTTAACTTGGTGGTATTCGTCGTAGTGTTGTTAGTAGAATCGGAAGAGGTTGAAGTGTAGGCGGTGACATTGGTGGTGCTATTATAGGTCGGGGTGTTAGGTGTGAGATTGCCTGGGTCGACCGGGTTATCTGGGATAACTGGGTTATCATTCGGGTTATCTTCTGGAGTGGTGATAACGCCAGTGACTACGCTAATAATTACAGTGCCTTCATAAGTACCAGAAGCGATGGTAGAATCGGCCTTGGCGCCAAAGTAAATGTCTTGATTTACGGTACCAGCAGAATTGGTGGCAGGAATCACGGTATTTGGTGTAGCGTTTTTAAGGGCGATTTGGTGATAGGTGCCAGTCTCGCTGCTATCATTAATGGACCAACCCCAGAACTTAGTATTGGTAGTGTTACTTCTAGTCCAATCGGCAGAAAGTGTGGGAATAGTATCACTAGACAAGGAAGCCACCTTATTAGTAAGGGCAGCACTGGTCGTCGAATCGCTAGTCATAGATGCGGTAAACCCGGCTGGATTATTCGATGTGACGTTTAAATTAACTACGTTACGAAGTAAATCGCTAACCCATTTGTCAGAAGTAGAATCATAAGTCAAAGAACCACTGTCTCCATTATCTGGCACAGTAAGAGAAACTGTGAGCGATTCTTGTAGATTAACTTGGAAAGTGGCATTTTGAGTTGTTGCACTAACTAAAGAAGAAGTGGCAAAAATAATAGTGGACATAACTCCAAATGCAATTGAACCGTTTCTTAAGATGTTGGTTTTTAGTGTATGTTGCCTGACCATGAACATATTATAGCACAACCTTTTTATTTTGTGCTAAAATTAAAGAAAATAATTATGGATTTTTTAAAAATGGATGAAAGTTTTCCACAAGACAATAATACTACCCCTATTGAGCCGAGCAAGAAGGGCTCCAAGGCTTGGCTGGTGTTTTTGATTTTAGGCCTTATTAGTATGCTAGGGGGAGTAGCGTGTGTATTAGTGGTGTTTTTATTACCAAAAGAGGAGCTGCCAGATTTGGAATTTCCGGCGGTGCCATCAGCGAAAGTGGAGAATAAATACTATAGTCATTTGACTGGCCTACCAGTGGCGGATGAAGCGGCGATTTCGGCACCGACCTACTGTATTCAGACACCAAACGGCACGGATGGTGCCAGACCGCAGGCGGGGCTTAATGAAGCGGGAGTGATTTTTGAGGCGATTGCGGAGGCGGGGATTACGAGATTTGCGGCAATCTACCAAAATCCGTCGGCAGCGGTGATTGGGCCAATTAGATCTCTTAGACTATATTATTTACAGTGGGATACGCCATTTGATTGTACGATTGTGCACGCGGGTGGAGCGGATGATGCGATTGCGGCAGTGCGAGCTGGCGGATATAAAGATTTGTCGGAGAATTATTATTATATGTATCGGGGGACTTATGGGGCGAGAAGGTGGAATAATTTATTTACTACGTCTTCTTATCTCAGGCAGATGAATGCAGATTGGGGGTATGGCAATTCTAATGTTGTCGGGTTTACGCGAATGACGCCGGCAGAATCTTTGAAGGCACGGGTGGACGTGGGAGTGAAAGAAAAATTGGTGATTACTGAGCCTTCGGTGGAGAACTTGTCTAAAATTGTGGCGGCAGTACCAAGTATTGCGGTAAGATTTGGGTATTCGGGGTCGTTTAATGTGAATTATAGTTATGATGGGGCGAGTAATACTTACCTTAGGAGTTATGAGAGTGGGGATGCGCACGATATTTATGACTGCCCGGCGGAAGATTGGGGCGAGAAAAATCCGGAAAGTGTCTGCACCTTAAAACAACTGGCGCCGTCGGTGGTGGTGGCGATGGTGGTAGAAGAAAAAAGAGCGTGGGATAATTATCACGAAGATATTACGACGCTTGGGTCGGGTAAGGCGTATATTTTTCAAAATGGTGGGGTGACGGTGGGGACTTGGAACAAAAGTGTGGTAGGTGAGCAAATAAAGTTCTTTGACGAATCGGGGGCAGAAGTGGCACTGGCGCCAGGGCAGACCTTCGTAGAAGCAGTGCCGACCTACGGAAGTGTTGAATATTAGGTGAGTTTGTGTTAAAATAATAATACGATGATTGGTTCCGTCGTCTAGTGGTCTAGGACGTCTGGTTCTCATCCAGAAAATCGCGGGTTCGACTCCCGCCGGAATCACCAATAAATAAAAAGAAGCCACTTGTGGCTTGTTTTTATTTATTGAGATGACGCCCGGGAGAACTTCTCCCGCCGGAATCACCAAGCATTAAAAGAAGCCCTTTAGGGCTTATTTTAATGCTCATTGGTTTTGCGGGGAGGCGAAACCGAAGGGTTCGCTCGCCGAAGGCGAATAGTTGAAGCGAAGCAAGGATAGCCGGTTGTGATATGATTATGGATTCTGTCAAGAACCAGCCACGCAACGCACGCTAAGCCCGTTGCTCTTACTACCGCTAGCCGTACCAGGGTTGATGCTAGAGCTGCTGAAACTCAGGCTGGACGCGTAGCCGGTACTGCTCGCCGAGGACGACCAATAGTACCCGTTGCCACCACAGCTCGCTGACGAGCCAAACATATTGCCGGAGTAGATAAAGTTGTTCGGAAACATACGCCACTCTCTAGAGTTTGTCGCGCTAGTGGTACTATTGTTACTACTACTATCTCCGCTGCCGCCCATCACATAATCAAGATGTGAGAATGACTTATCCACACTGTTTCTATATGCGCCTAGTGGTAACTTCCAACCGGTTGGACAAAGTGAAGTGTCTGCGGCATCAGAATTATACATCTCCTGACCATTAGCATTATAATAGCCGGAATAGAATTTAGTGCTTGCCATGGCGGCTGCCCAAGTGTAGTAGTTACCATAGGAGTAGACGTAGTTATTATAATCTTTGTGAGCATAAGAAGAGGTGACACTCTGATACGGAGAAGTTGGGGTAGTGGCAGCCGAAGCATTATTATTCCAAGTGATATTAGTATCATTATAGCGTGGAAAAAGGGTATAGAGGTACGAAGAGTAACTACTATCAATGGTTAATTGGTACTTGCCAGTTACCCCACTAGTAGTGGTATAGAGACTGTTTTCTGTAGTATTATTATAAGAGAAGTTGGCAGTCTCTGGGTCGGCTAGGCCATTGAATACACCACCATAGCCTTGAGATAAGCTTTGGTTTGTGACACTACTATCATTGGTGTTCTGACCTACTGTGCCAGCTGTTTCTAGTCTTAGGTTTTCTATCATCCAACAGTTGCCATCGGCAAGTCTGGCTATAGCGTAGACTTCGTTATCACGTTTGTCAGTAAGAGCCGTAATACTATCTCTTGCTACTGTGAGCGTGCCACTCGCATAAGTGGTGGCTGTCATATCAGTACAGCCCGTCCAGCCTTGGAGATAGACTGGGTTATTGCTCCCATCTTTCTCAGCTGGGGCCCAGACAGCATAGAGGGTGGTGATAGGCGTGCCGGCATAGGCTGGGGCGGTAATGACTTCATTTGGTCCCCAAATCTTTGGATCATTAGTATTGTCATTGTCGGTGAGATGGTCCCAAGCACTAGCATCTGTGCTCCAACCTACGAAACCATAACCATCGCGTTTGAAGTTGGAGGCAAACAGATCAAAGGTGTCGCCTTCGCCGACATTGTAATGCCTGACGCCCTTAATGCCGGTGGTGGCATCAGCTACACCCATACCAGTACTGGCATTATCCGCACCGTTGCCATCGTATTGAACAGTATAGATTGGTACCCACTGAGCATAAAGAGTAATGCCATCGCCAGGGTCAGAACCAGCCGGTATAGTATAAGTAGAGCTAACAGGATAATCTGTCCCGCTTCCATCTGCCGCAGTGTTCCAAGATTTAATCTTGTAGCCAGTTTGAGTGAATTTATCATATGTTCCCAGTGTACCAGTTTCTGTACCAGTACTAGGAGTATTGGCGAGGGTAATAGCTTGCGACGAAGTATTATTGGATGTAGATTGTGTACAGCCAGTATTAAAAGTGTAACAGTTATTAACATAAGTTATAGTATAAGCTGGCATCCATTGCGCATAAAGTATAATCGTACTACCATCAGATAGACCAAGGTCAGAGAGAGGAGTAGTGGAAGCTTCAAATACAGAAATAGCAATTCCGGTACCATCGGCCTCAGTGTTCCAACCATTAAAAGCCCAGCCAGTCCTGGTGAAGCCATTTGCTCTGGTCGTTGTGGCATTGATTTCTACATTTTCCTGAGCGGCAGTAGTACCAGTGGTAGGATATTCTGTAGTGCCATTACCATCATAGTTAATAGTAGCAGTACCGCTAGAAGCTATACAACGAATATTTTTTCTGTAGTATTTGTTGCCACCATAAGTAGTATTAGCAGTACTAATAACACTCATAGTAGTATTATTCACTCTAGCTCCAAAAGCTACGGTATTGCTAGTGGATGTATTAGTCCAGAAATGGCTATAACTAGTCTGGTAAAAGGATGAACCTTGAGTAAAACCACCATTTGTAAGGAAGCTACTTGGAGTAGCGGTAGTTGGATTTGATGAGCTATAAGCAGATTTAGAGTTTAGGTTAGTAAATTGATCATTAGTAGGTAAATCCCAATTCTTTGGGCAGATAGAAGTAGTGGGGCTGGTATTAATAGAATTAGTATTAGCTACTGCAGCAGACCAGGTATAATAAGCGCCGTTGTTATTTGTACCACTATTATTAGTAAGACGGACTTTGGCAAGATTAGTAGTAGAAGTATAGGCGGTAGTATCTGCAGCTGGAAGAGTGAAGGTAGTGCCAGTAGCAAGATCAGTATCATTTGAAGTCAAAGTGATGTCATGATTAGTGCCTAGATTTAAGTTGGTAGTCATCCAGCATAGACCATCGGCAAGTTTAGCAATTGTATAGCTTCTAGTGGTACCATCACGATTGTCTGTTAAGGTAGCAGTATCGTTAATAGATGAGTTATAGCAAGCCATTGGGGACATGTCTTGCATCTTCTTACCATTTAACTTAGTGAGGTTTGGTTGCCACCAAGTAGCATATAAGTCTACAATGTTTACTGTGGTCTGGTCTATGCCAAAGGTATCGCCTGGTTGGTAGAGGGTACCACCAGCAGAAGTACAATCTTGGTCGTCTGGATAG
>JAGAEN010000001.1 GCA_017613135.1 Candidatus Saccharimonadota bacterium | reverse complement strand
TTCTTCTAATCTTACTTTGTCTCAGTTTAATGATAATGTCTGGGGCTATGCACTAGGTACCATAGATAGTAATACTACCTATTCTGGTCTAGTCTATAATACAGACACCGTAATTAATGCTACTACAAATAATACTGGTACTGCAGCTTCTAGTGGTTGTGTTTCTACTTGCTCTGGTACCAATAATACAGACTTTACTATTGCTGCGAAAGCCGCTGCTACTCAAGCTTCTGGCGATTATAGCAATGTGATTATATTTACCGTAGTGGGGAATGTGCCACCCAAGACAATTAATGACCTCGATTATATGCAAGACTTTAAGAGTCTTACTGCTTCAGACAAGACTTCAGTACTTGCTTCTATGACGGAAGGACAATCATATAACTTAACCGACAAACGCGATAATAAGACCTATGCTGTTGCAAAACTAAAAGATGGCAGAGTCTGGATGCGAGAGAACTTAGCTCTAGATATTACAGCTCTTACACAAGCCCAGCTTTATGGTACCGGTAGCGACGCTGGTAAAATGACTAATGCTAGTAATGAAACCCTAGGTTATCTCAAAGGTGCCTCTTCCCGTGATGCCACTAATGAGCCAAATGGTAACTACCCAACTGCTGGAGTCAGTAAGGCCTGGACTTCTAACGCGCAGAATTACTATAGCGTCCCGATGATTGCGGTAGATAGTACGACAAGTGGCCCTTGTAACAACGCTGACTGTGTAAATGACCCTACTTCTGGCCAATGGTCTTATGATAGCGAAACTACCGAAACCATTAATGGTACTACTAGCATTGCCCAGGGTAAAATCGGTGTCTATTATAACTACTGTGCGGCTTCAGCTGGCTCATACTGTTATGGTGATGGTACCGCTTCCACCGGTAGCCCAACCTCCGATCCAGATACTAGTACTCTTCTTGATGTAACGGAGGACATCTGTCCGGCTGGCTGGCGTTTACCGACTGGTGGTTCTTCTAGCGGTGAATTTCAGGCGCTTTACACAGCTTATAGCAGCGACGCAAATAATTTTCAGACGGCTCTCTCTACTCCTCTATCCGGCTACTTCTACTCTGGTATGGCCTATGGTCAGGGCTACTACGGCTTCTTCTGGTCGTCTACTTGGTTTATTACTGGCATGCGCTTCTACGTCGGTGCTAGCCATGTGTCGCCCCCTCCCTTTGACGACACTCACTTCAACGGATTCTCTGTTAGGTGTATCCTGGGTTCCTAGTGCGGGATGGATAATGATATGGAAAGACAAGAAATAACAGATAATGGACTAAAAGAAGCTTTCTCGCCGGTGAAGGACGTGCCGGAAGAGCAAGTGAAACAGCCTATGCCGAAGGTGAAGAAAAAGTCTGATAAAAAGAAGGTTTGGGGAATTGTAATATTTGTTTTAGGATTACTTACGCTCGCGGCGGGTGTGGCTTTTCTATTGCATAATCTACTGAAGGGGCCGAATGTACGTGATGCGGAATACTTGGTAGAGATTGGCGCTTGGCAGCGCGAGGACGAGCCGACGGTGATTTGGAATTTTACGGAAATCGGTAAAGGTACACTCACGACGAATTATCACATCAACGATTACGATTTTATTTGGCAAATTGATGGGGATACACTAAAAATAGAGACCGACTGGCTATATGATCTAAACGATGAATATACTTATAAGCTAGACCAGGGTAAAAATACTTTGACTCTGACTAGTGCGTCAGGCGATATCAATTTCGTTCCCGCAAGTAGCGTTGATACCGAGGTTACTGAGGATAACTAATTCGTCATCGGAAATCATATGCGTAGCGTGAAGTTCGGTATCTTTTAGCTTGTCGAGATTTTCGAGAACTTTTTTGACTACTGGGTTTGTAGTAGAACAGATAGACAGCGCGATTAAGACTTCGCCGAGTTTGAGGTAGGACTCTTTGAAATTTGAAGTTTTATTTTTAATTTCTAGAATCGGCTCAAGGACGGCGGGGGCGATAAGATCGACTTCGTCGGGGATTTTGCTGACACTTTTCAAGGCATTTAACATCGTAGAAGAAACGGGCGACAAATAACCGGTCTTTCGGCCAACAATATATTTTTTGCCAACTTTGATACAGGCGCTCGGAAGATTGCCGGATTTTTCACGCTTTTTGTCGGCTTCGATGGCGACGGTGCGGTCTTTTTCGGAAATGCCGAGCTCATTCATGAGAAGCTTAATCCGCTCAGGAACTTCTGGACCGACCGCGCCTTTTTTGAGATCAGTAAGCGCACGATAGTAGCGGCGAATAATCTCGTCTCTCGCGGCTTTTTGGACGGCTTTGTCGTCAGTGATACACTCGCCAATCACATTGACACCCATATCAGTGGGGGAATAATAAATCGTTTTGCCGGTGATACGGGTGAGAATTTCTTTTAAGACCGGGAACGTTTCGAGGTCGCGATTGTAATTAACTGCGGTGACACCATATTTCTCAAGGTGGAAATGGTCAATCATATTTTTGTCATTTAAATCGGCCGTGGCAGCTTCGTAGGCGATGTTGACTGGGTGCTTTAAAGGCAGAGCCCAGACTGGGAAAGTCTCAAATTTGGCGTAGCCAGCGTTGACGCCGTTTTTGTATTCGTGGTAGAGTTGGGACAGGCTCGTGGCGAGCTTGCCAGAGCAAGGGCCGGGTGCAGAAACTACGACAAGTTTTCGCGTAGTTTCAATATAAGGATTGGCGCCGTAGCCTTCGTCTGACACAATGGTATCGACATCAGTAGGATAGCCCTTGGTAAAGGTATGAAAATAGACTTTGACTTTGTAATCTTCGAGTTTTTTGGCGAAATCTTTGGCTTTTTTCTGGCCGTCATAAAGCGTAATTACCACGGAGCTGACATAGAGACCTTTGGCACGGAGAAATTCAATTAGGCGAAGGACTTCGGTCTCATATGAAATCATATGGTCGGCGCGGATTTTGGATTTTTCGATAGCATTGGCGTTGATACATAAAATCACTTCGGCGTCGTCTTTAAATTCTTGAAGGAGTTTGATTTTGAGGTCGGGAAGGAAGCCGGGGAGAGTGCGAGCAGCGTGTTGGTCGTCGATGAGTTTACCGCCGAACTCAAGGTAAAGTTTGTCAAACATCGCCACGCGCTGTTTGATTTTCTTTTTCTGAATTTTTAAATATTTGGTGGCATCAAAGCACTTTTTTGTTGTCACGGGGCCTCCTTTTATATTATTTTATTATAGCATAGACATTAAAATAAAATGGAAAAACCCGCCAAAATTTGGCGGGTTTTAGGGGGTCACTGCTCCGGCTCGTCGCCGGGGTCTTCATCGTCGCTGGACTCTTCGTCATCGTCACCGAACGGACATTCGTCTTCGTCGTCGTCCATCATACAGATGGTTATGCCACCAATGGTGTCTTCTCTGGTCAGATTGCTTGCCACGTAGGCAAAGAAGATATCGCCAGGTATTACCTGATGATTGTAGACGAAGAGCAGAAGAGGAGCTACGCACTTTTTATGCAGATAGCTACTGAATCCTCCGCTCGCCATCAGCTCAGCCAGGAACATAAACTGCTCCTGACTCATCGTACGCGCTTGCGAATAGATAATCTCCTCGTTGGGGAAACTTTTATGCATCTCCTTGATGAGGCGACGAGGTGGATGAATCTCGGGGTTGTTGGTCGGCTGGTAGTCGAGATAGAATAGCATAGCTTCTACGAAGTCGAATAGTTCGACGAGGAAGCCAACGCGCTTGATGAGCTCGTTTGCAAACTCTTCTTTTAGGGTGCCTTTCTTGGCACAGACGGAAGCGTAGGTGAGCAGAGTGCATAGCAACTGTCGCTTACCATCGGTGAAAAGTTTCGTTTCTTCGGTTTCGATGCCAAAGGCATCCAGAATCTGTTTGAGTCTCTCTGTGTCATTTTCAACGACACACTGTCTCAGCTCTTCTTTTGAGATTTGCATTTTACCCTCCTTAAGGTGCTTGGATTTTTTGCAGAGTCGCAAAAACAACCTACTCTTATTATTGTATCACACTTTTGGTTATTTGTCAAGAATATCGGGGGTGGTTATGGTTTTAAAGTCTGGGAAAATGTGTTATAATATAACTAATGATATATTTAGACCACGCGGCGGCGACGCCAGTTGACTTAAAAGTATTAGAGGCGATGAAGCCGTATTTTGGCGTGGAATTTTTTAACCCGAGTGCGGCGTATTTGCCGGCGAAGAAGGTGGCGGGGGAATATGAGGCAGCGAAGGGAGTGATTGCGCATGCTATTGGCGCCAAGGCTTCGGACCTCGTGATTACTGCCGGCGCGACGGAAGCGAATAATCTTGCATTTACTTGTATATCTCTGGACGGGTCCTGCCGGCCATTCTCCTCCCCCACTTCGCAAAGCTCAGCGGGGGGCCCCCTCCATGGCCGTCACCCGTCCATGTTATACCTAGAAACCGAGCACGATTCGGTACGCCGCACAGCTGAAAGCTACGGTGGCGAAGCTATCAGAGTTTTGCCGACCGGTCTAATCGATTTGGATGATTTGAAAAGCAAAATTACCGATGAAACTGAGATGATTTCGGTGTCGCTAGCGAATAATGAACTAGGGGCAATTCAGCCTTTAGCTGAGATTGCGGAGATAATTCGCGGGGTGAAGTTTGAGCGCTTAAAACGAGGCGTGAAGCGGCAACTTTTGCTGCATTCTGATGCGTCGCAGGCTCTCAATTTACTAGATATCAACGTGGCGCGACTGGGGGTGGATTTACTCACTCTTAACGCGGCGAAGGTATATGGGCCAAAAGGTGTGGGGGCTTTATATGTGGCACACGGAGTAAAACTAAAACCTTTGGTGGCTGGGGGCGGGCAGGAAAATGGGCTGCGTTCTGGTACGGAAAATGTGCCGGGGGTGATAGGGTTCGCAAAAGCGGTGGAACTCGCAAAAGAACACCTAAATGGCAATCGCAAAAAATACGCTGCGTGTCGGAAGATTTTGCTTTCGGTATTAAAAGATTACGAATTAATCAATAAAAAACACTGTCTGGATAGTTTTGTGGTGGTGTGTTTCCGGGGGCTGGATGCGGAGAGGCTGATTTATCTTTTGGAGGATAAGGAGATATATGTATCGACCGGGGCGGCGTGTGCGGCGTCGAAGGGAGTAAAATCGCACGTGTTAAAAGCAATCGGGCTGTCAGATGAGGAAATTGCGGGGTCGCTGAGGCTGACTCTTGGTGAGACTAATGACGAGGAGCAGATTCGTGAGGCGGCACGGGCAATCAATGAGGTAGTTATTTCGGAAAGAGAAAGGCTTAAAAATGCCTAAAACAGTGTATGTCGGGATGAGCGGGGGAGTGGATTCGTCGGTGGCGGCGCTACTTTTGCTGGAACAGGGTTACCGCGTGGTGGGCGTGTATATGAAAAACTGGTCACGAGATTTGCCGGGTATGAAATGTCCCTGGGCGGAGGACCTAGCCGATGCGAAGCGGGTGGCGGTAAAACTCGGGGTTCCTTTTGAGGTGTGGGATTTCGAGAAAGAATACCACGATAAGGTGGTAGAGTATATGCTCTCTGAATTTAAAAAGGGCAATACGCCGAATCCGGACGTGATGTGCAATCAAGAAATCAAGTTTAAATTGTTTTTTGAAAAAGCGATGGAAGCGGGAGCTGATTTTATTGCCACGGGGCACTATGCACGTACGAATAATAAATCTCTGCTTAGGGCTGTCGATGAGAATAAAGATCAGACGTATTTTCTTTATCGAATTTCGGAAGAGGCGCTGGAGCATACTTTGTTTCCGATTGGAGGGATGAAAAAGCCGGAGGTGAAGAAATTGGCGGCGGAAAAGGGACTTCATAATGCTTACAAAAAAGAATCGATGGGAGTGTGTTTTGTAGGGGAAGTGGGGATGAAGGATTTTCTCAAAGAATATATCGATGTGGAACCGGGTGAAATTCGCGAGATTGAATCAGACAAAGTGCTGGGGTATCACGAAGGGGCGGTTTTCTATACTATCGGGCAGAGGCACGGGCTATATCTATCTGGGGTAGCAGGCGAGGCTAATGACGGGTTGCCATATTATGTCGTCAAGAAAGATATCAAAAATAACATTGTTTATGTTTCGAAAAATTTGAATCACGAGGCGATTTGGACCCGAACTTTGAAGCTTAAAGAACTTTTCTTTCGCTCTGGGCCGCGTCACTCTTCACAGGTCTTGGTTCGGCTGCGGCATCGGGCGGCGCTGATTCCGGCGACGTTTGATGGGGAAACACTTTATTTTGAAAACGAAGTAAAAAGGCCCGCTAGTGGGCAATCCGCAGTGCTGTATGACGGAGAAATTTGTCTCGGCGGTGGTATTATCGCCTAACAAAAATACCTAGTTTGACTAGGTATTTTTGTGCTTATATTAATTGGATAATTATGCTGCCATCATTAGCAAATCTGCGAAGAGCAGAGTGGCTGCGAGAAAGCTCATTGAAATGACAAAAACCATATTGCATTTCTGACCTTTCTCATATTTTTTATAACACATGCGGCTCTTGTTGCAAGACTGACATTGGCGCTTAGCCACCGTCTTTTTTGCAGTTCTGGTCGCAGTTTTCTTCTTTGCTTGTGCCATTTTAATTCCTTTTTTATGTTATTTGATAAGCTATAATTCCATTATATCACACTTATGCTAAATTTGCAAGAGTTTTTTATCAGATTATGGTATAATTAGTCCTATGGATGCAAATGAAATAAGACAAAAGTTTTTAGAATTTGAGGTGTCGAAAGGGCACAAGGTAATACAACCGGCGCCGCTGGTGCTTGAAGGTGACCCGACGACGCTTTTTACGGGGTCGGGAATGCAGCCTTTGTTGCCATATCTACTGGGGAAAGAACACCCTTTGGGTACAAGGCTAACTGATTCGCAGCCGTCGATGAGACTTCAGGATATTGAGGACGTGGGAGATCCGCGGCACACTACGGTGTTTGAGATGCTAGGGAACTGGTCGCTGGGGGATTATTTTAAGGAAGAGCAGATTCGGTATTTCTTCGAGTTTTTGACTAGAGTAGTGGGGCTTGACCCGTCAAAAATTTACGTGACGTGTTTTATTGGTAATGAAAAGTATGGGATTCCGAGAGATACTGAGGCGGCGGAGATTTGGCAGAGAGTGTTTGCTGAAACTGGGATTGAAGCTAAAGTTGCCGAGATTGGCTCGGCGGCCGATGGCGATAAGAGAGGAATTCGACCGGGTGAGAGAATCTTCTTCTACGACGACCACGAGAACTGGTGGTCGCGTGGGGGTGGATGCGAGACTACGCCGATTGGCGACCCATGTGGGCCAGATTCGGAAGTATTTTATGATTTTGGTGAAGACAAGCAGGATGTTGAGAAATATGGCTTGTCGCACCCGGCGTCGGATGGGGCACGGTTTATGGAAATCGGCAACCAGGTGTTTATGCAATATCGGCGAAACGAGGACGGGACTTTTTCGGAACTTGAGAAGAAAAATGTGGACTTTGGTGGGGGGTTAGAGAGAATTGCCGCGGCGGCGATTGGGTCATTTGATGTGTTTCGGATTTCTTTGATGCGGCCGATTATCGAGAAGCTTGAGAAAATTTCGGGTAAGTCATATGAGAATAACACCGATGAAATGCGGGTAATTGCCGACCATATCCGGGGAGCGTATCTTCTCGCGGCACAAGGGTTAGTGCCATCAAATAAGGCGCATGGATATGCGATGAGGCGGCTGGTGCGACGGGCGATTCTTCGTGCGCTAGATCTTGGGATTGCTTCAGATTTTCTGGCAGAAATCGTGCCGATTGTGGCTTCAAATTATGCTGATTTGCCAGATTCTATCTTGACACATCGCGAAGTAGCGCTGGAGGTATTGCTCCGAGAAGAAAAGGCGTTTCGGAAGACTTTAAATAACGGGATAAGGGAACTTAGGAAAATTACTAGGAATAGCAAGGCTATAGATGGCCGCGAAATTTTTAAGCTGCAGGATACGTATGGGTTTCCGATGGAGTTGTCGGTCGAAGAGTGCTACCGAGAGGGAATTCAGTTGTCCGAAAACTATCGGGAAGAGTTTGAAGAGGCTTTGAAGGAGCAGCGCGAAAGGTCGCAGACGGCTTCGAAGGGCATGTTCAAGGGCGGTCTGGAAGACCATGGTGAGCAGACGGTGAAATATCACACCGCCACGCACTTACTGCTTGCGGCTCTACAAAAGTTAGTATCAAGTGATGCCTGTCAAAAAGGTTCTAATATTACGGCCGACCGAGTGCGATTTGACTTTAATCTCGACCACAAGATGACGCCGGAAGAGTTGGCGAAAGTAGAGGCCCAAGTCAATGAATGGATTTCCGCAGATCTTCCAGTAGTGTTTGATGAATATGATAAGGAATATGCGCGGAATGTATTGAAGGCGCATGGGCAGTTCTGGGATAAATATCCGGAGAAGTTGAAGGTGTATACGATTGGCGATTTTGATGCGCCGGTGTCGCGCGAAGTATGTGGCGGGCCGCATGTCGAGCTTACTGGGGTATTGGGGCATTTTAAGATCGTGAAGGAAGAGTCGTCCTCGGCGGGGGTGAGAAGGATTAAGGCGGTTTTGAAATGAAAAGAGGCGCCTAGGCGCCTTTTTGTTAGGGGTTTTTGGGGCGGACGTCGAAGCCGAGTTGGAAGAGCTCGAGGTTGAGCTGGTCGGCGTTCATAAAATGAATACCGTAGATTCCAGCTCGCCTAGCAGCTAGGATGTTACCGAAGCTGTCATCGATGAAGATGACTTCTCTAGCGTCGACGTTCAGCTCTTTTAACAAGTCTTCGAAGAAATGAGGGTCGCGCTTGATGCGACCAAGCTCACAGGACCAGAATTCGCCTTTTACTATGTCGAAGATTTCAGGATGGTAGCCTTTGATTTCGTCGATTCTTTCCGCGATGTGGTCAGAAACGATGTAGATGTCGGGCATACCTTTCTGAAATTTGATACCGTCATGGATTCTCTTTGGGCAAGAAACAATGCGACGATAGAAGTCGAGAGTGCCGGGGATAGAAAGCTGGAAGCTTTCTGAGAAAAACTTTCTCATTTCTTTTTCCGTAAATGGAAAATCGTTGTTCGCGAAGAAAACTTC
This sequence comes from Candidatus Saccharimonadota bacterium, assembly GCA_017613135.1. Taxonomy (GTDB): domain Bacteria; phylum Patescibacteriota; class Saccharimonadia; order Saccharimonadales; family Saccharimonadaceae; genus Nanosyncoccus. The sequence continues at coordinate 18,065 of JAGAEN010000001.1, read as the reverse complement.
GTAGTAATCTTTTTCGGTCATCTTGCCGCGCATGAGATTATTGAAGTCTTCTTCGGTTTCCTTGATACGTTGCCAGCATTTGATAAATGCTTCTTTGCCATAGGCTTGGTAGATTAACTTCGTGGTGCCGTTTAACCCGCTAATAAGTACTTCTGACAAATCTGATAAGATAATCATAATGATACCCCCTTTTTATTTTTATGTCAGATAATCTTATTATATCATACTTATGCCTGTTAGTCAAGGTGACTACTGTGATATACAGCGGACACTAAACCCGAGACTCGAGAGCGCGGAACAAACAAACGAAAAAACGTGGCTAAGAACCACTGACACAACGGACCGAGTACCCGAGGTTCTTGTTGAGGCTACGCGTCCCGGGGTAGACGAGAGAACTGTGGAGGCTCAAGCTGTAGGAATTGTAACCATCGCGAGCAGAGGACGACCAATAGAGGCCGCTACTGCTACGATTGTATGCCTGGGCACCATTCCAGTCCCCGGAGTAAACAAAGTTGTTCGGGAAAGAACGCCAGTTAGCACTATTTGATACACTAGTAACTGAATTAGTGCTACTATCTGCTCCTGTACCACCCATCATTCTGTCTAGGTAGGAGAAGCCACGTACACGCCAAGTACTACTTTGTTCATTATCGTCTAAAGCACCAGTAGATTGGTAACCTAATGGGAGTACCCATCCAGCTGGGCAGATGGAGGTGGATACTGCATCAGTTGCTGAATATGATGTGTAGCTTGTGATGGTGGCTTTAGCTGCTGGCCAGGAGTAGTAGTTGCCATAGCTATACCATTGTGCTGTATCGGTATTATTTGTATTATAGCTTGCTATTAAGTCTGTACCAGAAGCATTTTTGCCACCGAACTTGATATTGTTATTGTTATAGCGCGGCATAGTGCGGTAGTTACCAGTACTGTATAGATTGTTTGCTGTACCGTTATCAAAGTTAGCATCTTCTGAATCTGGTAATCCAACAAAACCTGTATCATAGCCTTGTGCCAAGCTGCCATCCGTAGAATGATTAGCATCTAGGCGAAGGTTTTCTATCATCCAGCAATAGCCATCTGCAAGTTTGGCTACTGCGTAGACATTCCCGTCACGAGAATCAGTAAGGGCAGTGACAGAGCTTAGGGTGGCAGAGACTTTACCAGTTTCGGCATTATAGCTTGCTGGAGTTAAGCTAGAGCTTGCACAGGAGAACTCTTGAAGAGTACCAGAAGATGCTACCCAGACTGGGTAGAGTATCATACCCTTTGTAGCGAGAGTAGTAGAAGGTACCGTGAGAGTTTCATTTGGACCGTAAATAGTGCTAGCATTTGTAGTAGTAAAATCTGTACTCCAACCCGCAAAACCATAACCTTCTCGTTTGTAGTTTGGTGCGATGAGATTGATGGTAGTAGCAGAAGTGCCTACGCTGATTTTGCCGGCAGTAGGTGAAGAGGCTATCTTGTTGCTGCTAATAGAATCCATAGAACCTACTATATCATTAGCATTAGGTGCATAGCAGACATTACCAGCTGGACAATCTGTGGCCTTAAGTGGACCAATCGGAGCACTAGTAGTAGATGGATGGACTAAGGTGAATTTCACCTTCCCAACATAACTATCCGCGGCTTGGGTGGCGGAGACTCTGGCATCGTAAGTAGCAATGACGGATGAGCCAGTACCATTAACACCATCAGTACCAGTAGTATAGGTAGCAACCTTAGTATAGGTATCTGGTACTACATGATAGGAATCAAAACTATTATTGATGGTGAGATTGGCTGGAGTATAGGAAGTGGTGTCTTTTGTTACTTTCATAGCCCAGTGAGAAGAAGTATTGCCAAGTACAGCTTCAGTACCAGTAGGAATAGTGAGAGCAGTAGAATCACCTATCATGTTAGTATTACCATATTCTTCATTGGAATAACCAATAGCATAGAGTGCAAAACCAGAAGCATCATTGCATTTCACAGTGAAGGTAGTAGAACCAATACCTTCTTCGTAGGTACCGTTACTCATTTCTGCATTGTGAGAGGATGTGTTATTAGCAGAGAGAGTACAAGCCTCAGCGACGTGGACAGTGGCAGTGGCAGTGGCAGATGGGTCGGTGGCAGAAACGAAGGTATGTTGAGACAATACGAATCCAGAAAGAAGAGTAAAGAACACTAGCGAAAGTGTCGCATAGTGTAATACTTGATGATTTTCTTGATGCATATTGGTACCTCTCTTTATATTATGTATATTATTATAGCACATATTGTAATTATGGTTAATTAATTTGATAATAATTTGGCAATTTTCGCTTTAATTTTATTTTCCTCGGGGGCGCCGGCCAGAGTATCGACGCCGACTCGGAGCAGGCCGAGGGCGGTAGCAAAGGAATGGTCTAATTCGTGGGTGCCGAAAGTGAAGTTGGGGAGTTCGGCAGTCTCAATTAGGTGAATGACTGGGCGGCGGGGGAAGGGAAGATTCGTGTACCAGTCGGAAATGGCGAGAGTTTCTTGAATAAGCGACAGACTGGCACCGCCACCACAAAGCATCACGTTGCGTGGAAGGCTACCGAGATTATCAAATTCTTCGAGAGCCACTTCTACGCCAGTAAGCCAGACGCTGATGGTGTGCGAGAGGGCGGTCTCGATTTTGGCTTTAACGCGGTCATCAAGACCCCCGGTGTCGTAATCGAGTTTATACTGCTCGGCAGTATCGTGGTCGACGCCGAGTGATTCGGCGATTTGATGAGTAAAACTATTACCGCCGATAGAGAACATTTTGGTGCCTTCGACGCCACCGTCATCAACTACGGCGATATCGGTGGTACCACCGCCAATATCCATCACTACACCGGAGAAATTGGAGTCGGGATCATCGCCAAGGCAAGCCCGACAGACCGCAAAAGGCTCGACAGCGACGGTCAGAAGATCGAGATTTAATTCGGCGCAGACTTTTTCAATAGCGGCGACGTGAATCATCGGGGCAAAGGCGGTGTAAAACTGAATCACTACCTCAGAGCCTTTAAAACCGATGGGGTTCATAATCTTGTAGCCATCAATAGTAAGGGAAACGATGGCGGAGTTAATCAGACGGATCTCAACATTGTCGTTGCCGGTTTCGAGGGCGATAGTCTGACGTGCGACATCACCGGATTTTTCCTGGACCTTTTTGATGATTTCGTTCATTTCGGCTTCGGTGATGGGTTTGTTGGGATTCTGACGATTATAATTTACCGTAGTGGTATTGCCCTTAACCAACTCGCCGGCGATGCCAACTACGGTGGTGCTGGCTCGCTCCTTGGCCTCTTCTTCGGCAATAGAAAGTGCCTCTTCACAAACAGACACGACCGCGGGAATATCAGCAATAGCGCCGGCGTGCATATTGCCTTCGTCTTGTTTGGCTTTGCCGACACCTAGAATCTCGAGATTACCCTTCTTGCCGTGACTGGCTAAGACGGCTTTCACGAATTCAGTACCGATGTCTAGACCTAGGATTGTGCTCATGGTTTTATTATACTGGAGTTTTCTAAAATTTTCAAGCGTGTCCTTCGGACGACGGCTCCCAAGCCGCTCTGGCCAAGTCTTTATGTTCCTTAGGACACCTTAAAAATTTTAGAAAACTCCCCTGGCTTAAGACCAGAAATCTCGTATGGACCGAACTGGGTGCGGTGGAGAGCTGTGACTCTGTAACCTAAGGCAGCGAAGGTGCGACGAATCTGGCGATTGCGGCCCTCGGAAAGTGCTACTGTGAAGTGCATTCTCTCGACGGGTCCTGCCGGCTCTTCTTTCACTACGAGAAATCTCGAAGGACCGTCGTCGAGCATCACGCCGTAATCAGAAATCATTTGCTGGTGAAGGGGCTCGAGCGGGCGGTCGAGAGTGACTTCGTAGATTTTTTCTTTTTTAAATTTTGGGTGGGTCATTTGGAAGGCGAAATCACCATCATTGGTCAGAAGAATCAGGCCAGAACTATCTTTGTCTAGGCGGCCGACGGTTTTTAGTTTGTGATATTTTTCGGGTAATAGTTCGTAGAGTGTGGGTGCGGCGCCCTGAGCGCGACGCGAACAAACATAGCCAACTGGCTTATTAAAGGCTAAATACAAGAATTCCGTGTTAAACGGTACTGTCTTTCCATTATAGCATACTTCTTGTGGTTTGTCAAGTTTCTCAGAGATACGTGCACCAAGGGTGGCAACTTTGCCGTCGATAGTCACTTTGCCAGCAGAAATCAGTTCGTCGGCTTCGCGACGTGAAACGCCCAGGCGCTCGGCAAGGAATTTATTGAGCCGGATTGGCTGGAGCGGCTGGCTGGGACTCTGTGGCTGGGGCTTGTCCATAATTTACCTGTGGAGTTGGTTGCGAAGTGGCGGGTGCGGGCTGAGGAGCTGGCTGTGGCATAGCTGGGGCCGGCTGGGTAGGGGCGACGGGAGCAGGGGTGGCAGGGGCTTCTGGCACAGGCGATACTGGAGCGCGGTCACCTAGTACCTCGTGAATGGCGTTAACTACATCTTCGATACCGACTTGGGATTTTACAAGATAACGGTCGGCACCGAGGCGTTCGCCACGCTGACGCTGATCATCAGAAGAAAGAGCTGTCATCATGACAACTTTGATATTAGCAGTCTCAGGAGTGGCACGAAGAATGTCGAGCATATCAAAGCCGGAAATCTTCGGCATCATCACGTCGGACAAGATTAAAGTTGGTTTTTCGCGTACGGCCATAGCAAGAGCTTCTTCGCCGTCGCCGGCCGAAACTACTTCGTAGCCTTCGGCGGTAATTCTAATGCTGTAGATTTCACGAAGCGCGGCATCGTCTTCTACTACCATTATTTTGGTCATTTTATTCCTCCATTTGGGTTATTAACGATTGAATTATTAACGATTGGTTGATTAGTATTGTTTTGGACGAGAGCGGCATTTCTTACGGCAATCATTCGCTTCTCGTACTCTTCGCCAGTAATGCGTGGCAAGGAAACATAAAAAGTCGAACCCTCGCCAAAGGCCGATTCGGCCCAAACCGTGCCACCCATTGCTTCGACACGTTGCTTCACAATATAAAGGCCGAGACCGGTACCGCCGATAGTGCGGGTGTCGGAATTGTCGGCACGGTAAAATTTCTGGAAAATGTGGTGAATGTCGTCGCCTGAGATACCAATCCCGGTGTCAGTAACATTAATCAGTACGCGGTCGCCGTCGCCGCGAACATTGACATAGACCGAGCCGCCGGCGGGAGTGTATTTGATGGCATTCTCGATGAGATTGCCTATGATTTCGCGCATAAAATTGACATCAACATAGCCGTAGACCACTTGGTCGAGTTTGCGGGATTCACTAATAGATTTAGAACGATTGGAACCAAACTGATAGTTGAGTTTGGCATTTTTGGCAGGCATCGCATAACCATCGGCAATTTGTTTGACTGTGCCGACCATTTCAACTGGCTCAAAATGCGGATGGACGTGACCGTCTGCTAATTTAGTAGTGTCTAGTAAATCCTTAAATAGCCGGCCAAGGTGCTGAGAAGCATTATGTGCTGCGGTAAGATAGCCGCGGGCGCGCTCGTCGATGGTGGCAGTTTGAGGATTTAAAGCAAGCGATAGATAACCCTCGATAGAAGCCACTGGCGTACGCATTTCGTGGGAGGCAGTAGAAATAAACTCCGCCTGTTCGCTGTCTTCGGCGAGTTCTTTAGTGACATTCCGGAATGTAATGATACGGCTAGCATCGCCGCCGTCCTCAATAATAACAGAAAGGGCAATGGGGATGCGCTTGCTACCCGGACAAGTAACTAGACAAACGATATGATTATCTAAAGGTTGACCGGTGGTCATCGCAATGGTCAAAGGATTGTCGCTAGCGGTAAATTCGCGACCTTCTTTGGACTCAATTTTAATAACTAATGCATAATCAAGCCCCACGGCATTGCCCACGCCACTACACTCAGTCATAGCAATTGCGGCGGGATTGGCAAATTTAACAATACCAGTCCTATCGGTAATAATCACGCCGTCGTGAATGTTTGACAAAGCCATTTTGGCAAGCATATCGTCGGCGTTTGGTCCTGTTTTTACGGTATTATTACGTTTAAATAGACTCATTCTATATATATTTTAACACAAGCGCTAAAAAATGTGCTAAAATTGTTTTATGAATAAAGACGTGATTTATATTGAACCAGAAGATGATATTACTGATATCATAAATAAAATCGAAGGTTCTAAGGAAAAAATCGTGGCGCTGGTACCGCCAAAGAAGGCTAGCGTGCTGCGAAGTATTGTTAATATTAAGCTAATTGCTAAGTCCGGAGCAAATACGAAAAAAACCGTCGTGCTTGTGACAACTGACCCGGCGATTTTGAAACTTGCCGCTGCGACTAAATTACCGGTGACGAAAGATTTACAATCGGCGCCTGCAGTACCAAAAATCGAAGCCGAAGGCCCGGAAGAGATGATTTCGAAGGAAGAACTGGTTAAAAAGGTAGCTAAAAACGGCGAGGAAGAAGTGATGGCAGAAGCAGTGGAAGAGGTTGAGAAAAATGAGAAGACCGAGAAGGTCGACGGAAAAGAAGATTCTGAGAGTGAGGCCGAGAAAGATTCTGATGCCGACGATGCTAAGGGCAAAAAAGAAAAGAAGAAGAAAGAAAAAGTTGTAGGTACGTCTAAAAATCCGTTAGTACGTTGGGTGCAAGAGCATAAGAAATTATGTATTAGCCTTTGTGTAGCTTTGCCGATTTTGATTTTAGTTTTGGTTTGGGCGCTCGTCATTGCACCAGCCGCCACGGTAACGGTGGGCATTCGGACGACGAAAAATAATTTTTCTGAGAACGTCACTTTCACAGAAACCCTTGCGGAGGAAAATACAAGTGAAGGCAAATTCTTTTTACAACAGAAGAAAATCGAGACAGAAGCCAAGAAAACTTTTGTGGCGACAGGACAAAAAAATGTTGGCGAGAGAGCTAAAGGGAATGTAGTTATTATTGCCTATTTCGTAGCAAAGGGTTCGACGAATATTAATGCTGGGGCAACATTTACCTTAGGTGATTTATTATACACTGCGGATGAAGATTCAAGCATTGCGTGGGATGGTAAGGTGACTAATTGCGAAAATTCAAATGAAACAGTAACTCAAACTTTTAAATGTAAGCTTTCAGCGCGAGTCAATGTAACGGCTAACGGACCTGGCACTAAGTATAATATCGAGGCCTCCAGCACCGGTTGGAAGACTAGCGTGGCGGGAGTAGTTGTTTATACCGACCAGGCTATGGCTGGCGGCACCGATAATATGATTACCGTAGTCCAGCAGTCAGATATTGACAATGCTATTGCTGAACTAAAAGATACTGAATCGGCTAGTGCGAACAATAATAAAGAAAGGTTATTTGATGAAATTTCGGATACTTCGTTTATTATTGAACAGAGTTATACACAATCGGTAGGTGAGCCTACTTCGACGCCAAAGGTTGGCGAGGAAGTCAAGGAGGGTGAGAAGGCCACTCTTAGCGTGGTGACAACTGATTCAGTTTATTATATTGATAACACCAAGGTGGAAGAATTCATCAAGGAAAAGGCTAAACTGGCGGAGAATTACCGAATTTATTCTATGGATAATCCGTTTATTGAAAACTTCATCAAGACTGATACCGGGTACGCCGGAAAGCTTAAAACATCGTATGTTTCGGGGCCTAAGGTCACCGAAAATGACGTGTTAGAAATTATTAAGGGTAAGGGTCTTGGCACAGCGCAGCACGACCTAAAGGACATTGATGGAATTTCTTCAATTAAAATAGATACTTCATTCCCGTGGGTGTCATCAATTCCAAACGACCCTAATAAAATCACCGTAATATTAGACGTTCAGGAGTAAAAAGTGCGCATTATTGGACTCGATGTTGGTGAGAGACGCATTGGCGTGTCCAAGGTTGATTCTAGTACTAGGATTGCGGTACCAGTCGGATTTTTACTGGCAGATGGCTCAGAGTGGCAGGAAATTAGAAAAATCGCTAATCTAAACAATACGAATTTCTTCGTTTTGGGGCTCCCTAGAAGCAACGAAGGCAATGAGACGAAACAAACCTTATATGTGAGGGGATTCGCTAGAACACTAGCTAAAATGATACCAGGAGCCAAAATCAGATTTCAGGACGAGTCTTTGACGTCTGTAGAGGCCGAATCGCGCCTAAAAGCGCGTAAGAAAAAATACGAAAAAGGCGACATTGACGCTGAAGCAGCGACGATTATTTTGCAGGATTTTATTGAAAATTTTAAGGAAGAGGCACCGTTGCCGTCTCCAGAAGAATCTCGAGAAGCTAAGCCGGGAATTTGGCCTTCAAATGAAGGTTTGGAAACTTTACAGTCTGTAGCAAAAAAAGAGAAGAATAAAGTAGTTCTAGAGGCCAAAAAGACCAAAAAAAAATTAAAAAAATGGACTCTTTTTGGGATACCGGCGATAATTATTGTGCTGGGGCTAATTGGGGTGACGGTGGCTCTTAAGTGGCGCGATTACAATAGGTGGCAATACGAGCAATGGGTAGCAGAGCAAGAAGCACAAATGGTAGCGAAAACTTTTAATTTTACAATTCGACCGGGGGAAACGATTTTTGATATAAAGAAAAACCTTCTAAGAGTTGACCGGAATGGGGGGGGTGAAGATACTGAGGATTTAGTCGAAAACTACACTTCGGAAGAGATTGAGGCGGCATTTAATGCGAGTTATGATTTTGAGTTTTTGAAATCTCGGCCGGAGGGAGCTAGTTTAGAAGGATATTTATTCCCTGAAACACATAATTTTTATGCTACAGCAACAGTGGAAGATATTTTGAAGGCTTTTCTTGATTCTATGGGTAAGGTGATTTCCGATAATGATTTGGAAGAAAAATATCGGGAACAAGGGTTATCGCTACATGAAGGGATTACTTTGGCCTCAATGGTACAAAAAGAATCTACTCCAACGGATATGGCCACGGTGGCGCAGGTTTTTTTGACAAGGCTTGATTACGGCTGGAGACTTGGAAGTGACGTAACAGTAAGCTATGCATTAGACGTGTTAGACCCCAATCGAGAGATCTATACCGACAATGCGGTGGCACTTCGGGTGGATTCGTGCTATAACACACGATTGTATAACGGTCTGCCTTGTGGTCCGATTAGTAATCCGGGGCTTAATGCACTTCTTGCAGTAGGCTCGCCATCAGATACTGCTTATCTATATTTCTTGACAGGAGACGATGGTTTGATGTATTATGGTTATACAGAGGCTGAGCATTTCCAGAATATTCGTAAATACTGCCAGGTTCTCTGCAACACATCATTATGACGAAGAAGAAGAGAAAATTTGATTTTAAACGCCTGAAAGTGGTTTTACCATATATATTAATCACCGCTGTGACCTTGGGCTTGGTTTTTGTGGGGTCGCTCGACAAGCAGAATTCGGACATCAACCTAAGTCTAGATGCTTTTGCAGACAATAATTACAGGGTGTCGGTGGATCAGATGTCAGCACTTTATGTGGTAGCCGATGTATCAGATACTTTTAACCTAGCTAGTGCTGCCGACGTGGCTGCTAATTATGTGGCAACTACTTCTATGTACACAGCTGGGCAGACATCGACTGGAAAAATTGAAAAACCAAATATCACCAATATTACCATTTCACGTGGCGTGATTGAGCATGTAGTGACGGAAGGAGAATCAATGGAATTAATTGCGGCGAAGTATGGTGTTTCGACCGATGATATTCGTTGGTCCAATGGCAAAAAGACCACCGCTATTTCTACAGGAGAGCTATTATACGTACCGAGTAAAAGTGGCATCGTTTATACTGTAAAGTCCGGTGAAACAGTTGAAGGTATTGCCGGAAAATACGGTGGCACAGTGGCTGAAATTATTGCTCTAAATGACCTTGAAGTTTCTGGCGTTTCGGAAGGAATGCGTATTTTGATTAAAGGTGGGTCCCTGCCTGAAACTGAGCGACCAGAATATGTGCCGCCAGTAAGAGTAAGAACTTACACGTACACCTATTTAGGTGATTCCTCGCAGCGGCAAAATGTCAATATAGTGGCAACCGGGTTTTATGATGCCAATTACCCATATCCTAACCCTAATCCAGGTGTGCCAGGATGGTGTACGTGGTATGCGTGGTATTGGCGTGCTACTAGCCCGTTGTCGCTTGGTACCTTGGGACACGAAGGGCGAAACGCTAATGTTTGGAATTATAATTATGCCTATCGTGGGGTAGGCAGAACGCCGGTAGTTGGAGCCGTGTTCCAGAACCCACATGGTGGTGGCGGCTATGGTCACGTAGGAGTAGTAGTAGGGATTAATGATGATGGGTCAATCGTGGTACGCGAGATGAACTATGCTGGTAGATATGTAGTGACGGAAGCCACTATCCCGGCGGCGTATGTGGGGAACTTCAATTATATTTATTAATTACAGAGTGGCTGTTTTTACCAATCTTCGACGAGGGTAAATTCTTTGCCAGCTATACTGATGATAGAGTCTGGTTGCGCGCCTTGAGTGGTGAGTTCGGCTCTAATGCCAAGTTTTTTCATAATATCTCTTAGACGATTGACGGAAGCGTAATTATTGAGGTCGGTGCGGCGGGCGAATTTTTCAATTTTTTCGCCGGTGACGAGGAATTTGCCATCTTCTTGTTTTTCGACTTTCCAGGTGTCTTTCAAAGCTTTATCGCTAAGTTTGATTGTGGGGATATCGCTTGAAGGGTAATTTTGTTCGCCGCTTCGCTCGCGCCCGTCGTTACGGGGCTCGCTCGCTAGTTTGCTCCCGTTGTCGCAAATGCTCACAAAATCACCCTTCTTCGCGATAGCCATAGGCATCTTTTCTCTCTCCACATAAGAGTCGTCACCCGTCGATGTAATATTACCTTCCTCCAATTTTTCTCTGGCTTGCTCAATGCTCGCATCGCGAATCTGTTTCAATTCACGCAGAACCTCAGTCAGCCCTTGGTGAGCGGAGCTGGAAATAGCATACATCTTAACGCCAGGGTTTTTTGCGAGAATGGAAGACATCTGCATTTTAATAATGTCGTCATCGACGCCTTCACATTTGGTAAGGGCGACGACTTCGGGACGAGAGGCGAGGTCGGAGTATTTTTCGAGCTCATTTCTGATGGTTTGGTAGGCTTCGCCAGCATCATCGTTATAAACATCAACGAGATGGAGAAGTACCGCTGTACGGTCAATATGGCGCAAGAAATCGTGACCGAGACCTTTGCCTTCGGAGGCACCTTCGATGAGACCCGGAATATCAGCGATCAGTAAATCTTTGCCATCGATGGTCGCGACGCCGAGATTTGGCGTAATGGTGGTAAATGGATAGTCAGCAATTTCAGGCTTGGCATTAGACACTACGGAAAGAAAAGTGGATTTGCCAGCGTTCGGAAGGCCCACTAGACCGACATCGGCCATAGATTTTAGCTCAAGTTCGGCTTCAAATTCTTCACCCGGCTCACCGACTTCAGCGATAATTGGGGCTTGGCGGGTGCTCGACTTAAAATGCGCATTGCCAAAGCCGCCGTCGCCACCTCTAGCGATAACTGCTTCTTCACCGTCGCGAGTAAGGTCAGCTATTATCTCTCCATCTCTTTTGACACACGTGCCGATGGGAACATCGACAATAAGGTCCTTGCCAGAACGACCAGCGGAGCGAGTACCGGAGCCGTTTTTGCCATCTTCGGCGGTGAGGATGGGAGTGAAACGAAAGTCTATTAGAGTATTGGTGTCTTTGTCGGCACGAAAAATAATATCGCCACCCTTGCCACCGTCGCCACCATCAGGGCCGCCCTTCGGAATATAAATCTCCCGGCGAAAAGAAACGGCGCCATCACCGCCTTTGCCGGCTTTCAAACTAACTTTTGCAATATCAACAAACATATTATTATTATACCACAAAAAGAAACCGGCCTTTCGACCGGTTCCGCGCTGATGCGCGCCCACCCTTGGGGCACATTGTTTTGTTTTAATCCGCTGTTTGTTTTTAATGTAAGTCTCCACACTCCACTAATTATTCAGTGGAACCCCTGTGAAGCGTACCAGCTTATTTTTATAATAAAGCATAAGTTTGATATTGTCAATACTTTCACTGTCGTGATTTTTATGTTATAATATGTAAATATGATTAAGTTTACAATTATTACACTATTTAAAGAAGCGCTTAAACCGTATCTGCAGTCGTCAATGATGGAAAAAGCCGTGAGGAAGGGACTCGCGGAGTTTGATTTTGTAAATTTGCGAGAATTTGGGCTAGGACCGCATCGCTCAGTGGATGATACGCCATATGGTGGCGGGGACGGGATGCTGCTTCGGTGCGAACCGGTGTTTAACGCAATTGAGTCTGTAAAAGCCAAAGACCCATCGGCAAAAGTCATTTTGCCTACCCCTGTAGGGGAGATTTGGAATCAGGAAATGGCGAGGACTTTTGCCCAATCAGAGCATTACATTATCCTGTGTCCACACTACGAGGGGTATGATGAGCGGATTTTGTCGATTGTAGATTATAAGATTTCGTTGGGGAAATATGTGCTGACGGGCGGAGAATTGCCGGCACTGATTATTATTGACTCGGTGGTGAGGCTGATTCCGGGCGTGCTTGGGGGTGAAACTTCAGCCGAAATTGAGTCTTTTTCGGATGGGGATAATTTGGAATATCCACAATACACAAGACCGGAGGATTTCCGGGGGATGAAGGTGCCGGAAGTACTACTCTCTGGTAATCACGGTGAAATCGCCAAGTGGCGCGAAGAACATTCGGGGAAAGTAGAATAAACTAGCCATTCAGAGTATAGATTTTGGCGTGATATAATGGAGATATGAATTTATTTGACTCAGTGAAGAGTTTAAAGGGAGTGGGACCAAAAACGGCGGAGGTACTAAAAAAGGCCGGAATCAAGACGGTGCGGGATTTTTTTTATACTTTGCCGAGAGATTATGAGACTTACGCGGCGCCGACTTCGATTAGTGAAATTCGGCCGGGTAAAGTGGTGATCAAAGGGAAAATCGACTCTTTATCTACTCGCCGAGCGCGCAAAAGGAACTTAAGTATTACTGAAGGCGTGGTGAGAGATGCAACTGGCGCTGTAAAGGTGGTGTGGTTTAACCAAAGTTATCGCATGCGGCAGTTTGTACCAGACAAAGAGTATTATTTTACGGGGAATTTTGAGCTTAAAAACGGGCGGTGGAATTTAGTGTCGCCAACCGCGGCGCTGGCGACAGATATTGACCCGACGTCGGGGCTTTCGCCGGTCTATGTGGCGCACGGGAGCCTCAAGTCTCACGATTTTAAGCGATTTTTTAAGGGGGCGCGGGATAAGTTTGCCGAAATTCCGGATCTTTTACCTACGGTGAAGCCAGGAACGCGGCGCGAAATGCTGTTTAGGGCACATTTTCCGAGTTCCTTAAGAGATACGGTAGTGGCAAGGCAGTATTTGGCTTACGAGGAACTATTTGAGTTGATTCTCGCGGCAAAACTAAATCGGCGCGAAAATGAAAAACTAAAAGCCACGGGAGTGCCTTTCGAAGCAGATAAGGTGCGGAAGCTAGTGGCGAGTTTACCATTTAAGCTCACCAACGCCCAGCGGAGAGCGACTTGGGATATTTTTCAAAATATGGAAAAGCCGATGCCGATGAACCGCTTACTGCAAGGTGATGTGGGATCGGGAAAAACAATGGTGGCGGCGCTTTCGGCATATGAAGTAATTTCGGCAGGCGGGCAGGTGGCTCTGCTTGCGCCGACGGCGATTTTAGCTACACAACATTTTGAGAGTTTGTCAAAGGTTTTAGAGCCATTTGGAGTAAAAATTACACTTCTAATTGGCGCAACTAAGAAAAAAACTGAAATAAAGCGGGCGATTGTTGCTGGGGAGATTGATTTAGTGATTGGTACGCACGCGCTTCTGACTGATGATACGGAGTTTAAAAATTTGACACTGGTAGTGATTGACGAGCAACATCGATTTGGGGTGGAGCAACGGCAAAAACTAGTGTTGAAATCACCTGAGGACAAAGCACCGCATCTTCTCTCGATGACGGCGACGCCGATTCCGCGCTCTTTGCAACTTACGGTGTTTGGAGATTTAGACGTGTCAATTCTCGATGAATTGCCGGCCGGGCGACAGCCGGTAGAAACTAAAATCCTAGAAGAAGTGGAAACTCGTGAGAAATTGTACCCTATAATGCGAGAGATTTTAGAAACTCCGCCAGACGCGAAGGGCAAGGGTACCAAAATGCACGGACAACAGATTTATTGGATTTGTAAAGCGATTGAAGACGGGATGGGTGGCACGATGACGGAGGCAACTTCGGTAAAAACGCGGACACGAAAGCTCAAAGAAATTTTTCCGAATAAGACAATTGAATTTTTGCACGGCAAAATGAAACCGGCGGAAAAGGATGCAGTGATGGAGAGATTTTCGAATGGCGAGATTGATATTTTGGTCTCTACTACGGTAGTAGAAGTAGGTGTAGACGTACCAAATGCGACTTTGATGGTAATCGAAAATGCCGAAACCTATGGTCTGGCGCAATTACATCAGTTACGTGGTCGTGTGGGGAGAGGTTCGAGCCGTTCGTATTGTTTCTTGCTTACTTCTGGCGAAATGGCACCTTCGCGGCGTTTAAGGGAATTAGAGAAGTCTAATGATGGTTTTTATTTGGCTGAGGTAGATTTAAAACTGCGTGGTCCGGGAGAAATTTATGGCTCTTTGCAACACGGGGCGCTGGACCTTAGAATTGCGTCTTTATCTGATACGAAGTTAATCTCTCGCGCCCAGGCCGATGTGGAAAAATTCTTGCAAAATCCTGAAAATATGGTAAAATATAAAGAATTGATGGCAGGAATTACTAAATATCAACAATTAACGACTTTGAATTAAGATGAATACAGTTAAAATAATGTCTGGAAAATACCGGGGGCGGGTTTTATCGACCCCAGGTGGAGCGACCCATCCGATGGGGGCGCGGGAAAAATTGGCGCTATTTAATATGCTGGCGCCTTATTTAGAAGGTTCTTTGGTGCTGGATGCCTATGCTGGCTCGGGTGCACTCGGAATTGAGGCGTTGTCACGGGGTGCTTTAAAAGCGACATTTATAGAGAAAAACCGAGCGGCAGCTAGGGTGATTATGCAAAATTTGGCTGACTTGTCGCTTGTTGGTAATGTGTATGCCGGTCCGGTACAGCAATTTGAAAGCGGGGAACTGTTTGACTTGATTTTGGCGGATCCGCCATATGATGATTTTAGGTTAGAAGAGATAGCGAGTTTAGCACAGTTTTTGAGTAGCGATGGAATTTTGGCTTTATCGCACCCCGGTGAAGCACCAGAAATCGCTGGGCTTAAACTTCTCAAAACTAATCAGTACGCCGCGGCACATCTTTCTCTTTACGTTAAACAATAGCATTTTATAATATAGTATTGTATTTTTAGCAAAAGTGTGGTATAATTAGGGTATAAGGAGTTTTATTTATGTATAACGCTACTGATTTAGATAAGAAAGAACGTCGCAAGATTCTTGCTGTGGTAATTGCGGCGATGGTGCTGATTTTGATTTTGATTGCAGCCATCATCGTGGTAGCGACTAATAAGTCGTCTCATAAAAATCTTGGCGGCGATAATAACTCTTCGTTTACTATTAGCGAAAACACCGATAATCAGATTGACGAAAAGGTGGAACAAAAGACCGATGAGAAAACCGAGGAAGAGAAAAAACCTTCAACTGCAGAAGACGAGGGTAAGCCTTCGAACATTGGGACAATTTCAACCGACACAACCACCAGTACAGCTTCAACTTCGACAACGACCGAAACTTCTAGCAATATGCCGACTACCGGTCCAGAAGATATGCTCTATGCAGCGATGGTCTTTGGTCTACTCACTACTAGTGTGACGGCTTTTGCAATGTCAAAAAGACAAGCTTAATTATTCAAAATAAACCTGGCGTAAGTCAGGTTTATTTTTTTGCTAGAAATATGTTATAATTATGCTGTGCTCTTTTTAAATTGAGTTTAAGCCCGAGTGGTGAAATTGGTATACACGTATGCCTTAGGAGCATATGCCATTTGGTGTGCAGGTTCAAGTCCTGTCTCGGGCACCATCTATTTTCACAATCTCCAACGAGGTTTTTAGTTGGGAATTAAGGTGCCGCATAGGCGAGCAATTATTTATTGAGCCCTTGCTATTTGCTCAAACATATGATAGAATATAACAAGGTATGATAAAAACTAATTAGGAGTATATAATGCTAATCGATCCAACAAAACTCAATATAAAGGAAATGACTCGAGATCAGCTTTCAGAGTTTGTTGTCCGGAATGACGAAATCAAATACAAGAATTATGTCGCCGAGATTGAGGGATGTAAATACTTTGATAATTATATGACTTTGATTGGGAACCAGGAGAGTGATGGCGGAATCCGTGCTATTAAAGATAATGATGTTCAAATAACAAAAGATGATATAGAATATCTAACTGATTATAATAACAACAAAGAACTCGTCGATGAAAAAACTGGGACAAGGAATCTCAACTTGGGAGATTATAAGGCATGGTTAGACACATACTCTATTTGTATAAAACGAAATGACGAAATAATACTTCTTCCTATTCTTAAGTATTACAACGAGACAAAGAATGGTGGCGATTTGCACCACCGTTATCCAGTTCTTAGTGAGCTTATGAAAGCATCTAGCGAGAAGACAAAAAATATAAATGATAGGTTAGATATCTTAAAAGCTGTCTACGAAGAGCTCGAAAAGCCAAAAGGTAAAAGTGAAGTATCGTTCCAAGAATTGTCTAACGATGATAAGAAGGAATTTTACTACATCATCGAGCACAATATTAACCCAGCCTATGGTTTTGCGCTTAAACAGTTTAAGGATTCGACAAAATTGCCTTTCCAAATTTATAAACTGGACGAAAAGGGGAATAAGAGAGAATTAAAGAAAAGAGACGATGCCACTAAAGAAGGTGATATCACAATTAATGCTTGGTTCGCAATCAATGGACTTCCTAGGATTAACGTCGTTAAAGGCAAACTCTTCATTGACCGCAAAGAAGTAGATAAGGCAAAATACTACACTAAAAATATTGTAGCGTAGTATTGCCCTGTTGTAGTCCTACTCTAGATGATTTAATTATTTAGTACTGCAGTTTAGTTCTTTCGTCGGGACGAAGGCGTCTGCTTTTTGGATATTTCCTTTTTTCACAACGTAGCTATCCAGGTCTTTCCAGCCATTGTTGTTTCCCTTCATTGTTGTATCAGCGATATATACCATCCTATTACCATTTTGCATTTTATAATCAACGATAGGTAATTTATGAGCGTCATTCGTAAATACTGATGGTTTTTTAGTATGTATAACTACCGCTCCCCCTTGCTGCAAAGCCTTCCAAATCTCATCTGCATAGTTCTTTTTAATATCGTAACGTCGCACCGGCAGACCATTTAGGGCTCGATCAAGTTTAGTGTAACTAAATCCTCCGCTTTTGCTCGAGAAATACAATGGAGTAATTTTTGCGCCGAAGGAATTGGCAATGGTAGCTTCTGCGGTTCTTTGGCAGCCACGGCTACACATTGTGCCTTGTGCACCCGAGGACGATTTGCCAGCAGGGGCACATCCCCAAGAGTAATTACACTGCTTGAAAACATAATAGACGCGCCCTGATGTAGTTGTATATTTTTTTGTGACTCTATTATCGTATTTGCCTTTATTATTTCTGTAGCATGATGAACTCTTATCCACAAGTGAGCCGTATTCAACTAGTTTATTCTGGACGCTTGATAGTTCACCATATGGGCCTGGGGCTTCTGGCCCACAGTAAGGCGAGCGTTTGCCGGTCGACTCTCCGCCACCTTGGCCGCCGCCGCCTTGGCCGCCACCACCTTGACCTCCGCCACCTTGGCCGCCACCACCTTGGTCACCGCCTGGCTTTGTTTCAGTGCAGGTTTCAAAGGAGGCGTTAAGTTTCTCGGGGTTGAAGTTTGGGAGTAGGAAAATGAGAGCTGAATAAATAACCGCGTAAGTAGCAAGACCAATAACAATAGCGATTAGGCGGGATTTGGCTTTT
>JAGAEN010000005.1 GCA_017613135.1 Candidatus Saccharimonadota bacterium | reverse complement strand
TTAATAGTAATAGTATTACTATACGCAGAACTACCTGGTGTGAGATTAGGAATAATCAGGGCATTAGAGGATAAATTAATGGCAAGAACCGGTTCAAAGGTGAATGATACGCCGACGTTGTTTTGGTAGCCGAGAGCGGAAGCCTCGGCGCCAGTAATCATGACCGAACCAAAAAGCGCAATCATAAGAATTAATAACATGTTCTTAGCTTCCACCGCTAAATAGTGAAGTCTAATTTTGCTAATATAAAGAATAACCTTATCCATAATTACATTATAGCATAATAATTATGAATAATTAATATTTTTTAATGATAAAGATTGTCCTTAATTAGGTTAAGATACATTTTCGCCGCATTGCGAAAATTGTCTAGCTCTTCGCCCTTGATACGAATATATGGTTCCCCTGCCACTTTCTTGAAGACACCCTCTGGCTTCACCTCGTAACGTATCGTAGTACCGTGCATTTTGCCAATTTCATCAAACCACCCATCATGCCAAATCCACACATTTTTCTTATGCTCAAAAAATTCTCGTTGATGCCCTTCCGGAATCGGCCCAAACAGCGTTCGCCCTAGTTCCGACTCTGCATTAATCAAATTAGCATAAGCCATATCACTAGAGTCTTCTAGGTTCAAATCAGACGCCCGATACTTACTCGCGGTATTAACAAATTCAAAATCAAAAAGCCCCCTCATCGTGTTCTTAAAAGTTTCAACATTTAAGAGTTCCGCAAGCGACATTTCTCAATCTCCTCAGCGATAGCATTAAGTTCTTGGTAAATCTCTAGAGATTCTTGACTCGGAGCATCAAAATCATCCACCTCGCGCTTAGCGAAGCTTGGAATCGGGAAAATTGAACAATCTTTCTGCATTTTTGGTCGTTTCCTTCTCTATAATTTCAAATTCAACACCTAATTTTGTGCTTAGCCACTGGGCAATCTCATAGATATACCCTGGTTCATTAATTATACCACGAAAAGGCGCTGGTGTCAAGAATGGCGCATCTGTTTCCAGTAAAACTCTTTCAAGTGGTGGCGTCGGTAAAGTTGAATAAGTCGCGAGGCCGTTAACTCCCACATAAAAATCTGTGGTTTCAAGAATTTTCCGTAAGGTTTTTTTGCTATCAGTAAAACTATGCACGCATCCTCGCACTGCCGGGAAATTGCTCACCACAGCAAAGAAATCCGGAAACGCATCCCTGACATGGAACGAAACCGGCAAATCATTATCCACCGCGAGTTGAAGCATTTCTTCAAACAGCCGAATCTGAGCTTCACGGTCATAACCTTCAGAGTGGTAATCCAACCCAATCTCACCAATGGCAATAGGGCAAGAAGAAACCCCTTCTCGGAACGCAAGCTCGCGCCCGTCGTTACGGGGCTCGGTCGCTCCGCGTTTGGCCTGTCGCCAAACATGCTCCGAGAAAGGGCATTCTTCTCGCCCCGTCGTCTCCTCTGGGTGAATGCCATAAGTCCAGTACACATTCTCATGTTTCTCAGCAAAATCGCGTGCCACTAGTGAATCTTTCGGATCCGTGCCGATACATATTATTCGCTCTACGCCCTTATCTCGCGCTCGCTTTAACATCTCTTCAGCCTGTTCTTCGGTAAAGAACTGCCGGTCGTGTAGATGACAATGCGTATCAATTAACACGATTCTCTCGCTTCCTTTTAATCGGGTCAAGTTGGCGCTTGCGAAGTCGCAAAGATTTTGGCGTCACTTCAAGTAGCTCGTCATCAAGTAGAAAGTCCAAACATTGTTCCAAGGAGAGTTGTGTATACGGCGTGAGTTGTATTGCGCCATCCGAAGCGTGCGTCCGCATATTGGTAAGTTGTTTTTCACGACAAATATTAATATCAAGGTCATCTTTCTTGTTTGATAACCCCACAATCATCCCTTGGTACACTGGGACTTGTGGCGGAATAAACAAAATTCCTCGCGCTTGTGCCGCGTCGAGCGCATATGCCGTCGACACGCCATCTTCAAACGCTACGAGAGCTCCGTTTCGCTCTGGTTTGTAGCGACCTTCTGCTGGGCGATATCCAGACGGAATCGACGACATAATTACGGTACCCTTAGTCGCGGTAAGTAGATTATTGCGAAGCCCAATAAGAGCCGCCGTCGAGATTTCATATACAAATCTAGTGGTGCCGGTTGTAGTCATTTCTTGCGATTTAAGCTCCGCTTTTCGAACCCCCAACTCTTGCGACACTGCACCCACGAATTCTGGTGCCACTTCCACAGTCAAAGATTCAATCGGCTCAGATTTCACGCCATCAATTTCACGATACACTACTTCCGGCCGCCCAGCCTCTAGCTCGTAGCCTTCACGTCGCATCGTTTCAATTAGTACCGACAAGTGTAATTCCCCGCGCCCCGATACTTTATAACCCAGCCCATCCGGCTGAATTTTAAGCGCAATGTTAGTCTCAAGTTCTTTTTCAAGTCTTTCCGCAATTTGCCGAGAAGTGGTAAACTCCCCTTCACGCCCTTTGAGCGGTGAAGTATTTGGCCCAATATAAATCGACAAAGTCGGCGCTTCAAGTTCAATCGTTGGCAAAGCCTCCGGGTTATCACCTGTCGCAATCGTATCGCCGATATTTGCTTCCGACACTCCCGTCATTGCCACGATATCCCCCGCAATCGCTTCAGTCACTTCTTCCTTACCGAGCCCTTTATAAATAAATAAATTATCAATCTTACAGTTTTTGACTGTATTGTTATGTAATACTTTTACACTCTGGTTTTTCTTCAATTTCCCACGGAAGATTTTGCCGATACAATACTTGCCAAGATAATTGTCCGAAGCGAGTGCTGCAACCAGAAGTTGCGCGCTTTCTGAATCTGCATCCACCGACGGCGCTGGAATATCATTAATAATTGCTTCAAAAATAACGTGTAAATCATCATCGAGCTCGGTAGTCTTACCGGCTTTACCTTCCCGGGCAATCGCATAATAAACCGGATAGTTAAGTTGTGATTCGTCCGTAGCAAGTTCTAGGAATAAACTTTCTACTTCACTTAAAACTTCTTCAATCCGCGCCGCAGGTTTATCAATTTTATTAATCACCACTACTGGCTTTAATTTAAGATCGAGAGCCTTCTGAAGCACAAACTTCGTTTGTGGCATCGGTCCTTCTTGTGCGTCAACAATTAATAAAACCCCATCCGCCATATTCAGTGTCCGTTCCACTTCTCCCGAAAAATCCGCGTGCCCAGGCGTGTCAATAATGTTAATTTTATAACCATTATAGTAAACACAAGTTTGCTTCGCCGTAATCGTAATTCCGCGCTCGTGCTCCTGGTCCATCGAATCCATAATAAGAGTCTGTGACATTTCCGCTTGGTTATCACGAAAAGTATGCGACTGCTTCAAAAGCCCGTCTACAAGCGTAGTTTTGCCATGATCGACGTGCGCGATAATCGCCACGTTCCGAATTTTGTCCGTAGTTAAAGTCATTCGAGTATTATATCACATTTTCGCATTTTACGCTAGTACTTATGTATTTATTGTCGCCCAGTATTTGGTGCTTTTGGTACCGAAAAATCCGAAATTTCACCACTGCCGTACCCACCAAGCATTAAACTCACGTTATCGCCTTTTAAATCTCCTGCCACCGGCACCAAATTTATGATATTTTCACCACCCGCCATTCCGTTAATTGTAATTTCCGTTTCTTCCGTTACCCCGAGAATTACATCATTTAAAATCACCAAAGTTTTTTCTCCATTAGTTTTGAAATTAATCTTTACTTCCGTTTCTGATTTTGGTTCGCTCGATAAAATTTCCAAGGTGGGCCGCTCCAGGACATCTTCCATTTCTTCCACCCGCGGCAGAGAGTCGTATCTCTCCATAATATAATCCGTCAGTAAGTTGAGTTCGTCAAAATTTGTTACCACCATTCCGCCAGTCATTTTTGCTAAATCCGAGTATTCTGGCGCCACATCGCTACCCGTAATAATATAAAAATTCACCGGGTCGATTTTCTTACTAAGCGCCACTACATCATTTAAAGTCACCCCATCTCGGTCCGGCGCTAAAAATCCAGCATCAGTCAACACCACCAAAGATTTCGTCGAGCCGTATTTCCAATTCAAAGTTTTCATCATTTTTAAAGACGACGAGAGCAAAGACTCCGGCTCGTCACCCCCACCATCCGCTACGATTTTATTAAGTTCATTTTGGAAAATTTCAAGTGTACAGTTTTCAAAATCACAATGCGGTACCGGCTCGTATGGATCAGCAAGGTCGCGATAGTCATAAAGCGCCACTCGCCCACCCGCATTTAAAGTTTCTGCGGCAAGACGCATTGCCTCGGCTTTATAACCATCAATCAGCCCGCTCATTGAGCCAGTCGAATCGATTAAAAATGCTGTGTCGTGTGGCGAAGTGAGATGGTTTTCCAGCCCAAAAGCCGCGGTCACTTTATTGAAAATCACTCGCGAAGCATCTTCGTATAGTCCATCTGCCACGTAACTTACGTGGTTAGAAATATTAAAATGCGAACTACAAAAGATGTCCATCTTATTACACCAAGTGCCAAGCTTGCTGGTATAATTTTCCGGCTCGTACGGAATGTAGGCACCGAGTAGCCCCTTATAAGCCTGGCAATCTGGCACATACATTCGATAATCCGAAAGGTTCTCGCCCTTACAGGCCGCCGGAATAATTCCGGCACCTTCCGGCAAATATATTTTCGGATCACCAAATGTCGCCGCATAAATCACTCGGTTAGGATTAAGCCTGTTTAATGCTTTCGAAACCACCATCGCACCCTGCGAATACCCACCAATCACATATTTTGTTTCAGGACAAGCTCCGCCATTGATCATCGTAGATAGATTATTCACGCCGGTATTTACGCTCTCGCCAAATTCATACGCTTCCCCCGCACCGAATAATGCCCCTAATGCCACATCGAGATTGTCTAGCCCTACCCCCACCGCCGGGTAGTCTAAATCAATAAACTCATACTTAAGATTCACAGTTTTTAGTTTCTCTTCGATTGTGGATTTGAACTCTAAATAGTTTCTATCTTCCCACCTTTCCCCACCCGACCCACGGGCAAATACTACGCGTAAATTCGGGCAACTTTCGGCCTTTACTATTTTCGGCTGGACGATACTCACACCGGCTAGCATCATGACTCCCACCACCACCCACCTACCCACACATATTAATTTGTTTTGCTTTTTTGGTTGCATTTTACCTCCGTTAATTAGTTTTGCGTCCCATCATACATATTCGTTCAAAAATTACAACCCCCCACCCTGCGTTTATGCTATAATTATTCTTATGAACGAGAAACAATTAGGTTGGGACAAATATTTTATGGGTATTGCCAATGCGGTAGCCGCAAAAAGCAAAGACCCGTCTTCCAAAATGGGCTGTGTGATTGTCGATGAGAACAAACGCGTCGTTTCACTCGGATACAACGGTATGATTCAAGGCGCTGACGAGTCCAAAATGACGCTTAAAGATCGCCCGATGAAATATTATTTTGCCATCCACTCTGAAATGAACGCCGTGATTTTCGCTCGGCGTGATTTGACTGGCTGCACCCTCTACAACCGAGTTGCCACTTGCGAAAACTGTCTGAAATATTGTTTGCAGGCTGGCATCAAACGCTTTGTCTACGAAGAGCTACGTGTACATTCGCATTCGACCGACCCTAAGCACTCAATGACCAATGTTGAAACCGACGAAGCTATCATTCGCTTGCTTTCTTCTATGCCAGAAGTTAAAACCTTAAACATAAGCAATGGCAAAACCTACATTGATGATATTTTAGATTCTTACCCTAAAGATTCCGCCGAGTATCAAAGATTGTCGCAGTGGGTCTAACCTACCACTCAATTTCTGTCATCCCGTGTGATTTTAGAAATTCATTACACTTGCTAAAATGATGATTGCCAAAAAATCCCGCATAAGCCGAGAGCGGCGATGGGTGTGCCGATTCCAAAATTAAATGTTTTGAACTATCAATTAAAGATTTTTTGTTGCGTGCGTCTCTACCCCACAAAATAAAAACTAAATGTGGACGCGTTTCATTTAAGTATGAAATGGTGGCGGTAGTAAATGTTTCCCAGCCTTTGCCGCGGTGCGAACCGGCCTTGTGTGCTTCTACAGTAAGAACGGTGTTCAATAATAGTACACCTTGTTTTTGCCAATTACGTAGACTACCGCGGGGATTGTTGTGGTGCCCAATATCATCGTCAATTTCTTTATATATATTTATTAAAGATGGTGGGATTGGTTGTGAATTCGGTACCGAAAAAGCCAAACCCTCTGCAGCGCCCGGTGTGTGATAAGGGTCTTGTCCTAAAATGACAACTTTCACGTCGTTTAAATCTGTAGTAAAGGCCGAAAAAACTAAGCCCTTTGGTGGGTAGATTGTTTTATGTTCATATTCATCGTGTAAGAAAGCAGAAAGTTCCTTGAAATAAGGTTTATTAAACTCCGCATTTAAAAACTCCTTCCAGCTCTCGTGCATGCTATAATTATAACATGGCAAAGCTATATTTTAGGTACGGTGCGATGGGGTGTGGTAAGACTATGCAACTACTCCAAGTTGCCTTTAACTATGAAGAACGCGGCCACAAAGTCTGCGTGATTAAACCTAGCACTGACACCAAACACGGCACTAAATTATACACTCGCATCGGCCCAGAGCGTGAAACCAATTTTTGTTTTGATAAAAAGACCGATTTATTCAAAAAGATTTCCGAAAGCTACAGCGACGTCCAATGCGTTCTAGTCGACGAAGCGCAGTTTTTGACCAAAAAGCAAGTCGACCAGCTGATGATGGTGACAATTAAACTAAATATTCCGGTGATGGCTTACGGGCTGCGACTTAATTTCCGCCGCGAAGACGGCGGCTTTGACGGTGCGACCAGGCTTCTCCAAATCGCTCACGACATCGAAGAAATTAAAACCATTTGTGAATGTGGCAAAAAAGCGACCTACAACGCAAGGTTTCTAAATGGCAAATTAGTCGCCGACGGCCCCGACGTCTTAATCGACGACGGCACGATTGATATCGAGTACCGCGCCATCTGTCCCGCCTGCTACGAGCGGTATTTGGAGGAACAATAATGTACATAGTAATTGAAGGTCAGGACGGCACTGGCAAATCTACGCAAGCCGAACTGCTCAAAAAGTATTATGAAGATCAAGGCAAAGAAGTTGTTGTGATCGAAGAGCCCGATGGCGATTTGCCACAGGCCCATGATCTTCACGACATGATTTTGACCCGTGGTTATAAACTCGAACCACTGACTAATTTCCTATTATTTACCGCTTCCCGTTTGGAGCTTTGGCGAAAAATAGCTGAACCACTTTTAAAACGTGGTGGCGTGGTGATTTCCGCTCGCAACTATTGGTCCAGCATCGCCTACCAAGGTTATGGTGAAGGCGTGTCGAGATCTCGCATCATTAAAATCACTAAAGACATTATGCCAGAAAAGTATTGCCACCCAGATTATGGTTTTATCCTCACGGTGCCAGACGAAGTTCGCCTCGCTCGCCAGAAGAATCGTGGCAAGGCCACCGAAACTTTTGAAGCCAAAGCTGATGATTTTCAACAACGAGTTAATGGCGCCTATCCCAAAATCGCTAAAGATTTCAATCTAACGTTAATTGATGCCTCCGGCACCATTGAAGAAATCCAAGCAGAAATTCGTCAACATCTCGGAATCCAGGATTTAAGCACCGTGATTTTGAAAGACGCTGCGTCAGACGATGACTCAGTTGTCGGCGAACTGCGAGTTGTATAATTCAGCGTAGAACCCACCGGCTTTCAGTAACGTTTCGTGGTTCCCTTGTTCTACGATTGCTCCGTCTCGCATCACCAAAATTAAATCTGAATTACGAATGGTAGACAAACGGTGTGCGATGACGAATGACGTACGTCCATTGGTTAGTTTTTCAAACGAATCCTGAATCAGTTGTTCCGTGCGCGTATCCACATTTGAAGTTGCTTCATCTAAAATCATCATCGGTGGATTTGCCACCATAGCCCGAGCAATCGTAATTAATTGTTTTTCACCCGCCGAAATATTATCCGAATCTTCCGATATTTCCGATTGATAAGCCTTCGGCAAAGCTTCAATAATGTGATTAACATTGGATGCCCTTGCCGCCCGCTTAATATCTTCAAGTGTAGCCGCTTGATTGCCGTATCTCAGATTTTCCTCCACCGTACCCGAAAATAGCCAAGTGTCTTGGAGCACCATCCCAAACATTTTACGGACGTCCGAGCGCTTCATCTCACGCGTCGGCACCCCATCTACTGTGATATATCCCGAATCCGGATCATAAAACCGCATCAGCAGATTAATAATTGTCGTCTTGCCCGCACCGGTCGGTCCCACGATCGCCACTTTCATCCCCGGCGTCACTTTCACCGAGAAATCACGAATCGTCGGCCGATCTTTGAGATAGCTAAAACTCACATTATGAAACTCCACTTCGCCTTTCACGCGTTCTACCACTCTACTAGGTGTCGGGTCCGGCTCTTCTTCTGGCTCATCCAAAAACTCAAAAATTCTTTCCGACGCCGCCAGCAGAGCTTGCAAAGTCGAAGTCGTTGAAGCGATTTCGGTAATCGGTCGGTTGAACCGCGAAACATATTGCACGAACGCCTGAATATCACCAATATTAATACGTCCTTGCACTACAAACACGCCACCCAGCGCACACACCGCCACATAACCAAGGTTAGTAAAAATGTGTGTCACTGGGAACGACAAGGACGAGAAAATTTGTGCGCGCCTCGAAGCTACGGTTAGTTTTTCGTTAATCCGACCAAACTCTTCCAAGGCATCATCTTCGTACGAGTTTGATTTAATTACCACTTGCCCCGAATAATCTTCTTCGATTTCACTATTTAATACGCCCAAAGTATTTTGCTGTTCGCGGAAATATTTTTGTGCGTAACGCATAATTCGCCCCACCACTAGCACCGATAACGGCACCACCACAAATGAAATAAGCGATAGCGGCACACTGATTGTCAACATCAAAATCATTACGCCAACTAAAGTCGTCACCGACAAAGAAACGTCCGCGATTTCTTGCGACATTGAAGTGGTAAGCACATCCACATCGTTTGACATCCTAGACAATGTGTCGCCATATTGGTGCTTATCAAAATAGGCAATCGGTAGCCGAGAAATCTTATCGAGCACTTTTTCACGGATTTCTTTTGTATAGCGTGCCGACACAATCGCGAGAATATATGCCTGACCGTAATTTAGTGCCGCCGAAGCGCAGAACAAAATAATCACCGTAATCGCTTTCTGCCCCAAAGTCGTCCAGTCGAGGTCCGGATAACTATTCACTGCCACCGTCGTCATATCGCCAAGTATTTTTGGAATAAATAGACCGAGCAGTGCCGACCCAACCGTAAGAATAATCGAAATCAAAATTGGAATTTTGTGGTGCCCAATAGATTTCACAAAAACCTTAAACGAATTCCACATGCTTTTAGGTTTTTGCACCTGTTCTTTCCTACGCATTTGCCACCTTTCCCGCAAGATTTAAATCTTTTTTCGCTAACTTTAAGGCAAGCTTTAATTCGCCCTCATATTCTTGATCGGACAGTTGCGATTTCACGATTTCTTGATACACCGGGCAAGTGTTCAGAAGTTCAAGATGTTTGCCCTTCCCCACCACCTTGCCGTTATTTAATACCACAATCTGGTCAGCTTCCTTGATCGTACTTACTCTTTGTGCCACAATCAAAACCACCGCATCGCCCGTAATATCTTTTAAAGCCTCGCGCAGTTTTCGGTCAGTCTTCATATCTAACGCCGAAAATGCATCATCGAAGATAAAAATGTCCGGGTTTTTGCAAATCGCCCGAGCGATAGAGAGTCTCTGTTTTTGTCCACCCGACACGTTCGTCCCGCCCTGCGCGATATGTGAATTATATTTTTCTGGCAACTTCTCGATAAAGCTCTCTGCCTGTGCAATTCGTGCCGCTTTTCTCACCTGCTCGTCCGTCGCATTTGGTGCACCGAATTTAATGTTTGACTTTATCGTGCCTGAAAACAGTACCCCACGTTGTGGTACGAACCCAATTCGTTCCATCAAATCCTTTTTCTCATAATCCTTGACCGAGAGACCGTTAATCAAAATCTCACCACTCGTGGCTTCATAAAATCTTGGCACCAAATTAATCAAAGTAGATTTTCCCGAACCAGTCGAGCCGATAAATGCTGTAGTTTCCCCCGCGACTGCCCGAAATGACACTTTGTCTAGCACCTTCTCTTCTGCTTGTGGATAGACAAAATCAACATTTTTAAACTCTACCGACGGCGTCTTATTCGGCACACCATGCGTTTTATTGCGCCAAGTAATTTTCGGCATTTTTTTCAATATGTCATTAATACGGTGCGCTGACACATTTGCCCGCGGCAACATCACGAACAGAAGTGACATCATTAAGAATGACATCATCACGTGTGTCACGTACTGCGCAAATGCCGTCATATTTCCAAGATAGGAAAAATCTTTTGACAAAAGCGAAATCCCTACCCACGAACAAAGTAGCGTCGTCCCGTTAAAAATTATATTAATCAACGGATTTTGAAGTTCCATAATTTTATCGATAAAGATTAATAGCTTTGTTAATACATCGTTTGTTCTCACGAACTTTTTCTTCTCGAGCCCTTCATTATTAAACGCCCGAATTACCCGAAGCCCCGTCAGATTTTCACGTGTCAGTAATGTGATTTTATCAATATAGTTTTGGAAAATTTTGAACTTCGGCATCACGAGAGACATAATCAGAACTACCGATCCTAAAATTGCCACCGCGCCCACCAAAATAATCCAGCTCATATCCGGCGCCGTCTGAATTGCCATTACGATAGAAATAATACAAAATAGTGGCGCCCTTAGCATCAAAGCTAGAATCATAATCACCACATTTTGTACCTGGCTCACGTCGTTAGTTGTACGGGTAATGAGTGAAGCCGTGCTAAAATCTTTTGCGTCCAAAATGTTAAAATTAATCACTTTGGTAAATACCGCCGTGCGTAGGTCTTTGGCAAAACTCGTCCCCACTCTCGCAGAAAAATAACTAGACACCAGTGATGCCACCGCCGAAAGTAGCGCCAGCCCCACCATCAAGAGTCCCGTCATCCAAATATAATTAATATCACCCGGCACTATACCTTTATTAATAATATCTGCCATCAAAGCCGGTAGCATCAGAGTGGTGTAGACTTGCACCACCGTCGCAATAGTAAGAAGTATCACCTGCCACCAATACGGTTTTAAAAATCTAAATAGTTTAAACATCCTTCTTCTCCCCTCGTTTCTTTTCTAGGTGCATCATAAAATAAATAAATGGCCCCATTATAATATATATATAATATGAGAAGAAGCGCCAAAGTAGCATCGCCCAGAAAACATATCCAGAAGACAAAGACGAAAACACCATAAAGAAAGTCCCTTCTGCTGCGCCGGCATTGCCTGGTGTCGGGATGAAATAAACTGCACTCATCACTGCCACCGTCAACACAAGACACTCGATAAATCCGATATTCCCTCCAAATGCCGTTAGTACAAAGAACGGAATCGCCGCAACTAAAACATTGAATAATACCGATAAGCCAATCACTTGAAAGAATAGGCCACGAGTTTTCATAATTAGTTTTACTGACTTTGCATATTCCCCCACTTCGCGCTCAATCCCATTCAAAACTTTGTCGCGATTTTTAATAATTCTAATTTTAGCAAAGATTTTGACAATGAATTTGAGAAATTTCGTGGTTGCTTTCGGGAAAAAGCCTACCCCAGCCACCATCACCGGCCAAAACGCATAAAACAAAAGTCCAATCCAAGCCGTCACAATAAGGGCCGGCTTCGAATAAGCAATTCCGCTAAAAACAAAGCACGGAATCGCCACCAGCAAAAACCCGATTTGGTTCGCAATCATCCCCACAATTGGAATCGAAGTCGACGCCCCACTTGGAAGTCCGCTGTGGTGGCGCATATAATATATTTGAAATGGTTGACCTCCAATCGCAGCCGGCGTCACACTATCATAATACTTGCCGAGTAGCACTGTGCGACGTGCAACTTTTGGGGCGTTTTTCCGCGCAAGTTTAGTTTCTTTAGTTGATAATTCTTCGCTCACTGCCAGCCTTCGAATCATCAAAATGTATTTCAAGATTTCAAAGCTAATCGCCACAACAAAGCATATCGCCGCTGGAATTAGAAGCCAACCATTTAATTTTACTTCCGAAAGCCCTGCCGCATTTTCCGAATTACCAAACTCCGAAAATGCCGTCACTGAAATCACAGCTACGTTTAGCAGCACGAACAAAACAATACCAACGGTTTTCTTCCAGTTTTTCATTAGTCCTTCCCGGCCGCGCGAATATTTGGATATTCATCAATTAACACGCGAATACAACCCGCAATTGGTACCGCAATAATCGCACCTAAGAGCCCAAACATATACATTCCAATTACGATGGCTACGAGTATCGCCACTGCCGGAAGATTAAGTGCGCTTCCTTGAATCTTCGGCGCGATAATATTATTTTCAATCTGTGCATATATTATATATACTACGGCGAATATAATTGCCGCCACGGGGCTATTAAATAACAGAATTAAAGTCACCAGCGTCCCACCGATAAACTGCCCAAACATTGGAATGAGATAAAACAGCATCGTAATCATCCCCATCGGAATAGCCAAACTAGTTGGCACATTAGTAAATAGTGAAATAATAAACACAATAAAGCCAGAGGCACAGCCGTCTATTACCGCTACAATCACTTGGCGTGAAACATAAGTTGATACCACGTTTGCCATTTTAGAAAGTACATTTTTCGCCACTCTGACCGGCTTTTTATTCTCTTCCCCATCACTTAGACTCTTCCAAATTCGCTCCATAATGCCAGGGCCTTCTAGTAGGAATAATAAAGTTAACACTAGAACTAGTACGATTTCCATTATTACACTCGCTATACCACTCACACTCGCCACTACATCTGCGCCAAAAGTCCCCAGTAAAGTTTTTGAAAGTGAAGAAAGAGCATTAGTGATTTCACCTTGCAAGTTATTTATACCAAAGTTTTTGCCAAAATCATTAATACCTTCCCAGCCACCAAGGTTCTTGTCTAGCATTTCTGGAGCTTGCTGAATGAACTTCGCCGTTTCATTTACCACTACCGGGCCAACAATTGCAATCACCCCACCAATTACTAAAACTACAATAAGATAAGCCAGAACCGCGGAAGCTGTCTGATGTTTTTTCTGGGTGCCAAAGCGCCGGTTGAAAAACTCATTCACCATTCTCACTAGTGGCTTTAAAGCCAGCGCTAAGAAAATCGAAATCCCGACAATAATTAAACCGGTCACCGCACTTTGAATAAATAACCAAACCGCATAAATCGCCACTGGGATTAACCAAAACTTCAGAAAAGTTTTCGTATCCGTCTCAATTGTTTTAGACATAAACCTCCTTTATGTCTTCATTATACCATACTTTTTTCTGTTTATGCTTGTTATTTATGATAGTATCGAGAAAGAAAAGTAGATTTATAGTCCGAAAAAGTATCACTTAGAATACTTTCGCGAATTTTATCTACTACACTCACTACGAAATGCTCGTTATGAATTGAAGCCAAAACTTTCGCGGTGATTTCATCAGTTTTAAACAAATGATGTAAGTACGCGCGAGTGTAATTTTTGCAACATTCACAATCACAATCTTCCATCAAAGGTCTAAAATCGTGTGTATATTTCGCATTTTTGATATTGATACGACCATCGTAGGTATACAAAGAGCCATTTCTCGCCATCCTTGTCGGGCCGACGCAGTCAAAAGTATCACAGCCATTCTCTGCTCCGTCAAATAAATCAATCGGCTCCTGGCCCATACCAAGCAAATGCCGTGGCTTATTCTCCGGTAAAATTCTATTTACGGTCTTTAACATTTCGGCCATACCTTCGGCCGTAAAAACCCCACCAATACCAAAACCATCTACGTCTTTTGAAGCGCAATACTTCGCCGACTGCGCACGCAGGTCTAGAAAGGTGCCACCCTGGACCACTGCGTATAGGTACTGTGGTACATCGACGGGTGACGGCTCTGGAGGGGGCCCCCCACTGAGCTTTGAGTGAAGTGGGGGAGGACAAGAGCCGGCAGGACCTGTCGAGAGACAACCATTAGCCAAACGTTTGTGTTCCTCAACGCACCTATCTAGCCAAGCGTGCGTGCGGTGCATTGCGATTTCCATATCGTCGTAGTTTTCAGAATTCGCAAGATGATCAAACGCCATATGAATATCCGCGCCAATTGCCCACTGCGCCTGCATACTTTTTTCTGGCGTCAGTTCAAAAGTTGCGCCGTCGATATGCGATTTGAATTTCACACCTTCTTCTGTGATTTTGACATCAGGCAGCGAGAAAATCTGAAACCCGCCTGAGTCCGTAAAAGTCGGACCGTGCCAACTAGAAAACTTCGCGAGTCCCCCAGCCTCTTTAATTAAATCCACACCCGGACGAAGAATCAAATGGTAAGTGTTAGCTAGAATTGCTTGCGAGCCAAGTTCACGCATCTCCTTCATTGTGAGTGCCTTGACCGTCGCCCGAGTCGCCGCACCTACAAATGCCGGAGTATGAATGTCGCCGTGCGGAGTATGAATCACGCCTACCCGCATAAGTCCATTTTTCTTTTCGATATCAAACTTTAACATATTAACATCGAGTCCCCATAACTTAGAAAATTATACTTTTCGGCCACCGCATGGTCGTAAGCATTGTGTAAATGCTCCCAACCGGCAAAAGCGCTGGCAAGCATCAAAACCGTAGATTTCGGCGCGTGAAAATTCGTAAGCAGCGCATCGATCACTTTGAATTCAAACCCTGGGTAAATAAAAATATCATCTTCGCCACTAGTTTTACCAGTTTTGCCATAGTATTCTAGCGTGCGAGCCACAGTAGTTCCGACCGCCACCACTCTCTTTGCGGATTTAATGGCAGAAAGTGTGTCTTCCGGAATATTAAACCACTCCGAATGCATATGGTGGTCTTCGACCTTGTCTGTTCGCATTGGCAAAAATGTGCCAAGTCCCACGTGAAGTGTCAAATATTTGATAATCACGCCTTTTTTCCTAAGGCGCTCCAATAATTCATCTGTCATATTTAGACTTGCAGTTGGCGCAGCGGCCGAACCCATATTCTTCGCCCACACTGTCTGGTAGCGTTTTTTATCATCCTCGGTGGCATCGCGATGAAGATACGGCGGCAAAGGCACTGTGCCATACTTCTCGGCGAGTTCAGCGAGTAATGTATCGGACTCCACTTCCGCGATACCGTTACCCAAAATGTGATTAATAAGGATTCTTTCTCGGATCGCTCCCTCGCTCCCGTCGTTACGGGGCTCGGTCTCTTCGCGTTTGGCCCGTCGCCAAACATGCTCCTCGAAAGAACCATTATTAATCACGTATAGCGTATCCCCATCATGTAGTTTCCCCCGATACATCACTCGCTGCGGCTCGTTGCCGTGTTTTTCTAGCACCACGAGCTCGCGTTTTCGTCCATCAGGCAGTTTGCAAAACAGCCGTGATTGCATTACGCGCGTATCATTCAAAATTAATAAATCA
Source organism: Candidatus Saccharimonadota bacterium (assembly GCA_017613135.1). GTDB lineage: Bacteria > Patescibacteriota > Saccharimonadia > Saccharimonadales > Saccharimonadaceae > Nanosyncoccus. The sequence goes on along the minus strand of JAGAEN010000005.1, from coordinate 34,148 downwards.
CCCGGGTTTAAATATTCATCCAGATTACGATAATAAGAGTCCTCGGTCTCACCAGTTTGACGATTCAAGACCAAAAGCCTCGTCGACCCCCGCTCCTTAGGCGGAAATTTTGCAATTCTCTCTTCCGGTAAATCATAATTATAATCAGATACTAGCATTTTTTAAATCCTTTTCAATTTGTTTTCGGTATCGTTCTTCTTCCGAGAAAATACAACCACAGTATTTTTGCATATAAAGGCCTTCCGCACGAGCTTTTTCCTGCCCTTCACGAAAACCCACACGAAAATCGCGATATAAAAATTTCACACCAGAAAGTGCCGCGAGTTCTTCGCAAACCTTTTTTAACTCGTCGTGCTTTTGGTATGGTGAAATTAAAAGCGTAGTGGTAAAAGTATCAAAACCGTGTTTTGCGGCATAACGCACGGTTTCAGTTAGACGCTTCTTATAACAATAATTAACGCACCGATTACTAATGTCCGAAACCACATTTTTGCAAAACTCATCTAGGCCATATTCTTCATCAACAATTAATTCCACCCCAACCTTGGCGGCATATTCTTTCAGACAGTCCCTTCGGGTTTTATATTCAATGTATGGATGAATGTTGGGATTATACCAAAAAAGCGTCGGTTCGATATCCTCGGCTCTCAAAGAATCAATACAATAAACACTGCACGGCGCGCAGCAAGTATGCATCAATAATTTCATTTAATTATTATAACATATTTTTTGAATATATGCTTGCACCATAAACATATTCTATGCTATAATAACATTGAAGAATGGCGCCCTAGGGCACACCATTCAAATGGTTGGGTCTGACTAGGTTTGTGACTTAGTCAGATTTTTTCTTCGGTTCGGTTCTTTTCCGCTTCGAAACGGTGATGTTTAACAAGCTAATTGTTAAAGTCATTTCATCTCCTTTCTGGCGGCCTGACTACCCCAGGACAGTCGTTAATGGCCACCTCACACACCACAAATATTACTATTTATGGAAAGGCCCACTAAACTCCGAAGCCAACCTGCGCTATATCATACACATAATAAAACAGATTGCAACCTCCTACCCACCAAATCTTAAGCGTATCAGTTTTGACCTCAAGAAAAATTTACTTTCCGGTATTGGTTAAAAGAAAATTTATTTTAAGTATTCCCACACCGCACCGTCTGGCGTGTCACGTAGTGAAATACCACTTAAAGATAATTCATTTCTAATTTCATCCGAACGAGCGTAGTTTTTCTCCGTCCGCGCTTTTTCACGTTCAATAATCTTATTAACAATTTCCTCCGATACGTCTGGAGTATCAGAAATCAAATTCAGCCCAAATAGTTTATCGATTTTTTTCCAATCCCCAAGCGAAATCACAGAATTATCAATAATAGCAAACGCCTCCGCCGAATTCAAATTATTCGACATCGCCTCCAAAACTTTTTCATATACGTCAGCATCACCAACTATTTCACGTTGATAACATAGAGCAATTCTATTTCGCCAATTTAATCGCCTTGCCTTGGCCCCACTAAGAGATTCAAAAGTAAAATTCCGCGTACCTTGATAGTGTCCCGAGAGAAGCCACATTTTATAATCCATTGGCGAAAAACCACGTTCCTCTAAATCTGACAATAGATATGCGTTTCCTAGAGACTTAGAAATCTTTTGCCCATCAATCGTAATAAAATCACAATGTAGCCACACGCGCGAAAGTTCGTGCCCATACGCCGCAAAAGTCTGTGCGATTTCGTTGGTGTGATGCACTGGGATGTGATCAATGCCGCCACAGTGGACATCAATTGGTTCACCAAGTTCTTCGTGAATAATTGTTGAGCATTCTAGGTGCCAACCTGGATAACCTGGCCGACCTAGATATTCCCATCGCATCGCGTGTTTCTCGCCTGGCTTGATAAACTTCCATACCGCAAAATCCGAAGCGTTTCTTTTCTCATCCGAAAAACCCACTCTCGCCCCCGCTTGTAAACCAGATAAATCTAGTCGTGCAAACTCCGCATATTTTTCAAAACGCGAAGTATCATAATATACTCCGTCTTCCGTATCATAAACAAACCCGTGCTCGCGCATCAAATCCACGGCCTTTTGGTCTGCTTCAATATAGTCGGTGGCTCTAGCCACTACATCTGGCTTCACCAGATTCAGCGCTCGGAAGTTTTTCATAAAATCGTCAATGTAAAAATCCGCAATTTCCCATACACTCTTGCCTTCGCGTGCTGCGCCTTTTTCTAATTTGTCTTCGCCCTCGTCCCCGTCTGACACTAAATGCCCCACGTCAGTCAAATTTAAAACTCTTTTTACCTTGTAGCCATTTGCTTTAAGCGCTCTCACTAACAAATCCCAATACACATACGCCGCATAATTTCCGATGTGCTGATAATTATAAACAGTCGGTCCACAAGTATAAATTTTTACCACGTCAGAAATCGGCTTAAAAGTTTCTAGTTTTTTACTCGCGGTGTTAAATAGTTTCATCCTTCCTCCTTACTTAAAAATTCTTGTAACGCCACTAATACTTTATGATATTTTTCGCGTGTGATTCCGTGTGAGCCGGCTGTCTTTATTGCCGTGATATTAGGATTGCCTTTTAAAAGCCCCGGAATATTAAATGGTGCAATAATTTTATCAAGCTCACCATATATTATAATAGTTGGTTTTGACACCCGCACCAAAAAATCATAATTATGTTTGTTCGACACGATATTTTTGATTTCGTTATTAAATGATTTGGCCGTAAGTAACCCGCTCATTTTGCGTCCCACTACTTCACGAAAACCGTTCATCGCCACTTCAAACATCGGGTTTTCAATATCTTCCTTTTTGAAAACCGGCGCCGAAATCAAAACAAGGCCTCGCACCAGCCTTTTGTGAGCTTCAGCAAATCTAGTTGCAATCATTGTCCCCATTGAATGCGCGACAATAACTAGCGGACCGGTTACATTCAATTTGTCTACCGAATTTTTAAGTGCTTCGAGCTGTTCATCGAAAGTGTATTCTAGCTCGTCCGAAGTATAAGATTTTCCAGCGCCGAGCAAATCAAAGGTCGCCAGCCGCACTCTTTTCATCGACTCATCACCTGCTAGATAGTCTAAAAGCCCTTTAAAATCCGAAGAATCTGCCGCGATGCCGTGCAAAAATACCACCGTCATTTCCGGTGTTTTAGAATCACAAACATCGTAAGTCTTAGCAAGTTCAAGCATTTTCCGCTCCCGCGAGTAGTTCTGGTACTATCTTCACCAAATCTGCCAAAACTTCTTCATATGACGTATCATAAGTCCGAAATCCCGCCGCATATTCGTGTCCACCACCACCAAAATATCCGGCCACCTGCTCGGCAACGCCATAGCCATATGCACAACGAATTTTACCAGTTACCTTACCATCTGGATAGGTTTTTATTGCTACCGCTACCTTCACGCCTTCAACCAAGCGTAACTCTTCTAAAATTAAAACATTTGGATTATATTCGTCAGAATACTCCCGGATATCGTCCCACGGAATATGTACCGTCGCGAGCGCCCCGTCAAGAGAATAATCAATTCGTTTAATTAAATCTGCCTTGTAATCTAGAATTCGCGGTGATTTTTTCATGTATTCACGACGTTTTTCTTCAAGTTCTGAAATATTTGCACCAAGCCTTGTAAGCTCTGCGGCGATTTCAAAAGTCCGCGCCGAAACTGATGAACTGGTAAAGCCAAGCGTATCCGACGAAATGCCTTGTAAAATCGCTTCCGCTGCTGGTTTATTTACCTCATAGCTTTCCGAAATAGTAATCTCATAAATTAGTTCTGCGCAAGCCGGTCTTACTTCAATAATGCTTTCGTGCGGAAAATTGATGTCATCTTCTGATTCGTGATGGTCTATCACGAGCACCGGCACTGAGTATAAACGATTGCGAATCGCCGTGTCATCGAGCAATTTAGAAAGCAGTACCTCCGCCGCCGTGTCCACAATAATGTATCCATCCGCTTTAAAATCAAATTCGTTTGTCACTCTCGACCAATCACCAAAATAATGTAGATATTTCGGAATATCCACCGGACAATATAAAGAAATCTCTTTTCCTTTCAAAATATAATCTAGCGCCAAAGCACTGCCGAGCGAATCCCCATCAGGGTTCTCGGCCTGAATAATACATATTTTAGTTTTTTCTTTAACAAATTCGCTGAATTTCTGATACATAAACTTATTATACCATAAGTTTACGACCCTTAATCAGGTAGTCGATCCCTGAATAAAGCGTCAGGAACATCACGACATATAATAATATAATATTAATTACTGCTAGTGGCTCCCACATTACAATCAGATTTAAAAGCATCGAAATCAAAGTAATCATCTGCACAGTGGTTTTAACTTTCCCAAAAATCGATGCCGAAATTGTCACGTTTTTACGCGCTGCAATCATCCGAAGCCCATCTACCGCGTAATCTCTCACCAAAATCACCATAAACATCCAAAGCGGCATTTGTCCGAGTATCACAAAAGCTAAGAATGTGAGATTAGTTAGCATTTTATCAGCCAGTGGGTCGAGGAACGCCCCAAAATCAGTTACTAGTTTATCACGCCTTGCCCAACGCCCATCAATATTATCTGTAATCGAACCGATAATAAAGCAAACTAACGCTATGATTTTTGCTGGTAGCCCCTCCATAAAAATTCCCGCTATCACTGGCCCCACCAAAATGATTCGGAGAATTGTTAAAATTGTTGGCCCATTAATTGGGAATTTTTTGGTTCTAGACGATGTCACGACGGTGCTCCACTTTGTAGGCCCTAATTTTAGCAAATTTCGCTGCGAGTACATCGGTGGACCATTTATCCCCGAGCATCACAGTCTCATCTGGTTTCATATTGTATTCTTCCATTGCCGCGGTCAGTTTTACTGATAAAGGCTTCTTCGCCCACCATACACACGGCACACCAATTGGCTCGCAAAATTTCTGCATCATTTTTTTACGTCCATTATTGCTAATAATAATAATCTGCACTCCGGCTTTGCGACAATCGTCAATCCAATCCGCTAGTTCGTCGGCCGGTTCTTTCTCGGAATGAAGCCTCAAGGTATTATCCAGGTCACACAATAGTAACTTTACGCCCTCTTTTTTTAGAAGCTCTGGCGTTACATCCTCAAACCGTTCAAATTTCTTATCTGCGTGAAGTTTACACATTTTATTAATGCACCAACGTTATAATTATTACTAGAATCGTCGCCGAAAAAGCCGTAGAATCTATCCGGTCAAGAAATCCTCCGTGCCCCTCTGAGCCCCCCACACACATTTCAAGCCCCCGGAAAAACTTATTTTTAATCAAAATCTCATTAGAATCTTTCACCTTAAATTTCCGCTTCATATAGCTTTCAAACAAATCTCCCGTAAGCGCTAGAGGACCACATAAAAGATACATCCAATCGCTACCATAAGTCCCCATTATCGACATCATAGTAAAACACATTGCTACCGACATAAGGAGTCCGAGAATTGTGCCTTCCCAGGTCTTATTTTTTGAAATATATGGGAATGGTCTAGCCTTACCAAATACTTTTCCGCCAAACAATTTGCCAAATAAATATGCAAAAATATCGTACCCACACACCCCAAGAATAATATACCAGAAATGTACTAGGTCAGTTTGAATCACAAACCACATGCCACCTGCAAGAAAGACAAGCTCCACTAGCGCCAAAAAGATATTTAGTTTACCGTGTTTCCGCTTAAAGAAACTCATGAGTTCCACCGCCGCTACCACGGAAAACAGCGTGTATAATACCTTAAACGGGATACTCTCAAATGTATAGAGCGCCACCACTGCCACGATAAACATCGACAGCCCCACGATGACTCGCACCTTAAAATTCTTATCCATACTATTATTATACCACTCTCCGCAAAAAATGGTAAAATAGTACTATGCTCGAATTTATGTATAACAAAATCAAAAATACTTTACGTAAAATTGATATGCGCCTGGAACGCGCCAAATATGGCTACATTGATCACTTGCCAAAAGATATTCAATACTTTGACGGCGGTCTGTACGATGCAGTTTATGAGGCTTCCTGTAAGTGGCCACACAATGTCGCTTTGGAATTCTTTGATACCCAAGTGATTTATAAAGATTTAATTAAAAAAATCAATCGTGTTGCCGCCGCATTAAAAAGTCTCGGCGCTGAAAAAGGCGAAATCATCACAATTTGTATGCCAAATACCCCAGAGGCTATCTACGCCTTTTACGCCGTAAACGAAATTGGTGCAGTAGCCAATATGGTCCACCCCTTGTCTTCCGAAAAAGAAATCGAAGATTATCTCATCCAGACCAATTCCAAAATTTTGCTATGCGTGGATGTTAGCTACCCTAAGGTTGAGGCCATTATTAAGAATACCAACGTTGAACACGTGGTAGTAGTTTCACCTACCCGTTCGATGGATTTCATCGTCCGCGTGATTTATAAACTCACCAAAGGTCGCAAAAATCACGTCAAAAAATCTCAGCACGTGATTACCTGGGATAAATTCTTAAACAAAGCCAATAAATTTATCGGTAATCCGCACGCCAGAGTAAATGCTAAGGATGACGCCGTAATTATGTATTCTGGTGGTACCACCGGCAAGCCCAAAGGTATTATTCTCTCAAATCTCAACTTCAATGCTCAAGCACTCGGTGCCAAATACCTTGTTCCCGAGTTATTTAAGCCGGAGTTTTCCTTTATGGCGTTTCTCCCAAACTTCCACGCTTTTGGTCTTGGCTGTTGTATTCATATGCCACTTTACTTCGGCGCACGCACCTTCTTAATTCCCCAGTTTAATCCTAAGAAGTTCAAACAATACATCACTAAATACAAAGTTGATATTTTAGTTGGTGTCCCGACGGTCTTTGATTATCTCACCAAAATTAAATTCAAAAAAGATGGTTTGAAGCACGTCAAATTCGTAGTTTCCGGTGGTGATATGATTAGTATGTCAAGCAAAGAGAAAATCAATGATTTTCTGAAAGCTCACGGATCCAAAGCCCTAATTGAAAATGGCTACGGCCTTACCGAGGCCTCTGGCGGCTTTATTTTCTCGCCTAGAAGTGTTGCTGAAGAACCAGATTCTATTGGTTATCCTATCCCAGATAACGAAGTAGTGATATTGGACTTGAAGACCAACAAACCTGCCAAACTCGGTGAAGATGGCGAAATCATCGTCCGTGGTCTTTCCGTGATGAAGGGCTATCTCAATAAGCCTAAAGAAACCGAAGAAGCCTTTATTACAGTCGGTGGCAAAAAATATCTCCGTACTGGCGACATTGGTTACGCCGATGAGCGTGGCGTAATTCACTTCCGTTCGCGCCTAAAACGAATGATTATTTCAAACGGTTACAATATTTACCCGGCCAATATCGAAGACGTTACCCTAAAATCTAAAAACGTAGTAAGCTGTGCTGTAGTTGGCCGCGAAGACAAACTTCGTGGCGAAAAAGTCGTCGTCTTTGCTGTCTTGAAGCCCGAAGCCTCTGAGCGCGCCACCAAAAAAGAGCTAATGAATATTTACAAAAAATATCTCGCCAAATATGAAATTCCTCGCGAAATCCGCTTCATCCCAGAGCTCCCCAAGACCAAACTCGCTAAAGTCGACTTCAAAGCGTTGGAAGATTATTAATAGAGCATCAGAACACCTCTTTCCCGGAACGCTCCCTCGCTCCCGTCGTCACGGGGCTCGGTCGCTCCGTGTTTGGCCCGTCGCCAAACATGCTCCTTGAAAGAGGCAATTCTGATGCTTTGCCTATAAATCTGTTCTGTTTTCAAGTGCCGCGGTCAAAGTGATTTGGTCGGCATAAGATAAATCTACCCCCAGTGGTAATCCACGCGCTAGGCGCGTGAGTTTAAGTTCAGGTTTTGCCTCGCGCAAGACTTTTTCTAGAAGTAGCGCCGTCGATTCCCCTTCTACCGAAGGGTTCGTCGCAATAATCACCTCAGCAACTTCATCTATTTTAATTCGCTCGACCAACTCCTTAATATGTAGCTGGTCTGGCGTAATTCCATCAATTGGCGAAATCGCTCCGCCCAACACGTGATAAGTCCCCTTATATCCGTGCGTCGCCTCGATGGCATAAATATCGAGAGGCTCTTCCACCACCAGGACCGTCTTCTTGTCACGCGCATCATCGGCATAAAAAGGCGAAACTTCTTCCTCCGCATCAATCAAAGCGAAAGTTACCGGGCAAGATTTTACCTTATCGTGAAGTCCCGCCACTGCCTCGGCAATTTCTTCGGCAATTCTTTTATCGGAACGAAAAAGGAAGTAAGCATACCTTTCTGCTGTTTTTGGACCTACACCAGGTAGTAAACCTAGCGCCGTCGTGACACTTTGAAGAGCCTTGGGAAGCATACCGCACCTAATCTAGTTACATTCCAAGGCTGGATAGGCCACCCATCAGAGGCTTCATCTTATCAGTCGCAATTTCTTGTGCCTTGGCAAATCCATCACGCATACAGTTTTCAATCCAGCGCTCGAGTTCATGAATATCGTCTAAATCAACTTTTTCCGGATCGATTTTCACCTTTTTGACTTTTAATTCACCATTAATTTGAATTACTACAGCACCATCACCTGCTTCTACTTCTACAATTTCGTTTTTGAGTTCCTTCTGCGCCTTACGTAGTTGGTTCAAAAGTTTCATTTGGTCCATCGTTTGACCCATTTTATTCATCTCCTTTCACTATGTATAAATATATTATATCAGAATTTTCGCGCATTGGCGATGTAATAATTCTCTCTAATGTATATTTCTCTTCATCAGACTGTCCGCGCAAAACCGCCAAACTCTCATAAGTCTTATCGCCAAGGTCATCCACCACATTTATTTCAGTAAAATCCCCCAAAATTCTATAAAAGTCATAATGTTCATTGACCAGCAAAGTTTCTGTTTTTAAATTTTCCCTAATTATATTCAAATCGTAATTAAATTCATTTGCCACAGTCGGGTTATAACGATACCCATACACGTATTGTAGTAAACTCGGCACCAGCATCACGCCAAACAGGATAGACAACGGCACTAGTGCCGCAATCCTTGCGTAAGGATTTTCCGGGAACAAATCATACCATTTTTCTAGCAGATATTTTAGCCCATGTGCAATCAAAATCGAAACTGGCAGAATCAAGAAAATCACCGCTTGCGGGTTAAACCCAGTAATTATTAGTGTAAAAATCAAAAGAAGCGAGGCAATAGAGTTACGTGAGGCAAAAAATCCTTTCGTCGTAGAGAAAAGCCCAATGAGAGCCAACGCAAAAATCGGTAAACTAATCAGAGGCGTCAAGAATACATTTTGCAACGACCCGTTCCACAAAAACACTGGTGCGAGCCCGCTACTAATATTAGAAAAGAATTTCGATATTTCAAACCCATCCGCAAATAATAACTCCATAATCGTAGTCGGATGATTAATAATATTCATAATCAGTGCAGTAACCCCAGCCAAGATTATCACGCTCACAATCGCAAGCGGCAATTTCGGCAAGCTTTTAACTATAAAACGTAAATGTGGTTGTAAAAAGACAAAGAAAACACAGAAAACTGCAAAGTACACCATATACGGTGTGAAAATCGCGAGAAGTAATGCCACAGCAAATAGCAGTGAATACATCGGCTTTGGCCGGTTCTCACCCTGAATTTTAGAGCCCAGCCAAAGTAGCAGCGTCGGCCAAAAAACAATCATGATTAGCGGCGTCCCTGAACCTGCCAAAAATAGGAATGGCGTGGATAAAATCATCAAAATCGAAGCAAGCAAAGATACATTGCTCTTAAACCACCGGTTTAAAAGAAGTACTAGAAGTAAACCCAAAAGTAGCCCGACAATAATGCTAGGTAGTTTAATGGCATAAGGCGTCAGTCCAAACAGCAGAATAGATACTTTTTGCACTACCCTATATGGCAAGTCCACCACATCGCCACTTAGCGGCGCATCGACTCTTAAATAATATGAACTAGTCGCCGACTTCATTTCGGCTTCCGACAAGCCAGACTGCGAAATTAAGGGTAAAAGAAATAGCAGAACAATAAATGCCGCACCGAGCACCACATAACCAATTACGAACCGGTATCGGTATAAAAAAAGTTTGGAAATAACTAGTTTCTTCACATAATCATTATAGCACTTATTCGCGCGTTTTATCAAGTGACATAAAACGGAGAAGCTCTGGGTGGAAGTAAAGCTCGACTTTGCCTACTGCGCCATGACGATGTTTGGCAATCAAAAGCTCAGTAATGTGGGTTTCTTCATAATTATCATCATTCATTTTGTAATAATCTGGACGATGCAAAAATATTACAAGGTCAGCATCTTGCTCGATTGAACCTGACTCTCTCAAGTCTGATAGTACTGGTCGCGGATCGTCCCGCCCGGTTACGTTACGGGATAGTTGTGCTAGTGCCACGACTGGGATTTCGAGTTCACGTGCCAAGATTTTGAGACCTCGCGAAATTTCCGTGACTTGCATTACGCGGCTATCTTTGTAATTCCCTGATCCAGCAATTAACTGGAGATAATCAACCAGTATAATACCTATATCATGATCATGCACTGCGCGCCTAGCTTTATTGCGAAGCTCCATAATATTCATTGAGCTAGTGTCATCAATATAAATTGGTAGTTCGTCCATTTCGGCAAGCGCATCGCCAATTTTCGAAAACTCTTCATCAGATAAGTTGCCGGTCCGCATTTTCCAGTTGTCTACGCCAGATACGTCAGATATAATCCTATCAATTATTTCATTAGCTGCCATCTCCATTGAGAAGAAAAGAACACCCTTTTTATTTATGCTTGCAATATTGTAAGCCAAATTTTGAGCAAAAGTCGTTTTACCCATCGCCGGTCGCGCTCCCACAATAATCAAATCGCCTTTCTGGAATCCTGCAGTCTTTTTGTCTAGGTCACGAAAACCAGTTTTAAGTCCTCGAAGTGCGCCCTTGTTTTTATGTAATTCCTCAATCCTATCAAATGCATCGGCTAAAAGTTGGTCCATCGGCACATAGTCACTACGTACGATTTTATCAGAAACCTCGAATAATTCTTTTTCTGCCGAACCAATTAACTCATTCACATTGGCATCTTCCTCAAAAGCCTTATCAGCGATTTTAGTACCAGCATTAATTAAGCGACGTCTGATAGACGCCTTTTCGATAATCTCAGCATAAGCCTTAGCGTGTGAAGCGGCTGGTACAAAATTTGATAATTCCGTAAGATATGGCGCTCCACCAATATCCTTCAATTTTTTCAATGACTTTAGTTCAGAAGTAAGAGTTAGTAAATCTACCGGTCGATGCTGATCATACAAATTTATCATTGCCGCAAAAATCGTCTGATGCCTTTCATCATAAAAATCTTGTGGCTTTAAAATTGTCAAAATTTCCGGCAATACACCATCTGACAACATAATCGCACCGAGCAATGATTTTTCGGCTACGATGTCCTGTGGTGGCACGCGACCACTGGTTTTAGAATGGGTTACCTCCTCCGTCATTTTGTACCTCTCCTCCCATTATATCAGAAATTTTTGAAATGAGAGCGTCGCTTTTCTCAGGTTTTTCTTCCACATTGTGGATAATTACTTTCATTCCCCCCGCCGCCTCAATCAAAATCTTTTTGTTATTATCTCTACCTAAAATCGTTTTTACTACGCGTTTAGTTGGATAAATATCTAGCGCCTCGGAACTGGCTTTATATTCGACCGACTTCAGCTGCGCCGCTACCGCATCATTCATCCCCCTCACCGTCTCCACGAACTTCGCCCAATCAAATGTCGACGGTGTTTTTGTGGAACGGGTGTCCGAAATGCTATTTTCTCGGGGCAATTTACGGTTAGGCCGCTCCGAAATGTATATTCCTGACGGCGCCGACAGGTTCGCCCGCGAAGCGGGCGGTTCTGCCGGACGCCCAGCGTATGACATTTCGGACGGCCTTGCCGGCCTCGAAAAATAGCATTCGGACAGGACCCGTTCCGACATTAACGCCACCAAGAGTTTTGCCTCGGCAAAGGGCGCTTTGATGTCGGAGAGATTTGAAAGCAGCGGAATGTACTCGGCCTTTGGATGGTCAACAATAAACGAAATCAGCTCCTCCACTAAAGTTTCCGCCTTCACTCCTGAGCGCAACAACTCCTTCAGATTTTCCGTAATCTGATTTATATCACCCGACGCATAATTTTGAAGTAGTTGCACGATTTTTTCGTCTTCCGGTAGCCCCATCGCCGATATCACCATCTCCTTTGTGATATTTTTATCTGATAAGGTCGAAATTTGGTCGAGCAAAGATAATGAATCACGAAAAGACCCACCACCCCGCTTCACAATTATTTCAAGCGCTTCATCATCAATCTTAATCTTTTCTTTTTCGCAGACTGATTTTAGATAGTCAAACATCACTTTACTATCGGCCAACTTAAAAGTATAAGTCTGTGCTCGAGAAGTAATCGTCACCGGCACTTTATAAGCGTCGGTAGTTGCCATAATAAATACCACGTGTCGTGGCGGCTCTTCGAGAGTTTTTAATAATGCATTAAATGCTTCCTTAGTTAGCATATGCACTTCATCAATAATATATATCTTGTATTTTCCAGACGTCGGAGCAATTGCCGCCTTTTCGCGCAGTTCCCTAATATTGTCGATCCCACGGTTGCTCGCGCCATCAATTTCGATAATGTCTACATAATCATCTTCAAGTTGATACGAAAACCCGTTTATTTCGTGTGCAAAAATCCTTGCCACCGAAGTCTTGCCCGTCCCACGTGGCCCCACAAAAAGATAGGCGTGAGAAATCTTGCCTTGCTTCAAAGACTTAGATAAAGGCTCCGTTACTTGCGGCTGCCCAACCACACCGCCAAGATTCATCGGGCGATACCGGCGGTATAAAGACTTCATTAGAGTGCAGCTTCTACGGCTGCCCAGGTCGCGTCATCATTATTAGCTGGAATAGTCACGGAAACTTGCGCCCCATCATGTAAATGGAAATAAGTCACTGAAGCATAGAGAATCTGGTATTCCTTCCCAGCCACTTCCACATAATACTTGTCATCGTGATGGAGAAGTGTACCAATCACAGTCTTTCTTTCCACCGGACCAATCTGCTTGTATAGGAACTTGCCATCTTCTGTAATCGTGAGTTTCATAATGTCACCTTCAACTAGCTTCGACTTTGAAGCATAATTTGCTGGTACCGGGTAATTCTTACCATCTGGCCCAATCATAATTTGACCGTCAAAAATTCCTTCGATAACTTTGCCTTCGGGGCTAGTTACAATCGTCTCACGTGGCGCCGTAATTACGTCGCCATCACCAATAATAGAAATCAATAGCTCCTTTGCAGCCGACAAATTAGTCTCTGCCTCGCTAAGTAGACTCCTTAACCTTTTTATTTGTTTTTCTGATATTTCAGACATCACCTCGCATCCTGTCTAAACATAGTATTAATATTATATTATACCTTCCCCGCTGCAAAGTCAAGGCTTTTTTCAAAAAGTTTTCCACCACTAAAACATCGGTCACCCACAAAATGTTGTAAAAATTACAATAAGAATAAGCTTAATCTGCGACTTTCCATAGACCTGTATGCTTCTTGCCGTCATACAAAGTCGTCGGAATCCCTTTGATCTTCAATTGGTTCTCAATAATTTCACGGTTTTCAGACATTTTAGTTGTAGTCTCCGGATAATAAGCAATTTTACGAATTTCTTCGAGACCTTTTTTATCAAAGCCTTCTTCTTTCAGCCACCACTCAATTAAATATTTCGTATCCGTCTCAGAATAATATTCGTTTAACAACGTCTGATATGACACTCCATCCTCGTCCTTTTCTGTGAATAGATGGTCGAGAATTTTAATTGCTAGCCCAGACTGCAGCTGCTCTGCCGCAAACATGTATCGTACCACCATCTCAGAATTCTTAAACTTGTAACTATCGTCCGCATCCTGAATTGCAAATGGCACCATATGTACATCATAATTATCAAAGAACCCTGCTGCCTTTTGATTACGATAAGAAATCATACAAACCGAGCATCCTGGATCAAAAATATCCACTGCTATAGGCTTATCTGCACTCTGTCCCGTCATCACTGTCACATAATTGAAATCATAATCTTCTGGGTTATAACTCCTGAACTTGTCTGGAATGGCTTCGAAAATCTCGCCCCATTCTGTAAACCACCGCCCAGTCGCCTCAAATATATTCGATGGTTCAGATTCATCAATCGAGCAAACTTCTGCACCTAGCGAACACGCCGACGGTATCGTCACGTTGCAAGAGCCCAGCGCCCACAGTGCTAGCAAAGATTTAATCGCTGTAAGTATCGCCCATACCGCAATAATCACAATAAGAACTGACACCACCTCAATCACTACCGAGAGCGGTTTTACCCACTTCGGGTGCTTGACAATCACCCGTGACAAAATCGTGTTTTTTACGTCTTCCTTAAATCCGGTCTCGCATTTTTGGAGTCGTACTTTCTTCCATAGGCATCCCCACGCCTTTTTAAACATCTTAAGATATGCCTTCCCCACCTTCGGCTTAAAAATTGATATTGCGGCCACAAACACCCCAATTAAGGCCAAAATAATAAAAGCAGCTATACACACCATAATATATCTATTATAGCACCAAAATTCTTTAGTTTATAATTTTTCCTAAAATTCTTTTAATTTTATCAATATCTTCTGGACGATTGTGTAGCCCGAGAGAAAATCTCATGAGAGGCGGCATGTGTAGCACATGGTCGAGATAATAATGTACGCAAAAGTATCCAGTCCGCGCCATAATATTTTCGCGAGAGAGTGCCTCACCGAGTAAATGAGAATCTAGTCCTTCGATATAAAACGACATTGTCGGGTTCGCTTCATGGTTTACTAAATGTACCTTCGGCGATCTATTCAAAAATTCATACAATTCTTCCGTATTCTGCTCCAGTACGCCCCAATCCTTTTTCGACAAACTTTCTAGCCAATCGAGCGCCGCACCTAACCCCACAATCTCACCCCAAGCTTGCAACCCCGACTCGAATCTCGTAAATCGATGTTCTTTATTATCAGATGACAAAACATAGCTATCAGATTTTACGTCATCAACCATTCCCCCGCCTAGCCAGTAAGGTAGAAGCGCTTTATTCAACTCATCTCGCCAGACAATCACCCCGAGCGACGGTGCGTACAGTTTATGTGCCGAAAAGCAAATCGCATCCACTTCCACTCCACGCAAAATCTCCACCGAATGTGCCATCGCTTGCGCCGCATCAATAATCAGAATCCCACCCGCCTTATGAACGGCCTTATTTAAAGCCTCGATATTAAGTAGTTTCCTTCCGTCAAAATTTGACGCACAGTTCACCACCACAATCGCGCGGTCAAAATCATAATCCGAAAGCGGAATTGAGCCATCTTCGTTTCGCTTCATCACCTCACGCGGCAAACCCGTCCTTTCAGCAAATGCCATCGTTCCGAGAAATGGTGAATTATGCTCAATGTCGCTCGTCATCACTTTTTTAAATTTACTCGCGTCAATCTGACTCAAAATCAAATTAATCCCATAAGTCGTATTAAGCGTAAATGACACGGTGTATTTTTTGTCTTTGAGCCTCAAATATTTCAGTACCTTTTCCCGCGTATCTTCCACCTTTTCGTCCGTCTCGCGACCCCACTTATACTTCACTCGTTCACCGCAAGAATTATGCTCCGTATAGTATTGATTGATTGCGTTAATCACCGGCCGCGGTCTTAGACATTGACACGCTCCGTCAAGATATACTTCCCCCTCACCTAAATAATTAAAACCATTCATAGTATTAATTATATAACAAAAAATCACCTAAAACAGGTGATTTTTGTAATTGGCTAACTTTTGAAGATTTAGGCGAGCTCGACAGTCGCGCCAGCCTCTTCGAGGGCTTTCTTCATCGCTTCAGCATCAGCCTTAGCGACTTTTTCTTTCACGGTTGCAGGAGCGCCATCGACAATAGCCTTCGCTTCGCCAAGACCAAGTCCAGTAGCTTCCTTCACGGCCTTAATCACAGCAATCTTTTGTGCGCCCGCGTCTTTTAAGACCACGTCGTATTCAGATTTGCCTTCATCAGCGGCTGCGCCATCAGCGCCAGCTGCTGCGACAGCCACGGCTGCCACTGGCTCAATGCCATATTCGTCCTTGAGGACAGTTTTAAGTTCATTGACTTCGAGCACGGTCAAATTAACGAGCTCTTCAGCCAACTTTTTGATATCTGTTGCCATAATAATCCTTTCGAATAATATTAGTTGGTTGCTTTTTCTTCACGGTTTTCAAGACCAGAAACGATTCCGTTGATACCAGATAATAAAGTATCCACCACCTGAGCGATAAGTTCGTTCTTGGTTGGGAGACTTCCGAGCGTCTTGACTTCTTCGGTCGAAAGTGAAGTACCTTCGCCATTAAAGCCACCGATGAGTTCCATTTGGTCGTGGGTTTTAGCAAATTTAGTCAAAACCTTCGCCGCATCGAAATCTTCATCAGTCCCAAGCGCGTAGAGAAGTTGCCCGGTCAGATTTGTAGTGTCGGTGTCTTTGTAAGCTGCGATTTCTTTCATCGCTACCTTGACTAGACGGTTCTTCACTACCTTAATCTTCACGCCAGACTCTCTCGCTAGTTTACGAAGTTCTTGAAGTTCCGCGACGGTGAGGCCTTGATATTTCGCATAGACCACCATCTTAGAATCAGCTAGAAGTTCGGTGAGAATAGCAACCAATGTTTTCTTTTTATCCTTTGAAATTGCCATAAAAAGTTCCTTTGGTTAGTTAATATTTAGTTAGCCAATTGTTAAATAGCGTCACCAAATAAATTTTAAGAAAATTCCTCGGTGGCATTATTAAAGGTCGCCCTCGCCACTGTCTTTGGTAACTTTCTCTATTATATCACAGCTTAAATTAAAAATCAAGATATCCGCTTTGTTGTCATAAATTGCGTAATAATACCTACCGCTGAAATCCCAATCAGCAAAGGAAAATAATAGGTCGCTGCATTAATATCTTTAAATAAAGTTAAAATTGTAAGCGTCAACACATATCCACCCATCAAAGAGGAAGCCACAATGATAGCCGGCTTCATTAACATCACTGCTACACCAGCCAGCACCACACCGATAATTGCGCCAATTACCAAAGTCTGAATATCAGTACCAAAATATTGTGAAGTAATCATTAATGTCAACCCAAACACTATGCCACCGACGCAAATTTTTTCAATAGTAAACCCAAGCATCGCAAGAAGTAGCCCACCAGCGATTGGCAATAAATTTTGCCACAAATCACTCGTTCTCACTGCTTCTGGCGCCACGCTATTAATTGCTGGCATCAATATCCCCATCAAATTAAACCCAATCAAAAACCAGATGATAAAGAACCCAACCTTCTTAATCCGGTAACCCATAAAAAGTAATAGTAACCCAGCAATCGCCATGACTACGATTTCTGGAATTTGTAATCTTGATAAATCTATATTTATATCCATAAGGATATTATAACACAAAAATGCTAATTATACAGATTCTCTACCGAGATCGACGGGCCCATCGTAGTGGTGATGAAGACCGACTTTACGTAGGTACCTTTGAGAGAAGCTGGCTTCTGTGCCCTCAATGATTCAAAGAAAGTATTGGCGTTTTCGAGCAATTTATCGGCGCCAAACGAAACTTTACCAAGACCAATATGCACAATCGATTGCTTATCTACACGATATTCTACCTTACCAGCCTTAGATTCCTTTACCGCTTTTTCAACATCCATCGTCACGGTGCCAGCCTTTGGATTTGGCATCAAACCTTTCGGGCCAAGGAGACGAGCATATTTACCAAGCTTTGGCATATAAGTCGGAGTAGAAATAAGAACATCAAAATCAATCACGCCTTTATCAAGTTGTTTCAAGAATTCTTCATCTTCGGCGATATCGGCACCAGCAGCCTTCGCGGCCTTACAAACATCAAGTGGTGCAAACACAGCTACGCGCACTGTCTTACCACTACCATTAGGAAGCACAATTGTAGTACGAATGTTTTGATCGGCCTGGCGTGGGTCTACACCAAGACGTACGTGCGCTTCAAGCGCGGCATCAAACTTCACCGGGCTAGTTTTAATAGCGAGCTCCACTGCTTCTTTAAGCGAGTAATTCTTCCCTTTTTCAATCAATTTATAAGCTTCCTGGTACTTCTTGCCACGGCGCTCTAACTTAGGGCGAGTAACTGGTTTGGCACCCTTTGGCTTCTCAGCAGCTGCAGCCTCTTCGGCCTTGCGTTCTTCTTTACGAGCTTGACGAGCTTCCTCGGCTTTCACCTCTTCGATATGCTTCTTGGATTTTTTACCAGATTTTGCAAAAGTTGCAACTTCTTCTTTTACTTCAGCAACTTTTTCTTCGAGCTGCTCCCGAATCTCAGCAGCTTTTTCTTCAATATTTTCTTTTGCCTCAGTAACCTTTTCAGCTACTTCGGTCTTGATTTCTTCAAGTTTTTTGGCTTCTTTTGCCATATTTACCTTTCTGTGGTGCTAGCGGGTCAAACCCTCCCACGATTAAATAGTTTCGTATATTATACCAAAAACGGTCCAAAAATGCAAGAAAAATGGGGCCATCTGGCCCCAAAAGGTTAGTCTAGTGACGGGTATCGTTTGGCGGTCGATACTTTTCTCGAGCAAGTTGCATACTCAGGATCGAAACCGAAAATGCATTCTGGCGAATTGTGGTGCTCGATCGCGTAATTATAATCGATGATGCGATTACGCAACGTGCGATACGATTGGTTACAACTCACCATGTTTTCAATCCATTGAATGAGAAAAATAAGACCCAGATCGCTCATGCCCTCAAGTCTCACTCTTGCCGATTGCTCGTCAAGGATAGTAAGAAATGGAACCACCGGATAGTCTTCGAGCATACTCAACTTAATTTTATTAAGTGGTGTGATGTGAAGACGCCTCTTCTCCGCCAAAAGAAATTGGTATTGGAGTGGTAAAGTCCGGTATGATTCGGCATGAACTTGCCATAGTCGTATGGCTCTCTCTATCATTTCCCGTCGTGTCCTACTATAAGTTGCCATAGTTACTTTTCCCCCTAACTATATTTTTTCAGGACTAACCATTACTAATTATAGCATACTTTTTACAAAAATCAAGTATTATCAGATACAAAAAACAGGCTCCCCGCGGCCTGTTTTAAAACAGCGACTTAGTCAACTACTTCCACGCCCATTGACCGAGCGGTGCCAGCGACAACCTTCACTGCAGCATCGAGATCATTAGCATTGAGTTGGTCCATCTTCTTTTTGGCGATTTCTTCGAGCTGTGCACGGGTGATTTTGCCAACCTTATCCACGTTTGGCTTGCCCGAACCCTTTTCGATTTTAATCGCTTCGCGAATCAAATCATCTACTGGTTGCCCAAGGCAAGTCCAGTCAAAAGTTCGATCTTCAAACACGCGAATATGCACAATCACGTTTTTACCCATAAACTCTTTGGTCTTCTCGTTAAATGGATTAATGAAATCCATCATATTAAGACCCCATTGACCAAGGGTTGAACCTACCGGAGGTCCCGCAGTGGCTTTGCCGCCCGGAATCCGTAGCTTCAAATTTCCAATCACTTTCTTTTCTGCCATAAAATTACCTTTCTAGTGCGTAACGTATATTATTATATCACAATTGTTTTACTTGTAAAGCGTCGAGCTCGACAGGCGTTTCGCGGCCAAACATCGAAACCATCACTTTGAGTTTGCCTTTCGCCGCGTCAATTTCCGACACTGTGCCATCAAAGCCCTTGAATGGCCCATCGGTGATTGACACCACTTCGCCAATTTCATATTTCACCGAGAACTTCGGGTCTTCTACGCCCATCCGCTTCTTGATTTTCGCAATTTCCTTTTCTGAAACCGGCGTCGGTTGCGTACCAGTGCCGATAAATCCAGTCACACCCGGTGTGTTTCTAATAATATACCAAGTTTCATCCGAGAGTTTCATATCGACTAGCACATAGCCTTGCAAAATCTTGCGATCTACTACTTTGCGCTTGCCGTTTTTGATTTCGATTTGCTTTTCTTTTGGCACAATCGCTTCAAAAATTTTGTCCGCCATCTCCACGGTATTTACCCTCTGGTTGATGGAATCCGCCACCTTATCCTCATAGCCGCTGTAAGTTGAAATCGCGTACCACGAGCGAGTTGCGTCATAACGGTTTACTGCCATATCTTTCCTTTCTTTATCCTAAAATTAAACCAAACAGCCACCTGAAGAATAAATCAAGTAGCGAAATTAATATTACAAATAATGCCGTGTATGCCAGCACCGCTAGCACCATTTTCCAGGTTGCCTTGCGATTTGGCCACCGTACTTGGCGAATTTCGTGCCACGAGTCGCGCAAATATCTAAATAACGCCACAAACGGCCGAAATAGAATAAATATTTTTTTATTCTCAGCGGCTTTTTCCGCTTTTTTCGCCTGTCTTTCGGCTTTTCTTGCCTCTTTGGCTTTAATTTTATCTTGCTTTTTGTCTTTCACGACCACTTTTTTACGAGTAATCGGCGCCTGCTCCTCTTCTTTTTTTGAGGATTCACCGGCTTTAATTCTGGTGATTTTCGGTTTTGCCATTTCACTCCTTTACATCAAAAAAGTCTGATACCAGACTTGTCAAGATTTTATCACGCCGGAAACAAATAGTCAAGATAATCTTTCATCATTCTTGCGCCGGAAATTACGGGCAAGAAAGCAGCAAGTTGTTTTTGAAGCAAGAATTCCAAATCAAAATCATTTTCCCACGCCGAAATCGCTTCTTCCATCCGGCGATAAAGTTCCTCAAGCTCCTCATCCTCATTTACACCGTGCACATTGAGATAATTTTCTGCCGACACATCCGCCACCCCGCCATCGTGTGTCGAAATCAAAAGATTTAAATTCGCCACATCCTTCATCCACGAAGTCCCACAAGCCTCAAGTCCGACAATCGGCACATTAATCGCCACATTTGACCCACATGACAGCCCAAAGGCCAATTCCTCGTCATAATTTGCTAAATAATGCACGTGGGTATTCAAAAATTCATCGCTCTCAACATCAGCAAGCAACTTATCGAGCTTCGCCCCCATCACACTATCACCAGTATGAATCCGCCCAGCGATGATGTAATGTGCGTCGCGTTCTTTCAAGATTTTCTTAAGCCTATTAAGATCACGAAATGCCAAATCCGGCCGTTTATAATCCACAAACCGTCGTTTAAAATCGAAAATAAAATCCTCGTCACTAAAATGCAAAATTTGCCCATTTTGATCTGGACGGTCGGCAAGTACCGAATTCAGAATTTCCCGCCCCGCGCGTTTAAATTCTCGAATCTTTTCAGAAGAAAGGTTTTCCAGAGCATCTCGAAAGCCGGGGGTTGGTAACCCTATATTATCTATTATATCATACTTACGGTAAAAAGTCAAGATTTCAGGGAGCACCCACTTCTCTAAATCAACCCCATTAGTCACTGCCCGAAACTTCACCTTATTGCCTGAAATATCCCGGTAATTCGCTACTCTTGCGTGAAGTTTTGATACTCCGCTTCGAAGCTCCGCAATCTCAATCGTTACCGAAGATAGCTTAAGTCGTCCATTTTCAAATTTATCCCGCATCCATTTTTTTACTGCTGGCGACTTCAAATTAGGGTAAACAAATCTCTCAAATTGTTCTTCCGAAAACTCCGCTTCCGCCGCCTGCACCAAAGTATGATTAGTATACAAAGTATGCTTCCTCGTATAAACTACCGCCTCATAAAAATCCATCCCGTTGCTTGCTAATTCATCTAGTCGCGCTAAAGCCGCAAAGAAAGTTGCAACCTCATTTAGCTGCATAATTGCGGGCTTCAACCCCAGTAGTTTCAAAGCCGCATATCCGCCAAACCCAAGTGACACTTCCTGATAAAGCCGGTGGTCCGACCCGCTCATCCCAGAATATAATTCGCCAAAATTCGGCTCTGTCACACAGACAATCCGCGTGTTTCTAAATCTCTTTTCAACTACATCAAGTTTACACAGATTTCCGCAGCATTTCACATAGACATTATCTACTAGCCGAAAGCCAAAATCGTGGTAATCTACCGGCAAGTGCTCGTCAGACACATGGCCATTCTGCATTACCTGTTTGCTTTCACTCGGATAAAATGGCGTAATCAAAACAAACGGCACGCCCATCTGCTCTGCCACTCGCCGAGTGTCGGCCGCGAGAACCCCCAAACCACCACCACCGCGAATACCATTCTCCTGGTCGTATAATTCAAGCGTCCAATAGGTATAAGGCCGTTCTGGTGAGAGCGCCTTATTGAACTGCGTCCTTTCTACCGCCGCTTCAAATTCATCGATATCCTCGATGTTCTCCAAAGGATGATAAAAATATGGTTCGTCATTCATTCTGCTTATGATTATAGCACATTAATACCAAAATTTCTTTGGCAATTTTTCGGCAATTTTCATGTGGAAATCATAATCAAACCCTTCGAGCCTCTCTGGGTTTTTAGTTTTGAAATATTTTTTGCGAATTTCTTTCGCCGTCATCAATTCGCCTGGAATTAATTTGTAGTGTTTACGAAAATTAAGACCTCGCTTATATCCTTCAGGTGGCAAAACTGCCATCGGCAAGAAATCGCAGTTCATTTCCGGATCTTTATAAAGCTCTAGAGCCAAGACAGACATCGTCGGGATGATTGGCTCCTTCTTATCATAAACATCCTTGGTCTTAAACACTGTCGCCTGCCTTGTGGCCGAAGGCGCCACAAAGATTACTCCGCCATCTTTTATTGTGTCGTGTGATAATTTGGTGTATAAATCACGAAAATCCCGCTTTAGTCGGCTCCCTTCATCATATAATAAAGTCCCTTTCTCAAGATTCATCTTGTGCCAAGTCGCTGGTGTAATGGTAGGCGTAATAATAATACCCAGTTTCAAAATCCGGTCATAGTCCGGCGCCAATGCCTCATACCACGGCAAATTCACCGGAAAAAGCATCGGCTTATCGCCCATCACGTCCATTTTCATCATTAGAATTCGCGCGATTTCACCAAGCGAAGGATGATTAAATCCAATCACCAAACCATTTTTCGAGTCGTGCGGAAAACCATCGTAACTACCCGGCGTCAACTTACTTAGCTTCTTGACCAGTTTTTTACGTGCATTATGCGAATGAGAAGCCGCATCCTTTTTCGGCCCAGTCGTGCCTAGTACGTAATCAATCGCTGCATTACAAATCTTCCCCACCGGCACCATTTCTTTACGCAGTTTTTCCGCGCCGAGAGTTTTAAGTAGCGAATAGTTTTCGTGCTGAAGTTTGTCAATTACCTCTTCAGCTGTTAAAGTTTTGAGTTGTTTATCACTAAAAAATTTCTTGCTCATATTATTATTATACACCAAAACAAAAACCATGAAAAATCCCCGACCTAAAAGGCCGAGGATAAGGAGGGGGTTAGAACAACCGGTAGTTATAGAAAATTGGCGCTAGGGTATTTGCCACTGTCGACATCGTCTTGATGAAAATGTCCAGCGCTACACCGACCACGTCTTTGCGTGTGTCGCCCACAGTATCACCAACTACGGCGGCTTTGTGAGCAGGTGAACCCTTGCCGTGACCTTCTAGCATTCCGCATTCAATGAATTTCTTGGCGTTGTCAAACGCACCGCCAGAATTACCATTGAAAATAGCACGCGAAATAGCCATAATGGTGCTGCCGCCAAGCAGTCCCAAAACCATTTCGGGTCCGAATGGGATGCCGAAAAGAATCGGAGAAACAAGTGCTAGTACCGAAGGTACGAGCATGTATTTCAATGCTTGGTCTGCCGCCATCCCAATTACTCGATTGTAATCAGGCTTCGTGGTGCCCTCAAGTACGCCAGGAATCTGAAGCTGCCGGATGCCCTCATCGGCCATTAGTTTGGCCGATTTAATGGTATTTTTGGTCAGGAGCGATGTGAAGTATTCAATCAACGCGCCACCAATAATACCACCTACGATAATGGCAACAATCACCATCGGGTTGGAGTAATCCGGTTGAGGATAACTGCCAATATACGACATGATTAGTGCCACTGTGGCAAAGGCTGCCGAACCGATGGCATTACCTTTACCGATGGCCGCAGTCGTGTTGCCGACTGCGTCCAGCTCATCCGTGATTTCACGGACTTCATGGTCCAGATGACAACTCTCAGCGATGCCACCAGCGTTGTCAGCAATCGGACCAAACGCATCGATGGAGACCGTGGTACCTACAAAGCTTAGCATTCCGAGTGCAGCAATTGCGATGCCGTAGGTTCCGCAGAGATTACCTGCCACAATCATGGAAATACCAATCACGAGAGCCGGCAATAAAACCGAACGGGAGCCAATTGCATCCCCCATAGTCACGACGAAGGCCTCGCCCTCGGTAGCCATGGTAGCAAGCTCGCGCACCGGTTTAAATTTGGTGCTTGTGTAGTATTCCGTGATTTTACCTACTGCAACTGAACTGACGATGCCAAGTAGCGCAGCAACCCAGGGTGAAATCCATCCCGCCTTGAAGTCAGAAAACCCAGCTTTTCCATTAAAAATGAAATAAGAGCCGATTAGTGCCACGACCATCATCAGACCAGCTGATACGTAGGTCGCAATATCTAACTCTTCGCCAGGATTTTTCGCTTCACGGGAAAACTCCACCATCTCGAATTCCCCAGTATCCTTATTAATCATCAGTATCTTGCGTTTCCGATTCTTGAAGATGACGAAGCTTACGCCCAGTAAGCTACTGAGCAGTCCGCCACCAGCCAAAAGAAACGGAAATAGCGTTGCCGCGCTAAGCGTTTCGACACTCGATGAATAAAGCTGCATCGCAATCAGGATACAGGCCGTCGGGGTCGCCACAAAACTCTCTAGCAGGTCGGAAATATTACCAGCGATGTCGTTGACGCAATCACCAATGAAATCTGCGATTGAGTTTGGCATTCGCGAATCATCCTCGGGCATATTATAAATATTCTTGCCCACGATGTCCGCCGAAATGTCAGCCGCCTTGGTATAGTTTCCTCCGGCCACACGGTTAAACATCGCCACTACGGAACAACCGAGTGAATATGTCATCAACCGTACGGTCACTGCGTTACAGGGGTTCTTAAGAATTAAGCCTTGTCCGATTACGTTTGCATGTGCGCCACCGGAAAAAAGCCAAACAATCAAGAATCCACAAAGTCCAAATGCTGGCACTGTGAACCCGCTAAGGGAACCTCCGAGCAGAGCAATTCGCATCGTTCTACTCATTGCTCCAGTCACCCGTGCTGCATTAGTGGTACGTACGTTGGCATACGTGCCACCCCTCATGCCGATTTCCACGGCTGCGATGCTCATTAGGGACCCGAAGATAAAGGTCAAACCAGACCACGCCTCACGGAATAACGAATACATTAAAGCGACAACCAGAACTGTCGGAATAATGATACGATATTCACGCTCTAAGAATGTTTTCGCTCCTGCCCTAATGATGCCCGCTAGTTCTTTCATGTCGTCTGTGCCTTCGTCATGGTTTCTGAGATCTTTGAAGTTTCTCGCTACCAGGAAAAAAGCCACAGCGATGACCACAAAAGACGCTAAGTAGACAATCATTCGTTTTTCCCTCCTTGTTAAAGTACATGACAGGGGGAAACCAGTCACGCCTTCGGCTATTATATCAAATTTAACCAAAAATCCCAACCATAATCTAAATAAACTATGTAAAAAACGAATAATGTGATATAATGATTACTACCGTTGGGGATTCGCCAAGTGGTAAGGCAGTGGGTTCTGGTCCCACCATTCGGGGGTTCGAATCCCTCATCCCCAGCCATTAGAGTTAAAAGGCGCCATCTCGGCGTTTTTTCGTGCTCGCTCGTCGAGTAGACGCGCTTCGCACAAAGAAAACACCAATCTGGCGCCTTTTAATCTCTAATGATTGTGAAATAAGAGGGATGAGAACCCGTAGGGTTCGACCGGACGACGAAGCGAGGAAATATCGGGAGCTTGCTCACGATATTTAGAGCAAGGAGGA
This sequence comes from Candidatus Saccharimonadota bacterium, assembly GCA_017613135.1. Taxonomy (GTDB): domain Bacteria; phylum Patescibacteriota; class Saccharimonadia; order Saccharimonadales; family Saccharimonadaceae; genus Nanosyncoccus. The sequence continues at coordinate 8,094 of JAGAEN010000005.1, read as the reverse complement.
ACGGAAGGCTTTTGCTTTAGTAAAAGCCTAATCCCTCGAAGTTTTTCGTCTTATTATTAGATAATTTTCTGGCTCGCAGGGAATATAGGGATAATATATCCCCCATCCCCCTTCCTTGACAAAAACATCATAATTTATTATAATTAATAAACCGCACCAAAGCGGAATAAATTTAAGGGGGAGTACCTTAATGAAAAAGAAAATCTTGTATATTACCATAGCATTTTTGGTAGTATTTGTCCTGCTCGACTGCAACGTAGCAAATGCCAGCAACCAGGCTCCGGATGTCTATTTGACATTGGTCAACAAGACGCACCCAGTTCCAGACGATTGGGAAAGCATGGTAGATATCAATACTGTGTTTAACTCACTCGGAGAGGAGCTAAAGATCGAGCACAAAACTTATGACCAGTTCCTATATCTTAGGGACGAGTTGCTAAACGAAGGTATCCAGATCGAGCTAGACAGTGTTTATCGCTCAGTTGCCGAACAGCAAGAAATCTGGGATGAATGGATGGTCGAATATGGAGAAGAATATGTCAGAAACTATCTGGTTTCCTGGGTATTCCGAACATCACACTGGTCTCGCTGTAGACATTTTCGTCATCGATTCGGGTAAAATTATCCGTGATAATGACGACATGATAGCGAGCGTTGAAATCTTCGCTAAAATCCATGAACTGTTACCGAAGTATGGTTTTATCCTCCGCTATATCGAAGGAAAAGAAGATATTACCGGCTATTCCTACGAACCATGGCATCTTCGCTATATCGATAGCCCAGAAATTGCCAAGGAAATCACCGAAAAAGGACTCACACTGGAAGAATATCTAGGCGAAACATAAGATTTTTAAAAAGCCCCTGAAATAGGGGCTTTAATCTTGACAAATTAAACCACTTGTGCTATAATAGTAAGTATTGAGTATAAAACTCAGAAATTAGCGCCAAAAGGTGTGAACATTTAGAATTTAAGAAAGGAAGCATTGAGATATGGACGAATTCATTTTGAACAACAACAAAGGAGATAGAACAATGGTAAGAAAAGCGGAAACTCTGAAATCACTCGACGAACTGAACCTGCCTACAAGAACTCGTACGATTCTCAAAAAGCGTGGCGATTCTATCAGCGAGCTCATAAAATACGGACGGGAACTGGCAATCTTTTCCGACGTCCTAAAGCCCTATCCCAAATGGAGAATCGAACTCGTTTCGGCACTCGATGAAGCTGGCTTCATTCGCCATGACATCGATATGACGAATCGCGTGCTGGCTCTCTACACCTGGGTCGATGAACGACCCTGGTGGAGCAATTCCAAAGCCGACGAACGACCGAGAGATCTGCTTTTCGATAGTGAAAACTACGAAACCTTCGAAGCAGTCACCGATGAGCAAATCAGTAGCATTATTGAGGTGCTTAGCGGCGTGCTTACTCCGAAAGAAAAGGCAATCGTCATCTATCACTTCGGTCTCGAAGGGGGAAAGATGAGATACGATCAGATCTCCGAACAATTCAATCTTCCGCACGAGAAAGTTCTTCATATGCTGAACTGTGCAATCAAGAAGCTCCGCAGTGCCACGAAACGGTACTACGCAGATTGCTACCATCCACTTCCTTCGCTCTATGGGTTTTTCGAGCCTGTCCAGGTACCACCTGGCACAATCGAAACTCTGAAACTCAACAATATGTGTTATGTCAGCCTGAAGAGAGCTGGTTTTAACACTATTGCTGATATCATCAATTTTCCCAAAGACCAATGGCCCAGGGTCAGAAACCTGTGCGAATGGCAAAAGGAAGATATCGAGCGTAAGGTGCGCATGGTAGAAGGTTGCGAGACCTTCAGCATCCTTTCTTAAACGACCCAAAAACCCTGGCAACCTGCCGGGGTTTTGATGTCTATGTTTATTCGCTTCGGAGCGCTTCTACAGGGTCCTTCTTGGCTGCTGCGCGCGCCGGTATAATTCCACCAATCAAAGTCAAAATCACGCTAAGAATAATCAAAATTAGCGCACTCACTGGCACCAGTGTCGCATTAAGTGGTATATCTCCAGTGAAATGATGCAATACCAGATTAATAATCGGAATAAAGATATACGAAATCCCAATTCCAAATAGCCCTGCTAGAAGTCCCACAATAAACGTCTCCGCATTAAAGATATTGGAGATATTATGCTTACTCGCCCCAATTGCACGCAAAATCCCAATTTCCTTTGTTCTTTCATACACCGAAATATATGTAATAATCCCAATCATAATTGAAGACACTATCAATGAAATCGACACAAAGGCAATCAACACATATGATACCGCATCCACGATCGTCTTCACCGATGACATCAAAATACCAGTCGTATCAGTATAATCAATCACTTTGTCTTCTTGATTATATGAACGCATCAAATCATTATAATGATCTAGAAATTCCATAAAATGTGTTTTGCCGTCAAAACTAGTGAAGTAAATCGCCAGTTCCATCGGATCATCTATATCCTGGTAGCCAAGAATCGACAAGTTATTAGACAGTGATGATTTCTTCTTGGTAAACATTGCCCTCACTACACGAGATAATTCTTCCTCTGTAAAATTCAATTTAAAGGCACCGATAATTGCGTCCTTGTCAACCTTAAAAGCCGAAGAAAAACTATTGGTTAGATATGAAGTAAGGCCCATAATGCCAGAAGCAATTTCCTTTTTCATATTAAGCTCAGTCAAATTGATGGCTAGGGTTTTAATCGTCTGCTCGACAGCGAGTTCAGTTTCAGGCGTTCCCACGAGAGAAGCCTTAAGAAGTCCAGTAAAAATGGTGCGAAAACTAAAATTTTCCGATTCCGGAATCTCGTATTTTTCTTCTAATTCCGAAAAATCCTGCGAAGCCATATATTCATCAATGTATTCTTCCATTTTACTCATATCGAAATCCGGCTCGTGCATTTTGTTTGCAATAAATGGCATCAGTCCAGTCTTGATGGCATCAAGTTTATCTTTTAGCTCTTGTTCTACTGGCGAAATATCCGCCGTCACATCACTAAGAATCTCACCCATGTATTTCGTCGTTTCAGCAGTAATTGCATTTTGATCTAGTTTTACGCCAAAAGCCTGTGCGAGTTTATTCTCGTCAATCGACACGAGATCCGAAAATTGAAAGTTAAAATCGTTCCCTTCTTCACCAAATTTCACATTCGAAAAGACGTCAACTGTCGGATTGGCCAGTTGCTTCTTGACAATTTCCGTTTGTGAAGACTCTTCAATAATATGTTTAATCAAACTTGGCAAATAAACAATTCCACTTCTTGAAGACATAATTCCGTCATTCATCGTCCCGACACCAACAATTTTTAATCGGTCGGCTTTTTCATATAAGTTCATCATGTAATTTTTATCACTACTCATATCCTCATAAACGCTATACTTTGCGTTATATTTATAAGTTTCGGCGGCTGGCATCAACCGAATATCGGCATTAAATAAATCATCATAAGTAAGAACTAAAGGCTCTCTTTTAGTGTCCACTCTTTCCCCGCTCAAAATTTTTGCCATTATTTCATCAAGCTCGCCCGTATCATGAAAACCTAAGGAATAGGTCAGAAGTTCCGAAATCTCACCTGGATTGGCCAAAATCACCATCATTTCATTATAGTTTTCTGGGTATCTCCCAGCTAAAAGCTTGGCGTTTTCTTTCAAATTCTCTTTTTCCATTTGTTTAAAAATCGAAGTCATTGAAGAATACGAAGAAAGAAGCGAAGTATCGCCAATCAAAGAACTAAACATATTGGTTGGATTAATCTTTGCCAAAGTATCAGTCGCATCAATTGTATAGATTAAAGGATCAATATTATATTCATATTCTATTAAGCGAATATCATCTCTCACTTCATCGTGGTGTTTATTTAAATAATCCCGAAAACTAGGAAGATCATTATTCGAAACCGTACCGAGAGTCGAGGTCAAAACTTGGTTTTCGTGAAGTTTGCCTTCTTCTGATTGCTCGGAAGTACTTCCGGTGATGCTAAGTAGTACACCGGTAATATCTGCCGATTCTTTCATGAGGGCCAAAGGATATGAAGTAAGCGTATCTTCTTCGATTTTATCGATATAGTTTTGAAAACCAGTCGAAACAGCCAAAATCAAAGCGATTCCGATAATCCCAATCGACCCAGCAATCGATACCAAAATCGTCCGACCCTTTTTCGTGAGTAAATTATTAAGCGACAAAGAAAGCGCCGTAATAAACGACATCCGAGTCTTCTTCTGTTTTCTAAAAGCCTCTTCATTATCTAAACCTGTGCGAATTTTTCCATCATATGGGTTCGAATCAGCCGTCACCTTACCATCTTTTAATTTCACAATTCTCGTAGCATATTTTTCCGCGAGCTCAGGGTTGTGAGTGACCATCACCACCAATTTATCGCGTGCAATTTCCTTGAGTAGATTCATTATTTGTACACTAGTTTCCGAATCTAGTGCCCCTGTCGGCTCATCTGCCAGCAAAATATCAGGATTATTCACTAGCGCCCGCGCGATAGCTACTCTTTGCATTTGCCCGCCAGACAGCTGACCAGGTTTTTTATTTATCTGGTCTTTCAGCCCCACTTCTTCCAGTGCTTTTCTCGCTCGCCGCGTCGCTTCACGTTTCGAAATACCTGAAAGCGTCAGCGCCAACTTCACATTATTTAAAACTGTTTGGTGTGGAATTAAATTATAACTCTGAAATACAAACCCAATCCGGTGATTACGATACGCATCCCAATCTTTATCCCGAAACTTCCGCGTACTCACTTCATTAATTTTGAGCTCGCCTTTCGAGTAATGATCTAACCCGCCGATAATATTTAAAAGTGTTGTCTTACCAGAACCAGAAGGCCCGAGTACCGCCACAAATTCATTAACACGAAAATTAATCGACACATTATCAAGCGCCTTATGTTTGAGGCCACCGGTCTCATAAATCTTGGACACACCCAAAAGTTCCAACATACTATTCTAGTATATCACGAAAATGCTTAAGCCGACACAAAATTTCAGTTTCATTCTAGTTTTCATATATAATATAAAGTAAATGAACGAAAAAGTATTCGATCGCATCGAGAAAAAATATCTCATCACCAAATCGCAAAAAGAAGCTCTGCTTGCTCTGATTCAAAAAAATATGACGGAAGATAATTATTTTCATTCCGACGTGATGAATATTTATTTTGACAATAATAATTATGATTTGATTGTTCAGTCGATCGACCGTCCAGTTTTCAAAGAAAAACTCCGCGCTCGCTCCTATGGTGGTTACGACCGTGTGTTTATCGAAATCAAGACCAAAATAAAAGGTGCGGAGAATAATATTGGCTACAAGCGCCGAGTGATGATTACCCACGATGATTATCAGGAACTCATTCACCATCACACCACACTCGAGGAGTTAGCCAAAAGGTCAATCGAAACCGTAAATGACCTTCAGATTGCAAAAGAAGCCGACTATCTCATTAACCAATTTAATTTAAAACCCAAGATATTCATAAGTTACGACCGCGAAAGTTACAAAAACGACGAAAATCTACGCATCACCTTTGACGAAAATCTAAAATTTCGCAACAAAGATTTAAGCTTTATTAGAAAAAAGCGTGATAAAATTTATTTTAAGACGGAGCCAAACATTATTATGGAAATCAAAGCTGACGGCGCAATGCCACTTTGGTTGGTCAAAAAAATGTCAGAACTCCACATTTATCCACAACAATTTAGCAAAATCGGTAAAATTTATACATTAATAAGAAAGGAACAAAATGTTTAACACTATATTCGACACTAGCGCCACAGGACTAGACATCAAATCCGCTTTGCTCGCGGCCGGCGCAGCTCTAATTCTTGGTCTCGCCCTTGCCATCACCCATCAAAAAACATCGCAAACCACTAAAGGGTTCTTAGTCACTCTTGCTACTTTACCACTGCTTGTAATGGCGGTGATGATTATGATTAATGGTAATCTCGGCACTTCAATCGCCATTCTTGGTGCCTTTTCGCTTATTCGTTTCCGTTCGCTTCAGGGTCGCGCCAAAGATTTGCTCGCCATTTTTTTTGCGATGATGATTGGCTTGGCTTGCGGAATGGGACACATTCTATTTGGTACCGTGATTACTATTATTGCAATTATCGCAATCATTTTGTTTACTTATACACGTTTTTTGGAACCAGACAGCCACGAAAGAGTTTTAAAAGTTGTGATTCCAGAAGATTTGGATTATGACGAAGTGTTTACTGATATTTTCAAAAAATACACCTCCCGCCACCGCCTTGTCAAAATGAAAACTATGAATATGGGCAGTCTTTATAAATTAACCTACGACGTTAAAATAAAGCGCGGCGTCAAAGAAAAAGAGTTCCTCGACGAAATTCGCGTCAAAAATTGTAATCTCAAAGTCCTGCTTTCGGAGCCTTGTTGCGAAGAGGAGGTCTAATGATCGATAGAAAGAATACTATCAACTGGTGCCTAGCCTGGCTAGCAGTAATTGTTCTTTTAGTTGTCGCTATTATCATTAACGAAGCCCACCAAGGTACCACTTCAGAACAACTAGAAAGCGGCATCATTACCGACAACGGCGATCTAAAAATTAATTGGGACCGCTACAACACCTTTGATGCCGAATTGTCAGAAACTTACACCATCACTGGCTCCGGAGTATATCATTTTACCGGTGAACTTTCAAATGGTTCCATTGTAATTAATACTAATAGTGAAGCCAAGGTTAAACTTATTCTCGATAACGTCACCATTAAAAATTCTGCCGGCCCTGCCATTATCTGCTACGCCGCAGACGACCTAGTGATTGAACTTATCGGTGAAAACATTTTGGAAGATAGTAAAACCTACGACAAAAGTTATGACGAAGACGTTAAAGGCGCAATTTATAGCAAATCAGACCTCACTTTCCAAGGCGAAGGCACTTTAAATCTTACCGCCAACTATCAAGATGGCATTGTCGGAAAAGACGATCTCAAATTTAACTCCGGAGAATATAGTATTACAGCCGCCGATGATGCAATTCGCGGTAAAGATTCGGTTTATATTGTGGGTGGTGATTTTAATCTCACCTCACGAGGTGATGGCATCAAATCCACCAACACTACTACCGCCGGCAAGGGTTTTGTTTTGATTGAAAATGGTAATATCAAAATCGCTGCGGGCGATGACGCCATTCACGCTGAGCGAGCACTCATTATTAATGATGGCAATATCAATATCTCCAAAAGTTATGAAGGCTTAGAGGCACAGAATATTTTAATAAATAGTGGCGATATCAAAATTTATGCTTCTGATGATGGTATCAATGCGGGCGGTGGCTCCGATTCCACTAATAATGACCCGCGCAGTGGCGGTGCCTTCTCTTCTGACGCAAATTGCATTTTGACTATTGAAGGCGGCAATATTTACGTTAACGCTTCGGGTGATGGCGTGGATAGTAATGGTTACATTCATTTTAATGGTGGCACCGTAATCATCGACGGCCCGACCAATAATGGCAACGGTGCACTAGATGCCGGAATTAGCATTAATCAAAATGGCGGTACAGTCATTGCTGTCGGCTCGAGCGGTATGGCCGAAACTCTCGGAGACTCGTCTAGTATATATAATATAAGTGTTTATTTCGAAAGCTCACAAAAAGCCGATACCGAAATCACCATCAAAAATTCTGCCGGCAAAACTATTATGAAACATACCGCAACAAAATCATTTAACCATCTCGCTGCCGGCACCGCAGAATTTGAACTTGGCGAAACCTACACAATTTATCTAAACGGCACCAAGTATCAATCATTTACTATTTCAAATATCACCACTACTATAGGAAATAGCAACATTAATCAACAAAATATGATGTCAGCTCCAGGTGGGCGACCTGACAATTATCGCTAAAATTTTGATATTTTAAAAATTATGTGCTACAATTAAAGTGCTTAACTTTAATTTTGGAGCGGGTAGTGCAAATGACAAAATCATTAAAATCATCAAATACATTAGAAAAAGACCGTATATTATACATAATGGTTCTTTCATTAATCTCATTAACTACTATTTCGGGCCTAGTTTTGTCTTCGCCCATTCTTTC
>JAGAEN010000004.1 GCA_017613135.1 Candidatus Saccharimonadota bacterium | reverse complement strand
CTACCTATAGTGGAAATAATGGCTCTGATGCCGCTGGTACTTCCATCTGCCCATCTAACTGGCATCTACCACTAGGCTATACATCTACTGGAGAACTAGACAACCAAGAAGCCAGCAGTACTTGGCGTGTAGGTGGCTTCTCCTACCTAGACCGAAAAATGGGTGGTACAGGAACAAATAGTAGCACTAACTCAGTTACCGGTGCCTCAATGTCATCACTCTGGCGCTCCTTCCCAAATAATTTTGTTTACTCCGGGAGCTGCTATGGTGCCCATGTGTACTATCGTAGCAGCGGCGGCCTCTATTGGTCGTCTTCTGCGGACGATTACGGCTACGCCTACTACCTGAACCTCGACAGTAGCTACGTCGACCCCGGGACGGATCTCAACGTCAAGTACTACGGCTTCACAGTCCGCTGCGTGGCTGGGTCCTAGCCTAAGATTCGTTTCCCTAAGCCCCTGAAACCGCGGAAAGAATTCTACTTGTGATATAATGGTAGTATGAAGAAAATCTTTTTTCTGTTTGTGATGATGATGGGGTTTTGTTTGGTGCTGCCGGCTGGGGCGGTGTCGGAAGGCCAGAAGACGGCGATTTCGGAGAATTGCGATAAGATTAAAGAGACTTTACGGACAGTGCAACACCAAGATTCTAGGACGCGGGTGTATCTTGGGCGGCATTATGAGACAGTGTTATCGAAATACATCACACCACTGAATGTCCGGCTGGTGGAGAACACGATGATTAATAGTGGTTTGATGGACAATCAAGATAGTTTTTCGAGAACACGGAATAGTTTTATTATTGATTTTATTGAATATCAGAAGGGGCTGGAAGATTTGGTGGCGACGGATTGCAAGACGGAGCCGGAGAATTTTTACAATAAGTTGGTAAAGGTGCGTGAGCGACGTAATGTGGTGGAGAGCGACACAGTGGTGCTGAAGGAATTGATAATGACGCAACTTAATTTGGTGAAAGGGCTAAGGGAACAGCTATGACGGTGGGTGGAAGAAATCTGGTAATTCTTGGTATTGCGTCGGTGGTGATTGCGTTTCTGACCACCGGAGTGTCTCTCGCACTATATCATAATTCGGGAGATATTTATCTAGACCGATCACGGCCGGGATATTTGCCGGACGAGGAAGAGATTGAGCAGGACGACAATGTGAAAGATGAATACGTGTTTGATAAAACCGGAACGATTAATGACACAGTGTTAGAAGAATATGCAGAGAATTTGCAAAATGAAATTGAAGCGATAGAAGCGTACAAGAATCCATTTAGTGCAGATGCGCTGTCGGACGAAAGACTCGGCATATAAAAAATGGTCTGGGATACCAGGATCGAACTGGCGACCTCACGCCCCCCAGGCGTGCGCGCTACCGCTGCGCTAATCCCAGAAATGAAAATGGTCTGGGTGACAGGACTTGAACCTGCGACCTCGACTTCCCAAAAGTCGCGCGCTACCAACTGTGCTACACCCAGACGCATTTTAATTATAGCACACATGGCAAGATTATGGTAGAATAGTTTTTATAAGGAGATAAAAAAGTGGCGGAAAATATACCTAGAAAAAATAATGGGCGGCCGATGAATAATAGTCGGTCTAATACGGTGAGAAGCGTGGTGTTTACGTTTTTGATGATATGCTTAGCGATGTTTCTCATTACGAATATGAATGGCGGTACGCCGGTGAAGACAGAAGTAGCGATTTCGGATGTGATTGCGCGGGCGAATGACCCGGAGGGGAACATTAAGCAGATTACGGTGACGGGAAATACTCTCGAGATTACTTTAAAAGGTCAGGACAAGCCGACCGAGACTTCGATGAAGGACCCGTCGGGGACTTTGTATGACCAAGGGCTGGTGAATTATTGTGATGGGCTTGCTGGAGATGAGTTAACTGAATGCCAGAAGACTTACCCGGTGATTGAATATAAAGAAGATATCAATGTGTGGGGGATGGTGCTAGATGTGGCTCTCACGGTACTGCCAATTGTGGCGATTGTGATTTTCTTCTCATGGATGATGCGGCAGGCTACGGCGGCGAATAGCCAGTCGATGTCTTTTGGTAAGGCTCGGGCGAAGCTCTATGGTCCAGACAAGAAAAAAGTGACTTTTAAAGATGTAGCGGGTAATGAGGCGGCGAAGCAAGATTTGATGGAAATTGTAGATTTTCTAAAAAGCCCGAAAAAGTATGAGAAGCTGGGCGCGAAGATTCCGCGTGGGGTGCTTCTAGCGGGTGATCCGGGGACGGGTAAGACTTTGATGGCACGTGCAGTGGCGGGTGAAGCTAATGTGCCGTTTTTCTCGATTTCGGGTTCGGAATTTGCGGAAATGTTTGTGGGTGTGGGGGCATCGAGAGTACGTGACTTATTCTCGAAGGCGAAGAAAAATGCGCCGTCGATTATCTTTATTGATGAAATTGACGCAGTGGCGCACAAACGTGATGCGCGGGGTGGTGCGGGGCGCGAAGATGAGCAGACTTTGAACCAGATTTTGGTGGAGATGGACGGGTTTGACAATGATTCGGGTGTGATTGTGATGGCGGCGACGAACCGAGTGGATATGCTGGATAAGGCCTTGCTTCGGCCGGGGCGGTTTGATCGACACGTGAATGTGACTTTGCCAGAAAGAAAAGACCGGCTGGAGATTTTGAAGGTGCATTTTAAAGGCAAACCAGTGGAGTCGGATGTGGATCTTGAGTCGCTTGCGAAGAAGACGGCGGGGTCGTCGGGAGCGGATCTCGCGAATATTGCAAATGAGGCGGCGATTACTGCGGCGCGCGAAGGGCACAAAGCGATTTCCGATCACGACCTGACTGAAGCATTTGAGCGAGTAGCGATTGGACCGGAAAGAAAGTCTAAAGTGATGAACGAAAAGGAGCGCAAAATCACGGCTTATCACGAGGCTGGTCACGCAGTGGTGGGGCACGTGTTGCCGGATTCTGACCCGGTGCATAAAGTGACGATTATTCCGCGTGGACAGACAGGCGGTGTGACATGGTTTTTGCCGCCGGAGGATAGAAGTTACAAGAATATTTATGAACTAAAGGATATTTTAGCGCGGGCGATGGGTGGTCGCGCGGCAGAAAAATTGATTTTTGGTACGGATGCGGTGACGACTGGTGCGTCGTCGGATCTTCGTAATGTAGCGGAGCTTTCTAAATCGATGATCGTGGAAGAAGGGATGGGTAAGAATACGCGAAACTTGGTTTATCCTTCCGAGGCGACAGGGTATTACACGATTACCACCGGCAAGCCGTATTCGGAAAAGACGGCGGAGCTGATTGATGCGGAAGTGAAAGCGTTGTCTGACGAAGCAGCGGTGCGAGCGGAGAATGTTTTGAAAGCGAATAGAAAGGTGCTGGATAAACTAGCAGAAGAGTTGCTTGCACATGAGACTTTGGAAGAAGCGGAACTTGTGCCAATACTGAAAGATGCGAAATTACCCGAAACTGTAAAACTTCATAAATAATTTAAAAAGGAGGTGAATGGAGAGATTTGTTAATTATTTTGAGCCATCAAAGTATGTGCTTGATCTTTTGATTGACAAAAAGGCGAAGACGATTGGTGGAGTGGTAACAGTCTCGGGTTTAGTGAAGAATGAAGTGGTGAAATTTCATGCGGTGAGAATTGAAGTTACGGATGTTTTGGTGAATGGTGAGAAGGCTAGTTTTAAGGCCGATGGGGAAATACTGGAAATTGACAAGATGGGTCTAGGCGAGGCGGAAATTACCATTTATTATAATGGTCATTTGAATGAGAATATGGAGGGGGCGTATTTATCGACTTATGAATACGAGGGGCATACGGAAACAATTGTGGCGACGCAGTTTGAGAGTCACTATGCGAGAGAAGCGTTTCCGTGCATTGATGAGCCAGAGGCCAAGGCGGAGTTTGATGTGAAAATTGATACATCAGATAAAGAAGATTTGATTTTGGTAAATACTCCATCGCCGAGGATGAGTACCTATCTTCTGGCATGGGTGATTGGACGATTTCACGGGAAGACGGTGAAGAATGAGCACGGGACAGAGATTACGACATATTGTGCCTTGAATCAAGACGTGAATTCGGTAGATTTTGCAAATGAAATTGCAGCGAAATCGCTAGAATTTTATGATGATAATTTTGGGGTGTCGTATCCACTGAAAAAACTAGATCAAGTGGCGTTGCCAGATTTTGAAGCGGGGGCGATGGAGAACTGGGGATTAGTAACTTATCGCGAGTCGATGTTACTCGCGGGCGAGAACGCGACGCTGGGGGCGAAAAAAGGTGTGGCGCTTACAGTGGCGCACGAACTTTCACACCAATGGTTTGGTGATTTAGTTACGATGAAGTGGTGGGATGATTTGTGGCTCAACGAATCATTTGCTAGCGTGATGGAATATTTTGCGGTGGACCACATTCACCCAGAATATAAGATTTTTGAAAGCTTCTTTACGGGAGATTCGTATCTGGCTTTACTACGGGATGCGTATAAGGATGTGCAGTCGGTGCATCAGGAAGTGAATGATCCGGCGGAGATTGCGACACTGTTTGATGGGGCGATTGTTTATGCCAAGGGCGCGAGATTAATGCTGATGGTGGTACGCTTAATGGGTTGGGAGAATTTCTGTGCGGGGATACGAGATTATTTTGAAAAGTATAAATATAAAAACACGGTGGGTGATGATTTGTGGGCGTGCCTTGGTCAATATGCGGAATTTGACGTGGGGGCGATGATGCATTCATTTATTGATCGGCCAGGATATCCGGTAGTAACGAATGTCGAGGGTGATTTTGACAAGTTTTCACAGAAGAGATTTTTGCTTGATGGAGAGATGAATAAGTCGGATTGGCCGCTTCTTGAAATTCGCGAGGATATGACGGGGCATTATATTTTGAATTTGAATGAAGAAGAATTTGAAGCAAGACTTGCTCGATTTGATGAAATGAATCTGGAAGAAAAAGTTAGACTACTAATTGACCGGAATTTACTTTCGCGGACGGATCTTTCTTCTGCGGCGAGCCTAGTGCCACTACTTCTAAAATTTAAAAATGAGAATTCGGCGGCGGTATGGAATATTATCGTGTCGATAATTGCGAATCTCAAAGTATTTTTCGAGCCGGGGTCGGTGGAAGAAAAGTCGTTGAAGGTATTTGTGGGGGAACTAGTGGCGCCGAAACTTTCTGAAATTGGACTTTTTACTAAGGAAGATGACGACGAAAATACGATTCGGCTTAGGTCGATTCTTCTTAGTCTAGATTATTATGCTGAGACAAAGGAACATTTGCGAGAATTGGCTAGAATGTATAATGGCGATGTAAATAAAATGGATGCGGAGATTCGGGAAGATATTATTGATGCGAAACTATATCTCGAGCCGGAGATGATTGACGATTATCTTCAAAAATACCAAGATGTAGCCGATCCGGAGATTAAGTTTGAATATTTGTTTGCGGGAACTTTGTCGAAAAACGGGATGGTGCTAGAAAAAATGATGGGGCTACTTGAAAAACCGGAAATTGTGAAGCCACAAGACCAAGTGTATTTGTTTGTATATTTATATCGGAATGCGAAATGTCGGGCGAAGGTTTTTGAATGGCTAACTTCACATTGGGATTACGTGAAGGGCTTGTCTAGTGATAAGTCACTAGATGATTATCCGAGGCTGACGGCAAATGTGGTGCGTACGGATGATGAGTTTAAGGCGTGGCGAGAGTTTTTTGAGCCGATGGCGAATGAGCCGGCGCTTAGGCGCACGATTGAAATTGGGCGAAATGAAATTAAGGCTAGACTTAAGTTGATTGCGACGGACAAGGAAGCGGTTTTCCAGGCCATAAAAAATGGTCAGGGTGATCGGACTTGAACCGACGACCTCAGCGTCCCGAACGCTGCGCGCTACCAACTGCGCTACACCCTGACTGGTGCCCACTGAGAGATTTGAACTCTCACAGTATTGCTACCACTAGCACCTGAAGCTAGCGCGTCTACCAATTCCGCCAAGCGGGCATATGGTAATTATAACATAAAAATACCCCGAGAGCTAGTCTCGGGGCGAGGGGATTAGTCAATAAATGTGGACTCTGGACCGAAGGAAGCCTCAAATTCGATTATTCCGTCTTTGTTTTCTTCAGAGAAGATTTTCTTGAAAACCCTTTGGGGTGGGAATTTATCTCCCATATAGGAGAAAGAGATGAGGAATCTATCGGCCGAAGTGTGCAGAAGAGTTGAAAACTCTTTTTCGTTGATAGAATCGCCAGTGTAGCGATCGGTGATATCGGTCTCGAACCCGTGACGTTCGAGATAACTGCGCAGTTCTTCGGAATTTGCATAGTTTAGTGTGATAAAAACTGAATACATCTTTTTAACCCTCCTAAAATACTCACGTTTTAACGTGCTAATACTATTATAGCATACTTTTCATAAAAAAGCAAGTATAAAAAGGATAAAAAGTTTGATATAATAGGGGCAAATGGAGGTATTATGATAACGGTAAATTTTAGCCCGCAAGTCGATACGGCAAAAATGGCGGGGATTTTGCAGGAGCTTAAAGCCGACCCGATGGGTGGGTGGATTGAGCTACCAAAGAAAGTTAATGCAGAAGAGATTGCTAGGATTAAGGCTGCGGCGAAAAAGATTAACGAAGATTCGGAGTATTTGGTGTGTATTGGAATTGGGGGGTCGTATTTGGGTCATCGAGCTGTAGTGGAAGCTTTGAGGCCAGATTCTGGACTTAAAATTATTTATGCGGGGAAATCTTTGTCGCGCCGAGAACTAGAATATACGTTAAATAAGGTGGGGGATAAGGATTTTTCGATTAACGTGATTTCGAAATCTGGGGCGACGTTGGAGCCATCGATTGCGTTTGCGGCATTTAAGGATAAATTGATTAAAAAATATGGACCGGAAGAGGCAAAAGGAAGGATTTATGCGACGACGGATGCAGTTCAAGGGTCGCTCCATGATGAAGCAGTAAATAATGGCTATACGATGTTTGTGGTGCCAGATAATATTGGCGGGAGATATTCGGTGCTGACGGCAGTGGGGCTACTTCCAATGGCAGTGGCAGGCGTGAATATCGATGAGTTGCTTGCTGGAGCGCTTGCAGCGACGGCGGATGCGGTTGAGCCGGCGATTCGGTATGCTTGGATGCGTTATACTCTAGCGATGAATAAATATGACACGGAAGTGTTTGCGAGTTTTGAGCCGTTTACAGAGTTTTTCAATGAATGGCTGAAGCAGCTATTTGGTGAGTCGGAAGGAAAAAATGGTCAGGGGATTTGGCCGGCGTCGGTGGTATATTCTACAGATCTTCATTCTTTGGGACAATTTATGCAAGAAGGGCGCCGGAATTTATGGGAAACGATTATTGATTATCCGACGGATGAGATGAATAAAAAAGTGGTACACGCGGTGATGAAGGCGCATACTTCTGGTGGGATACCAGTGCTTTCGATTGGTGTGTCATCATATGACGCAAAAGGGTTTGGCGAATTAATCTACTTCTTTGAGCTAGCTTGCGCGATGAGTGCAAAATTACTCGGCGTGAATCCATTTGATCAGCCAGGCGTAGAAGCCTATAAAAACGAGCTTAAGAAACTTATTTAGCAATAATCGTGCCGGCTTTGCCTTTTAGGGCGTCTTTTAGATGGTCGATGTCGGTGATGATGCCGGTGCCGCCGGTTTCGGCGAATTTGGTGGCGGCTTCAACTTTGGGGAGCATAGAGCCGGCTTTGAAATAACCGTATTTTTTGAGATGCTTGGCGTCTTTTACAGTCAAGTGGCCAAGTTTTTGCTGGTTTTCTAGACCATAATTAATATAGACATTAGGGACGGCAGTGACGGAAACAAAAATGTTGGCTTTGACTAGCTCGGCGAGTTTTTCGGCGGCGTAATCTTTGTCGATAACCGCATCGATTCCCTTTAACCGTTTTAGTAATTTGGTGCGAGTGACGGGAATGCCGCCACCGCCAGCCGCGACGACGATAACGCCTTCTTTTAATAAATCGGTGATGGTTTGTTTTTCAACAATATCGATGGGTTTTGGTGAGGCGACTACGCGGCGCCAACCACGACCAGCGTCTTCTTTGACTACCCAACCTTTTTCCTTTGTGAGAATTTTGGCTTCTTTTTCAGAATAGAATTGGCCGATAGGTTTGGTGGGGTTTTTGAAAGCCGGGTCTTCTTTGTCAACTACGACTTGCGAAATGACCGTGGCAATTTTTTTGCGTTGGTTTTTCTTGGCGAAAGCATTGTGAATGGCTTGGGTGAGCCAGTAGCCGATTTGACCCTGGCTCATCGCGACGGCAGTCTCAAGAGGCATGGCAGGGGCTTTACTAGTCGCGGCTTGCTCTTCGTGAATTAAAATATTTCCAACTTGTGGGCCATTGCCGTGGGCAATAACGATTTCGTAATTACTCGCTAAATCAGCAATAACTTCACCGACTGATTCAGCGACTTTTTTCTGAGCTTCGGCGGTGGCTTCACCATTTTTCTGAAGTGCGTTGCCGCCTAGTGCCAAAACAATTCGTGGTTTCATATTATTATTATAGCACTTGTGTTTATTTTTTATTTAATGTATAATTAAGGTAAATAAGAAGGGCATCAAATGAATTTTACAGGAAAAGATTTCTTAAGAATTCTAGACTTTAGCGAAGAAGAGCTTCGCTATATGCTAGATGTAGCAAAAAAATTTAAAGAAATGAAGCACGCGGGGCAAAATCACAAGTATTTCCTCAACAAAAATATTGCAATTATTTTTGAGAAAACTTCAACCAGGACGCGATGTGCGTTTGAGGTAGCTGGGTATGATCTCGGGATGGGTGTGACGTATCTTGACCCGACGGGTTCGCAAATGGGGCATAAAGAGTCTATTGCGGATACGGCGCGGGTGCTCGCGAGATTTTATGATGGGATTGAGTTTCGCGGATTTAAGCAGGAGACGGTGAACGATTTGGCAAAGTATGCAGATGTGCCGGTATGGAATGGTCTGACGGATTCTTGCCACCCGACTCAGGCACTGGCGGATTTTATGACGATGGAAGAAAGACTTGGTTCATTGCCAGGTAAGACTTTGGCGTTTGTGGGCGATACACATAATAATGTGTCAAATTCTTTGATGGCGATGAGTGCGAAAATGGGTGTGAATTATATTGCCTGTGGACCTTCTGCGCTTCGTCCATCTGATGAAATTATTGCGGAATGTCAGCCGATTGCTGAAAAGAACGGCTGTACGATTACGGTGACAGAAGACATTAAGGTGCTGAGTGGTGTGGCGGATGCGATTTATACGGACGTATGGCTATCACTCGGTGAGGATAAAGAAAAATGGGGTGAGAGAATTCAGCAGTTGCAAGCTTATCGGGTGACAATGGAAATGATGCAAATGGCAAGGCCAGGTGCAATTTTCTTGCATTGTTTGCCGTCATTTCATGATCTTAATACCTCGATTGCAAGAGATGTAAATGAAAAATTTGGTTTGACTGAAATGGAAGTGACAAATGAAGTGTTTGAGTCTGAACAATCAGCAGTGTTTGATGAGGCGGAGAACCGTTTGCATACTATTAAAGCGGTAGAATATTTAACTTTGGTAGATAATAAATAAGGAGGAAAATGAAAAACGCAATTTGTAATTTTAGCGAAATCGCCCCACTAAAAAAAGTGCTAATGCATCGGCCGGGTGATGAGTTTTTGAATTTGACACCGAACACTCTTGAAAGATTATTGTTTGATGATATTCCCTATCTCAAAATCGCCAAGGAAGAACACGATGCGTATGCTAATGCTCTCCGTGCGGAAGGCGTGGAAGTGGTATATTTGGTAGATTTGGTAGCTGAAGCACTTGAAGCAGGTGGTCGCACAGTGCGAAAGAAATTCTTGGAGCAGTTTATCGCAGAAGCCGGGGTGACTTCGCCGAAGGTAGTGAAGCACTGCTTTGACTTTTTAAATAGCATTAAGGACACAAAAGATATGGTGCGAAAATGTATCGCGGGCGTAGATATTTCGGAACTCAAAAAATTGGGTGCGGTGTCTGGGTTTTACGCGACACGTGATACGGGTAGAATGATTATGGACCCGATTCCGAATGTTTTGTTTCAACGTGACCCAATGGCGACAATTGGTAACGGTGCAACGCTTCATAAAATGTGGTCGGTGACGAGAACGCGCGAATCGATTTTCGCGGAGTATATTTTCAAATATCATCCGTTTTATGATGATACTAAACTATACTATGATCGTAGTGAACCGTATTGTATTGAAGGTGGTGATATTCAAGTATTGTCGCCTGAAGTGGTGGCGATTGGGATTTCACAACGGACAGAGCCGGATGCGATTGCGGATTTTGCGCGCAGACTATTTAAGGACAAAAATAATAAGTTTAAGTATGTGCTGGCGATTGATATCCCGGACGAGCGATCTTTCATGCATCTTGATACGGTGATGACGCAAGTGGATGTTGATAAGTTTGCAGTGCAGGATGCAATTATGGACATTTCGACGATTTATGAAATTACGGCTGGAAATGGCGGAGAGATTGAAATTGTGGAAATCCATCAAAGTTTGCAAAAGGTTTTGGAAAAATACTTGCATCTTAATAAAGTGGAACTTATCAAATGTGGTAACGGTAAGAGAATCGATGCCGAGCGTGAACAGTGGAGCGACGGAGTAAATCTACTTTGTGTGCGTCCTGGCGTGGTGATTGCCTATGACCGAAACTTCGTTACCAATGAAACTTTGAGAAAGCATGGCGTAAAAGTGATTGAGATCCCGAGTTCAGAACTTTCGCGTGGTCGCGGGGGATCGCACTGTATGAGTATGGCATTGGTCCGGGAGGTAAAATAAAAAAAGGAGGCAAAAGATAGATGGGATGTTAAAACAATTAAATATTAACTTAAAAGGAAAAGGAAATGTTTAGGAAGAAAAATCGTAGTAAAAAACGCAGTCGAGCAATGCTTTCGGCATACTCGATTATTATGATTCTAATTATTTTGCTTGGTATTTTTTCACACGCTTTACCAAAAGCAAAATATGCACCAATCGTTCCAGAGGATGAGACTCCTAGCGTGGAAGTGGGTCCAGGCGAGTGGGAAGGTGAAGAATCAAAAAATGGTTCGGAAGAACAAAGAGAAGTTCTAGATGGGGAATTAATTGAGCCAGTGACGGAATCGGCGCCAGAATCAAATAGAGAGACGATAATGGAAATTTCTGATGATGAAGGTACCGAGCTGATTGCCACTGAAACCGAAACCGAAGAGGAAGTCTATGAAACAAAAGAGGCTTGCGAAGAAGCCTATGGCGAAGATGGCTGTGCAGTAGTAGATGGCTCGGGTGTGATTCCGGCAGAGCTTCATCAAGTGTTGATGGCACCAATTCTTGGGTTTGCTGATGCAATTGATGTCTGTATCTTCATCATGATGCTTGGTGGGTTGCTTGCAGTAGTGGCACGTACCAAAGCTCTTGAAACTGGAATTAAGATTTTAGTACAAAAACTGCACGGTAAAGAATACTTGCTGATTCTTCTATTGATGTTTATCTTCTCGATTCTCGGTACGACTTACGGGTTCCTAGAAGAAAGCGTCGGTTTCTATGTACTAATCGCGGCAACAATGTTTGCAGCGGGGTTGGACCCATTGGTGGGTGTAGCAACTATCTTGCTCGGTGCAGGTTCTGGTGTGCTAGGCTCGACGATTAACCCATTCGCGACTGGTGTAGCTATTGCAGCAATGAAGAGTGCAGGGATTGAATACAATCAAGGTACGATTATTTTAATTGCTGTGATTTTGTGGTTAACGACTCTTGCGGTATCGGCATTCTTCGTGATCAAATATGCGAAGAAAGTGCAACGCGATAAGGGTTCAACCTTCCTTTCTTTGCGTGAGCAAGCGGCAGCAGAAAAGACTTACGGTAAGTTCCTAAAAGCGCAAGATGAAAGTGATAAACTTTCGGGTAAGCAAATTGCAACTCTCATTATCTTCGGGATTACATTCCTAGTGATGATTGTGGGCTTTGTGCCTTGGGGTGAATTTGGTATTACCTTCTTTGATTCGTGGACGGGCTGGTTAACTGGTTCGACACTGGGCAACTGGTGGTTTTATGAAGCGGCACTTTGGTTCTTACTTTGCGCGATTCTTATTTCAATCATTAACCGTCAAGGTGAACACGGATTTGTGGATGCCTTTGTAGATGGTGCAGACGATATGATTGGCGTAGCGTTAGTCATTGCGGTGGCACGTGGTGCGTCAGTCTTGATGTCGCAGACGGTGCTCGATAATTATATTATTTATAATGCATCGAATTTCCTTGCGACTTTGCCGGAAATGGCATTCGTACCATTAAACTACTTGCTACACGTGGTATTGTCAGTCTTGGTGCCTTCGTCATCAGGCCTTGCGACGCTTTCGACGCCAATTATTGCGCCGGTGGCAGCCAACCTTGGCTACAGCACCGACGTAGCAGCGATGACAATTGTAGCGGCAAATGGCCTCGTCAATTTGATTACACCAACTTGTGGTGCAATTATGGGCGGTCTCGCGCTGGCGAAAGTGGATTACTCAACTTGGTTTAAGTGGGGTATTCGCGTAGTGGCTTGCATTGCGATTATTAATATCGTGGTGCTTTGTCTATTCTCATTGTAGTACCTTAAAACAAAACTACTTTTCGTTCGCGCTTCGCTAGCGCGCAGGGAAAAATTCTCGTCGGCTAATCGGGTCTGCGCCCGGTACTGTCCGGTGCTCGACTCGACTAGCCTTCTCGAATTTTTCTCTGGCTTGCTCAATGCTTACGAAAAGTAGTTTTTTGCTTTAAATATGATATAATATGCTTATGGATAAATTATCGTATGATGGGCCGATAGTTTTGGCAGTGTTGGATGGCGTGGGGCTCGCGCCGGATGCGCCGGGTAATGCAGTCTCGAAGGCAAGGACGACTTTCTTAGGTGAGGCGGCGAGAAACTATTTGCACGTGGCGCTTGATGCTTCGGGTGAAGCGGTAGGCTTGACGCCTGGTCAAATGGGCAATTCGGAAGTCGGGCATAATACGATGGGTGCTGGTAAGGCCTATAAGCAAGGTATTGCGCGAGTTGATGAAGCGTTTTTAAATGGTGAAGTGTTTGAGTCGGATGGATGGAAGGGTGCGATTACGAAAGCTTTGCTTGGGGGGACTTTACATTTTGCGGGGATTTTTTCGGATGGAGGAGTGCATAGCCATATTGCACATCTTATGAAGATGATTCAGCGGGCTTATGCTGAGGGGGTGAGGAAAATGCGAGTGCACTCTGTGTTTGATGGGCGTGATGTGGGACCGACGGCGGAGCCTAAATATATTCGGCAGTTCGAAAGTTTTGCAAACCAATTTACGGATGCAGATATTAAAATTGCGGATGGTGGCGGTAGGATGGTATATGTGGCTGATCGTTATGAAAATGATTGGGAAGTTGTGGCACGAGGTTTTCGTGCGATGGTAAATGGAGAAGCAGACTATTATTTTAAGTCGGCGGAGGAAGCGGTGGCGATGCTTCGACGAATTAACCCTTCGGTGCAGGACCAATATTTGCCGGCGTTTATTGTTGTGGATGATGCAGAGCAACCGGTCGGGAAAATTGAAAAAGGCGATGCTTTGATTTATTTTGACTTTAGGGCGGACCGAGCGATTGAAATTGCGCAAGCTTTTACGTATTGGGATTTTCCATATTTTGATCGTGGGTCGTATAGACCAGATGAAATTTATTTTGCAGGAATGACGGAATATAATTCGGACACACACGTGCCAGAACATCGATTGGTGGAGCCAGTGCAAATTGGCGAGACTTTGAATCGGTTTTTGAGTAAAAAAGGGATTACACAGTATGCGATTTCGGAAACGGTGAAGTTTGGACATATTACGTATTATTTCAATGGCAATAGTTATGATGCGGCAGATGGAGAAGTGTTTGAGGAAATTAATTCTTATACGGAGCCATTTGAAACGAGGCCGTGGATGAAGTGTGCGGAAATTACGGATAAAGTTTTAGAGAACTTAGATAATTATAAATTCGTGCGAGTAAACTTCCCAGGTGGGGATATGGTGGGACATACAGCCGATATCAATGCGACGATTGTGGCAATGGAGGCGATTGATTTGTCGTTAGCACGAATTGCAAGACAAGTAGATGAGCTAGGTGGGGCTTTGATTATTGTAGCAGATCACGGAAATGCGGAAGAGCTTCTTGATGCAGACGGCAAGCCAAAGACGGCACATACATTAAATAAAGTGCCGTGCATCATTTATGATAATACTTTGAATCGGGAACACTATACTTTGTCGGCTATACAAGAGCCGGGGCTTTCTAACCTTGCGGCGACGATTGCGACAATGTTAGGGCAGGATGATTATCCAAAAACGTGGGAAGGTAGCTTAATAACAATTAACTAGCCGCAGACGACGTTGTTGGCGTGGAGCCAGCCTTCGACGGAGCCGCCATCTAAGTATTCGCCGGAAGTGGGAGCAACTTTGATGATGCCACCATTTTTGATATAGTCGTCGATTGGGTCAGTGACCATGTATTCTTGGTCGGTTGGGCCGAAGTTATTGTTCTTAACATATTCTACGATTTTCTTAAGTAGGTCGGGAGTCATAATATATTTAGAAACATTGATGAGATTTGATGGTGCATCCTTAGGAGTAGGTTTTTCGACGACGCCGGTGAGATTGCCATCTTTTACGGACAAGACGCCGTATTTTTCGACATTTTCTTTAGGAATTTCGACGCCGAGAATGGCGGAGTGCTTACCATCCGAAGCTTTGATGAGCGCGCTGGCGGCAGATTCGCCGTCTGGGTTCCAAATGAAATCGTCACCCATGAAGACAAGTACCGGTTCGTTGATACTGAATTCTTCTACGGCGAGTGCGATAGGCACGGCGGTACCGTATTTAGAGGAAGGGTCTTGTGAAACGTAATGGACTTTTACGTCGTCTGGAAGAGTTTTGGCTTTTTCGAGTTTGTCTTCTTTGCCACGTTCGATGAGATATTGGTTGAGTGCGAGATTGTCTTTATAAAACTCGCGGACTTGGCAAGGTTCGACATTTGATATGACAAAATAAATATCTTTGACACCGGCTTTTACTAATTCTTGAACGGAATAGTCTACGAGTGGGCGGTTGCCGACTGGGAGCATAGATTTTTCAATAATTTTGGTAATTGGTAGTCGTCTAGTGCCCCACCCAGCGACTGGAATAATAGCTTTAGTAATCATAATAAAGTCATTATAACATATTTTGATTTATGCAAATTGTTTATGCTTTGATTTCTAAAACGTTAGTGCTACAATATGGTTAATAAAGTGAGGTAATATGTTGAAAATCAAAGGACAGAAAAAAGACCCAATCGTGCCACCGATTAGTATTTCGGCGCTTTATGATCTGTCGAGCTTTAGGCATTCTCGGGATGTGGTGGTGGATCAAAAAGAGTTTGAATTTACGCGGCGGGAACTCAAAAAAGACCGTAAGGTGGTGGCGAAGGCGTTTCGAGTGCTCGGGGTGAAAAAGGGCGATATTATTACCGTGGCGACAGGGCGGTCGATGTATGATAGTATTTTGATTTTCCTCGCAGCAAATAAATTAGGTGCGATTGTGTCATTTTTAGACGAAAGGACACCGCGAGATACGTTGCTCCATTATCTTGATGAGTTTAAATCGTCGCTTCTTATAACATATAAATATAGTGATAAAAGAATTAAAGAATTAAAGCGCGATGCAAAGACGGTAAAAAACGTGATAAATTTGGACGGTGCTTTGATTGATGCTGGCGATATCGACGAAGAGCAGACGGAAGTGGTAGAAATGTCGGTATTAGACCATATGTGGCTAGGACGGCAGACGATTCGCAAAGTGGCGGAGAAGCACCGTGGGTTTTTGCCACTGGGGATTTTTCGTGGTAATCGGGAGGCGGTTGTTACTTTTACTTCTGGGTCAACTTCGGGGCCAAAGCCGATGGCTTTCACAAATAAAAGTTTGATTGCGGCGGCGTTATTTTCCAAAGCGGCTTCGGGGATTCATATGTGGGACAAGGAAGTGACTTCGTGGCTAGAGTTTGTGAATTTTGATTGTCCGTATGGATTTTGGACGAGCGCGATGACGCCGATTATTGGTGGAAGCAAGGTGATTTTGACGCCAGATATTGATGAGCGCAATATGGAATATTATTTTAGTAAAGATATTAGTGTAATTCAGGCAGTGCCTTTACTCTTTGATTTGTTGCCGAAAGTCTTGCCGGAAAGTTTTGATTTTACTGGAGTGAAAATGTGCATTTCGGGTGGGGAGAGACTAGAAAAAAAGGCTTCGGAAGAAATTGTCGAGTATTTTAAGGCGCACGGAGCGGAAGTAAAAATGTGTAATGGCTATGGTGTGGGGGAGTGCTTAGGGTCGATTACAGTGGCAGTAGGGTCAACTTATCATCCTGACACGGTAGGACGCGTGGTGCCGGGGGCACACGTGATGGTGTTAGATCCAGAGACGGGTGAGGAACTAGGGTTTGGTAAGACTGGAATTTTGTATGTGACCGGAAAGCATATTCTGCACCGATATTTTAATCGGCCGGAGTTAGACGAGGAAAAGATTCTGAAAATTCGGGGGAGGCGTTATGTGAAAACTGGTGACCTTGCTTTGGTGTCGGAGACGGGTTTTGTGACTTTGGTGGGGCGAGCGACCTTCTTTATTAATACGGTGCCGGCAAAAGTGTATTACGAAGTGGTGCGTTCGGCAGTGGCGCGAAGTGAATTGGTGTCGAGATGCTATGTGGTGAAGATGCCGGACAAGAAACTTGGGTTTTCGTCGTGTGCGTTTGTAGTTCCGGCTGAAGGTGTGGGACGAAATAATGACGTGAGGCGGCAGATTGTGAAGGATGCGACGGAGCCATTTAATTTGGGAAAACGGCGGATTACGTTGAAGTCATATGAAATTCCGAGAAAAGTTGTGTTCTTAGACGAACTTCCTTTGACGCGGGCTAATAAGACTGACTTCCGTAAACTGGAGCGGATGGCGAAAGAATTGGCGGAACAATAGCAAAGAAAAAGTGATATAATGTAGGCATAAGCTTTTTGAAAGGATAAAAATGGAACCAAACAATATGAATTCGGCGGGAATGCCGAATATGCAAAATCAACCTGGTATGGGGAGCCAGTCAGTAGGACAAAATGCGATGGAGCAAGCTCTGGCGGAGACTTCAGCGAGTCCGGCACCGGCTAGCGTGCCAATGGGCGCGCCGGTGAAGAAGTCTGGTAAGGGGATGCTTTATGGCATGATTGTCTTTATGATTCTTGCAATTGGCGGGATAGGATTTGGCGTATGGGCGATGATGGATGGGAATACACAGAAAGCAAATCTCGAAAAGCAGATTTCAGACTTAAGAGCGCAAAATAATTTGTTACAAGAGCAGATTGCGGAGGGTGGCGATGGTAATGATGGTGATGGCGGTAATACTTCTGCGATTAATCCGGAAGATTATATTTATGTGGGGGAGTGGGGGATTAAGATTAAGAGGCCAGATAATCTTGAATATGTTGACTATTCGTTTGAGAATGCTATTTCTGATGGTAATAATGAATATTCGGAGGACTATTCTGCTGTTAGTTTTGTAGGAATTGCTGCGGGTTCAAATAAGACAGACGCAAAGGAACTTTTAAGGCAGGCGTTTATGAATAGGTGTAGTATGGCTGGTATTACTAGAGTATCAAAAGAGAATAGGGATGATTATCATGGTGGGAGCGTTGTCTATGAGGATGATAATTATCAATATATTTATAGCCATTATTTGGCCGTGTGTTCTGAGGGCGAAGGAGTATTAGTTGTGGAGAATGATGGTTTTTCTTTGATAGCAAATATGTTGTCAGATTCGACTAATTATTCAGCGATTTAGAGTAGCGAGTGAAAAAAAGGAAAGTTTTATTACTATTTGTGCTGGTGGCGGTAGTGGCAGCTACCGTGGCGGTTTTCTTAAACCGAGTTTATTTAAGGGATTTGATAAGCGCATTGTCATATGAGGAGCCAACGGAAGTTTTAAAGATAAAAGAGAATTTGGACTTGACCGATAGTGGTGATTTGATTTTGAGGGCATCCCATACAATGCTAGAATCAGAGCAGGATTTTAATAGAAATTGCAAGTCTTATAGTGTGGAGATGGCAGTAACTGGGTGTTATGACGGGAGCTATATCCATGTTTACGAAATAAACTACGAAGATTTAGATGGAATTATGGAATCGACTATGGCCCACGAGCTTCTTCATGCGGTATGGAATCGATTGGATGATGGTGAAAAAGATAGGATTGGTGAGATGCTACTTGCAGTCTATAAAGACGCACGTTATGCGGAGAAATTGGAGAATGATTTAGCGTTTTATGGAAATTGGGAATTGTTGGGCGAATTACATTCGCGAGTTGGTACGGAATTAAAGGATTTACCAGAAGAGCTCGAAGAACATTATGCGAAATACTTTAAAAATCAAGACAAAGTAGTAGGGTTTTATGAAAAATATGGTGCGGAATTTAGGAGATTGAAAGCAGAGAGGGAAACCATTGAGACTAAACTTACAGAGTTGAATGGTAGGATTGAGGAGATGGTTTGGCAATATCAAAACAATAGTGAGAGTCTAGTTAAAAGAATTACGATTTTTAATGAGTGTGCAAGTAAAGCGGGATGTTTTAAAACTGATAGTGAGTTTAATAGCCAAAGAACGCAGTTGTTAGATGAACAAAGTGAATTGAATGACATTCGAGATAATTTAGTGGAATTAATTGAGCAATATAATGCTCTAGTTGAAAAGTATAATCGTAATATATTACGTGATCAAGAACTATTTAATATGATGAATTCTAATATTGAGAAGAGTGATTTGATAAAGTAATAACTTGTCTTTTGGGGGTAATATAATAGTGGTATAATAAAAGCATAAACATTAAGATGAGGAGAAAGACATTTCTATGGAACAAAACATGAATGCCACGATGCCAGCTATGGAGAGTGGCCAGCAAGGTAGTGGCAGTGGGTTCAAAATTGCAACTGTTGTTGCTTCGATTATCGCCATTTGTGGGATTGGGTTTGGCATCTTTGGTATGGTACAAAGTTCACAAAAAGATAGTCAAATCTCGGATCTAAAAGTCCAAGTTCAAAATAGTGATGGCACAATAACTACAATTGAGACTCCGAAGATTGAGACTACGACGAGTGACGGGACTGTGGTGACGATTACGGATTCGGTTACCAAAATGGTTCGGACTGCCGTGGATGAAAAGAAAACTTTCCCGTGGCCAGCAAATATTGAAAGGTTGGATTACGAGCCAGAAACATTAATTAATGAGGTAACTATACCCGAGATTACCATTGATTCACAAGTAGCACAATCTATTAATAATAAAATAAATGAGCGATACACAATATACCTAGAAGATGACCAAAACTATAATAAAGGTCCGTATGATGTAAAGGTTGGATATGATTCGATTATACGCGATGATATTTTATACATTATAATTAGAACGATTATAAGTTCTTATAGGGCCACTGGTTCTTCTGGGTACGATGTTTACTATTATGATATAAAAGGCGACAGAGAATTATCGGTTCAAGATATAGTTTCCAAATATCAAATTCCACATACTAATGCGACCAAAGTTATTCCGTCGGTTTTAGATAGTTTTGATGTTTATTATAGAGATGAAAACTATTGTTATACTTTAGGCTGCGAAGTTATTGAAAACTATTAATAGTATTCAGAACAAGATGAAAAACAGAAATTAGCACTCTTGACATGGGAGTGCTAATTTGCTATGCTTTTATTATTATGCAAGAAGAATTTAGTGAAATCATGAGGAGTCTGTCGGAAAATGCGCGGTTTGCGCTCCAAAAGGCAGATTATTATAGTAAAAGGTACAATAATGGCTATATGGGTACGGAGCATTTACTACTCGGCATAATGTCGATGGATACTTCCACGGGTGCGAAGATGCTTCGTGAGAATGGTGCGACGCTTGAGGAAGTGGAAAAATCACTCAATCGGGTGGCAGTAGAGGTACCAGGAAGCGATATGGCGATGATGTCATTATCGGAAGCTGTGATTTTGACCCTTCGAATGGCGCAGAATTATGTGCGTGAGCAAGGGCTTTCGGTGATTGGGACGGAACATATATTATATGCACTTTTGTCGCAGCCGAATTCGCGGGCGTCTTTGATTTTGCAAGGATTAAAAGTGGATGGCGAGAAGGTGATGGATGAGATTGAGGCGTTGGTCGAAGAGCAGACGAAAGATGAGAAGTTGAAGGCCGAAAAGGCTAAGTATATGAAGAATTCGTCGCTCAAATTTTTGAAACGTTACGGTAAGGATTTGACGGAAGAGGCGCGTGCGGGGAAGCTTGATACCGTGATTGGACGCGAAAACGAGATTGAGCGGGTGGTGACGGTGCTGTCGCGTCGAACCAAATCCAACCCAGTTTTGATTGGTGAAGCGGGCGTAGGTAAAACGGCAATCGTGGAAGGTCTTGCGACTAGAATTGTGAAAAACGAGGTGCCGGGAAATCTGATCGGAAAGCATATTTATCAAGTTGATCTTTCGAGCGTGGTGGCTGGTACGAAATTCCGTGGGGAATTTGAAGAAAGAATTAAAGGTATCATTGACGAGGCGACGGGGGACGATTCGATCTTATTATTTATTGACGAAATCCATTTGCTTTGTGGTGCCGGAAGTTCTGAAGGCTCGATGGATGCGGCAAATATTTTGAAGCCAGCGCTTGCTCGGAATACGATTAATTTGATTGGTGCGACGACTCTCGATGAATATCGTAAGACGATTGAGAAGGATAAAGCTTTGTCGCGTAGATTCCAGACGGTGATGGTGGAAGAGCCGTCGGCAGCGGTGACGCTTCGGATACTTAAAGGAATAAAGAAACATTATGAAAATCATCACGGCGTGGTAATTCCGGATGCAATCTTAGAAACCGCGATTACGATGTCGCAAAGATACATCAATGACCGCTTTATGCCGGACAAAGTGATCGATATTATTGACGAGGCGTCGGCGATTTGTAAGGTTGCGGCGGACAAAAAAGGTGGCGGTAAATACAAGAAAATGAAGATCGAGAAATCTCAGCTCGAAGATAAAATTTCCGAAGCGGCGGAAAAGGAAAATTATGAAAAGGCCGCTGAGTATAAGACTGAACTGGCGAAACTCGAACAGGAAATTAAGAAACTTGAAAAAGCAGGCGTGAAAGAAACAGAAAATCCGAAATTGACGGAAGAGAATTTGGCAACCGCGGTGTCTCTTAAGACTGGCATTCCGGTATCTAAGGTACACGGATCAGAAATGAAGATGCTGATGGAACTAGAAGACCACATTAAAGAATCAATTGTCGGGCAGGACGAAGCAGTGAAGGCGGTAGCAAAAGCGATTCGTCGTGGGCGCTCGGGGATTGCGGATCCTAGGAGGCCGATTGGTTCTTTCCTATTTATGGGTCCGACCGGTGTGGGTAAGACAGAACTCGCGCGGGTGATTGCACGGGAAGTGTTTGGTGGCGAGTCGGCATTGGTGAAAATTGATATGTCGGAATTTGGCGAAAAGCACAATGTGTCGCGACTGGTCGGGGCGCCGGCTGGCTATATTGGCTATGATGATGGCGGGAAACTTACTGAAGCCGTGCGTCGGAAACCGTATTCGGTGATTTTGTTTGATGAAATTGAAAAAGCGCACCCGGATGTGTTTAATCTCCTACTTCAGATTTTGGAAGATGGCGTATTGACAGACGGGCAGGGTAACAAAATCAAATTCAATAATACGATTGTGATTCTCACTTCTAATCTTGGCTCGGCAGATATGTACCGCGAAAGCGAGCTTGGCTTCACGGCGAAGACGAAAAAAGATAAAAAGGCTTTGGAGCAGGAATACGAGGAGAATAAATCTTATGCGATGAAGGCACTCAAAAAGGTAATGCGGCCAGAACTAATTAATCGTCTGGATGATATTGAAGTGTTTCACGCGCTTACTAAAAAAGACGTGGAGAAAATCTTTGACAACCTCATTAATGACCTTAAGAAGCGTCTTGCGACGAAAGGCATTGGCATTAAAATTGATGAGAAATCCAAGGAATATTTAATAAAAGAAGGTTACGACCCGAAAAATGGCGCAAGGCCTCTTCGGCGGAAAATTGAGGACGAAGTGGAATCGTTACTTTCGGAAGAAATCATTTCTGGGAAATTAAAAAAAGGCGACATACCGACTTTAAAACTAGTGAAAGGAAAACTAAAGTTGGAAAAATCATAATAATAAGTTTTTAAATCATACTCTGCATTTTAACAGAGGTGGGAAAAATTATACTAACGAAAGGAAAAATTATACTATGAAAAATTATTTAGTACCAACTGTAGTAGAAGAAACCAATAAAGGTGAGAGAGCCTATGATATTTATTCGAGATTATTAAACGATCGGATTGTATTTTTGGGTGAAGATGTAAATTCCCATACGGCAAATCTTGTGGTGGCGCAGCTTTTATATCTCGCGCATGAGGATCCGAAAAAACCAATTAAACTTTACATTAATTCTCCTGGTGGGTCGGTGTATGATGGCCTTGCGATTATTGACACGATGAATTACATTGAGCCAGATGTGGAGACGATCGGAATTGGACTACAGGCAAGCATGGGTGCGATGCTTCTCTCGTCTGGTGCGAAAGGTAAAAGGTATTGCTTGCCAAACGCGCGGATCATGATTCATCAACCATCGTCTGGGACGGAGGGCAAAATCACTGATCAGGAAATTATGCTGCGCGAAGGTGTGTTTTTGAAAAAGCGGCTAGCAGAGATTTTTGCGAAAAATACTGGTAAAAGTTTGGAGCAGGTAGAAAAAGATATGGACCGGGACAACTGGATGAGTGCGGAAGAAGCGAAAAAATACGGAATTATTGATGAGATTATTAAATAGTTTGATGTAAGTCTTGACCGATTCTTAAAATGTGATTATACTTAAGGTATGAAAAAACAGAATACTGGTCTTATAATTAGTTTATCAATTTTAGGTTTGGCGGTTCTTGCGATGATCGGCTTGGTGGGGGGCGTGAATGGCGCAGTGGATGATCTCGAAGTGGCGCTGAACGAAAACACAGCGAACGTAATTCTTGCGAGCGCGGAAGTAAAGAATGATACGGTAGTGTCGGTACCGATTCTTTATTACGATCAAGTGATGGATGAGTGTGTGAATTTGTACGATGGTGATACAACGGCGATACGTGCAAGGCAGTTTGAATGGGATACTTGTGGGTATCATGAATCGAAATTAGAGACTGGTCTGGTGGGGGCAGAACTTGATGCGGAGTTTTTACCAGTGGGGGTAGGTGGCGAACTGTTATCTAATAGTGGACTAAGCGGTGATAGTTTTTCGCGATGGTTTAAATCAGTGGAAGGAAAAAGCAAGAGTTATGCAAGTGTTTTGAGTCTAACTTATGATGATAGAATTGCAAGTTTTGGGTACCGGAGTGAGGATTTTTATCCTTTGGACGAGATTGATCTTGCGGCTGATGAAAGCGTGAATAGTGACGGACATAATCATTTGTTTACTTTGAGTCTCGGGGTGCCATTTAGGGTACTAGCGGATGGACGAGAGGAGTTTTCGATTGAGGCGGATGATGATACTTGGGTGTTTGTTGGAAATAGTTTGGTGATAGATATGGGCGGTGTCCACGATGCGATGATGGGGAGATTTAGAATTAACGAAGTTGGTGAAGTATATGCCGCGGTGGGGAATATTGAATTTGCGTATACTGGGGTGACCCTGAATGAAGGCGATGGGGCGATTGTGAGAATTTTCCACGCAGATAGAAATAGTAAAAGCTCCTTGTTTGGTGTGAGGATGACAAATATGGTGCCAAATGTGATGAATACGACTCTAGCAAAAAGTGAGGGGAGTGTGGAAGTAGCTTATGATCCAGCAAATCCTTCTTATGTGGCGCCACTTGGCGAGAGCTTGGCAGTGGGACCGGATAATCGGCAGTCTCTTATGGCAATGATTGTAATACAGGTAGTGACACTTGGTGCAATGGGGGCGCTTGTGGTAGTGTCTATTTCCGTGGCGTACCGATATTCGCGTCGCGACCGTAATCAGGTAAAATAATTTTGACTTTTTCGCCTTTGTGATTTTTAAGCGGAATGTTTAATTCGGATGCTAGGGTGTTGACCACGGCAGCGCCGATGCGAAGGCCGGTAAAGGAGCCGGGGCCAGACATGAAGGTGATTTCAGAAATATCGTGCCAGTCTTTGCCGTTTTCTTGTAGTTTTTCATGAATAAATTCGAGAAGTTTTTCGGCAAGGTCGTGGCCAGAGTTCCACTTATATTCTTTGCTATTTAATTT
The DNA here is from genome assembly GCA_017613135.1 of Candidatus Saccharimonadota bacterium. GTDB lineage: Bacteria > Patescibacteriota > Saccharimonadia > Saccharimonadales > Saccharimonadaceae > Nanosyncoccus. The sequence continues at coordinate 5,860 of JAGAEN010000004.1, read as the reverse complement.
TAATATTGTCGTAGGAGTACTAGTATCCAAGAATAATCGCAAGGTATCATTTCGGGTCGCGTCGTTTTCCCCTGTCGCCACAGGGGAAAACGCGCTCACCCTCGCACTGCCGTGCTCCGGAAGTCCCTCAATGATACCTTTGCGATTATTAATAGTAACTTCGCGGTAATCACCTTTTTGTTTAATAGTAATTATTATATGATTCTTTGGTAGTATGTTTTTGATGGAGTTGCCCCATTCGACGACAATAATATTGTTGTTGTTCAAGTTTTCTTTTAGATCATTTGCCATAAGGCCGGGGTTGTCTAGACGATAAAAGTCGTAATGAATTAGGGTTCTGCCGTCTGGAATGGCGTAGGATTTGGAAATAGTAAAGCTGGGGCTAGTTACCGCTTGTTTAATTCCTAAACCTTTGGCGAATCCACGTACAAAAGTAGTCTTGCCGGTACCAACATCACCGATGAGTTCGATGACGCGAGGGCAATCTTTGGCGAATTGTTCGCCGAAGTCAAGCATTTCTTGTTCGGAAGTGATTTTCATTGTATAATTATAACATATGAATATCTATATTTCAGGTATATCGGGGACGGGGATGGGTCCGCTGGCGCTGATGGCAAAAGCCGCAGGCTTTAATGTGTGTGGGTCGGATAAAGTGGCGGGGGCGATTTTACCGGAACTCGAGAAGGCGGGGATTGAGGTGAGTATTGGCGAGCAGGATGGGGAGTTTTTGAAATCTAAACTTAGTGATTTAGATTGGTTTTGCTATACTTCGGCCTTGCCAGAAAATCATCCGGAACTGGTACTCGCAAAAGAAGCGGGCGTTAAATGTACTAAGCGAGACGATTTGACATCATTTTTAGTAGAAAAACTAGGGCTTAAAATGGTAGCAATAGCGGGGACGCACGGAAAAACCACGACGACATCAATGATTATTTGGACGGCGCTAAAACTAGGGTTGCCGGTTTCGTATATTGTAGGGACGACACTTGGGTTTGCGCCTTCTGGAGCATATCACGAGGGAGATAAGTTTTTTATTTACGAAGCAGATGAATATGATCGGAATTTTCTAAAATATCATCCGTGGCTTTCGGTGATTACGACGGTGAGTTATGATCATCCAGATATTTATCCGACGAAGGAAGATTACTCGAGTGCATTTGGGCAGTTTAAAAGTCAATCAGAAATGATAATTGAGGAGCCGGATATTTCGTTAGAGAATTTTAAGTTGGCCGGTGAAGCAAGAAGATACGATGCGGCGCTCTCGTACGAGGCGGTTAGAAAAATGGCGCCAGATGTGGATGGAACAAGAATTGTCGAGATTCTGAATGATTTTCCGGGTGTGGGGAGAAGATTTGAAAGACTTGCGGATGGGATTTATACAGATTATGCGCATCATCCAGAAGAAATAGAAGCAACGATTGATGTGGCTCTAGACGAGGCGAAGTTACACGGTTATAAAGGTGTGATGGTGGTTTATCAGCCGCACCAAAATGTGCGACAACATGAAGTGCGAGATGGATATAAGGAGGCGTTTTTTAAGGCCGATAAAGTTTTGTGGTTACCGACTTATTTGGTGCGAGAAGATCCGAGCCTTAAGGTTTTAACGCCAGAAGAGTTATTTGTGGGCATTAAGGGTGCGGAAGCGGTGGAGCTTGATGACGAGTTGTTTTCCAGAATTTTGGCGCTTCGAGATGATGGATATTTGGTAATTCTTATGACGGCTGGGCCGGCAGATGAGTGGCTAAAAAAAATGTTAAATAAGGATTGATTTTTTAATGTGCTTATGATATATATATAATACTATGAGTGAGCTAGGTGAAAGCTTAAATGCGAGTAATAGAAAGTTAATAGTTTTATTGTCAGTGCTGACAGGATTCGCGATAGCACTAATTGCGACGATTTTGGTGGTAACAAGTTCAGTAAATGTGAGTCGTAATACAGAGCGTGAGGAATATGAGCGTATAATTACATTGTCTACAGAGGATTGTGAGAAATTAAAAAGTATGTATAGTGGTGGTTTGTTGCCTAAGGAGGTGGCTGAAGAAGCTTACGATGGAATGATGGCAGAGGCGGGTAATGATAATATATATAAGGTTAATCTGACGCTTTGCTATGTGCAGCACATTCGTTATCATGGAGCGACTTTCGACGAAGTGTTAGCTCTATTAAAGGCGTTGGAGCCGTATTTATCTACGGATGATGATTGGATAGATTATTATGATAGATTGGTGGTGTATTATGTTGAAGAGGATGATTGGGATAAAGTTAGTTATTATGCTGATTTGAGAGATGACTTAATGCGAATCGAAGATGATGATAGTGGTTGGGGGGATGAATATGATGATATATATGATGAGGATTTGGATGAATATGAAAAATAAGGAACAAGAGGCACAATGACACGAAAAATATTAAAAATAATTTTGGCTTTATACCTAATCGCTGTTTTTAGTTTTTGTTGTATTATGAATGTGCTTGCCGCGAGTCAAGAAGGTAATCTTGGTGGTGGGGCTGGTAGAGAATCTAGCCCAAGTTCAAGTGGTGATAGTGGTAGTAGTATGGAATGCACGGGTTCCAATATATATAAATATAAAAGTAATCCTTCGACACTTGTGAAGGGTGACTGTACTGGCTATTCGTGGATGTTTTTTAAGGCGATTGGTCCTGCTGGTGAGGGTATGCTTTTTCGACCAGACGATACGCAAAATATGGTTTCTGTTGAAGACCCTATAATCGATGGTTCTTGCATGAATCCAGGAGATGGGGATGGTGGTTTTTGGCATTTTGGGAAGAATGCTTTTACGGCGAATGGTGCCCCTGGCCTGTATTATAGTGAGGCAAATCGGGGTCTGAAAACTAATAAGGATAATAATGGTGCTTATGCATTTTGGTTTTCGTGTAAGAGCACGGTAACAACATATTATGGAACGGCTTGCTATAATATTGGGCATATTTCGACGTTGAATTATAAAACAAGCTATAAGGAAATATATGAAGGTGATCAATATAGTAGTTTGTTTGATAAAAAAAGATGGAGAGAAGGCAATGCAGTAGTTTATGGGCAGTCTCTTGATTTGCTTAATCAGGGTTGGGGAGACGGTGGGGTTGGGAAAAGAATGGATAACGATATGGATCGTGGACAACGTTTGTATAAAAAAATTAATGGTGTGTGGGTGCCTATGTATATTGCCGTAGGGACGAAGCAGAGTAAGGACATATATGGTGAATTTATAGATGCGTGGAAGATTAAATTTGATTTTGATAAATATCCTGGGTCTTGGTGCGATGGTAAAGGGTATTGTGTAGCTTATAATGAGGCTAAGAATACTGAGGGTCTTACACTTACGGATACTCTTCCATCATGGTATTATTTTTGTCATTCGAGTGCTGATATTTGGGATTTGGAGCTGATCCCGGTGGATGAAGAAGTTGGTGAAGATAATTATAGTGAAATTGATTTGTTTGATTTGTCGTGGGATGATGCTAAGTGGTCTGATATGGCGTATGATAATAGTATGGCATTTGTGAGGTATGGTACTAATCCGCAGTATTACTTTGTTGGTTTTAAAACCGAGGACCCAAATGGAGGGTATATTAGTATTACAAATACCGATCCGGCACAAAATAGTTATATTGATGGTAGGACATTAACTATACAATCTATCGGAGCTGATCAGACCGTTTATGCTGTATACAGAAAAGTATCCTTAATAGCCAAAGCAGTAGATGAAAATGGCAATCTTCTTGATGGAGAAGACGGTAGAAATAAAATTGACGATGTGGTTTCTACTGACGCTACGCCTAATGGGCATGCCAGTGTGACTAGAAGAGTAGATGATAGATATATATTCCGAGGTTGGGCGAGTAGTATAGAGGATGCAAAAAATGGAAGGTATATTACCACTACTAATGGTGACCAGTATGTGAGTGGGAATGAAAATGAGACTTTCCACATCGGTTCTTTAGCAAATCAAACTATTGTCTATGCAGTGTATGAAGAAAAAAGCTCATTCTTAGGTCAAATACAATTATTTGAAGGGGCTACTACAAAAGCCTCTGTTGGGTATAGTGATGAGGATATACCTACTGTCACATATAATTTAGAAAGCTGTGACCCAATTAGTGGATGCAATGTGACATTCAAACACAACCTAAAAAGGTATTCTGGTAATAAAACTGTCGCATACAGAATTACACGAGATTCTAATTACTATATCTCGGGTCAAAACCGCGGGATAGAAAGCAAGACGTTGGTGCCTAACGGGAATAATAATGGAACTGAGGATGAGGACTTTAGCGGGGTAGCAAATGGTAATACAAAACAAGTATATAGTGATGGCGAGCTAACCTTGGTCCCAGGACAAGTAGTCTGTGAAACATTGAGTTTTAAGCCATATGTCTGGAAAGATGATAGTGCAACATTAAAGCTTTGCGCATCGGCACTTGGCAATGCTCAGCCAGATGACCCAACCGATCCTGGTAATCCAGACACTACAGGTACCCCATGGAATGATCCAGATGGTGATGATGATTATGATAGGTTAACTGGTGCATCTGCATTTCTAAAAATTGAAGTAAAGAATGAGAAAGTGACTAGATATGGTACTTATCGTAAAATTGTCTATGCAAAACCTGGGGACACGGTGAAATATCGCGCGACTTATAATCCAGTATTACAATATACGGCATATCTAAAACCACAACAAATGAGAATTGATGGTGGTAGTAATATTTATCCTTCGTTGAGCAAAATAAATACCGATAGTTACCTGAAGGATTTGTTTAATACAAACAAAGGAAGTTCGCTTAAGAATTGGAATAATGCATTCTATGTGTATTCGGAAAAAGTATTATTAGCAATAATGCATTTAATAATAAGAATTGCCGTAACGGTGAATGTAAGTATGAGGTTGGCATATTTACGAAGCGGAGTGAAATATCAAATAGTGTGACTGTGCAACCTGGTCATGTAGGCCAAGAGTTGGAAGAGACGGTAAAAACTAATCAGACGGATAATGTAAAAACTACACCAAGCCAAGTAACATTTGTCAGTAATGGCGATGCAAAATATAATTTGGGTGATGTAAAAACTGACCAAAAATCTAGTGAAGCTTTTGTCAGGGTGCCGTATAATTACGATATTGACGTATGTATGAAAAAGGCTCAGGATGATACAGAGTGCGCTGGGGGTGATTTGGGGGCCTTTGATGCGGGTGCAGGAAAGAGTTTGTACTTTGAAGTAGACGTTAACAAGAAAGCGAATTCAGAAACTGCCGATGGAGCAAGTTATGCTACGATAGTACCAAAAGCAACAACCAAAGTCATAATATATAAAGGAGGGGTTGATGGTGGTGGTTTGGTAAGCGGTGATATTTGTGCTAATAAATATGGGTTAAACGTTGATGGGTTTAATTGCAAATATTCCGAGGTGAATGAGTGGGAAGGGGATAGTGCTCTGAACGTAAATGGTTTATCAGAGGGGGCTAAAAAGACTATATCAACGACATTTGATGTACCAGACATGGAAGCTGGAACAAGCTATTGTGTGGCGGCAGCAGTATACCCAGCCAGCAGTGCAGACGTAAACGCAGAGAACTATGCTACTAATTCAACTGGTTGGAAGGACATAGAGGGCAATCATATGTGGCGAGTGTCCAAATCTGTCTGTTTCACTATAGGCAAGAGACCTACCTTCCAAGTTTGGGGCGGAAGTTTTTATGGTGCTAATGATATTAAGGTTTCTTCTACGGTTAAAAACAATCTCACACTTCCATCTGGAAATGTTAAGGTAGATGGTGGCGTGATAGTCTTTAGCTCTTGGGTGGAGCAGACAGTAGTAGCGAAGGGGAAGGTAGAGAAT
>JAGAEN010000003.1 GCA_017613135.1 Candidatus Saccharimonadota bacterium | reverse complement strand
TATACATCTACTGGAGAACTAGACAACCAAGAAGCCAGCAGTACTTGGCGTGTAGGTGGCTTCTCCTACCTAGACCGAGTGATGGGTGGTACTGGTCAAAACCAGTCTAGCACCGCAGGCTCTACTCAGTCTGTTAAGTGGCGTTCATTCCCAAATAACTTTGTTTACTCCGGGTACTGGAGTGGTGCCCGGGCGTACGATCGTAACAGCATCGGCTTCTATTGGTCGTCTTCTGCGAACAGTAGCAGCAACGCCTACCGCCTGTACCTCTTCAGTAGCTGGGTCTACCCCGGGACGGATAACCGCGACAAGTACTCCGGATTCTCGGTCCGCTGCGTATCTCAGTAGTTATCTAATTACCGTCTTCTTAAACCCCGGGTAATAATGTTTTTTAATTGAATTGTCAAGTTTTGTGATGACAAGTTAATATGATAATATATATTTATGACTGGTGAAAAATTAATAACTAATTCTAATACTAATTCTAGTGTGTGGGATAGTTTAAGAAGTGAGGCTGAGCCTTTACGTACGAGTCCAGAATCGATGGCGAAACGTTTTGCTAAAGAAGTTTGTGATATTCAGGTTGATTTTGCTATGCGTCTCAAGCGCTCCAACGACAATGGTGAAAAGCACGTGCCTCAAAAGGAATTTGAGCGTTGGGAGGACGATTATCGTGATATGTGGCAAAATATGGAAGAGAAAGTGCACCAGGCTAATAGACAGAATACTGGTGACACGATGGTAAAAGCCGCAGAGCTTGAGGAGCCGATTGTCGCTTATTTTAAGGAAGAGGAACTTTATCAGACTATCGAAGCCCAGGCTGGAGAATACTATGATAAGCGAAGCGACGCGCTTTTAAAGGCCATTCGAGAATCTAATGAGCCGGACAAGGATAAGGACTTAGAATATGCCAGGGGCTTTCGTCGTTCAGTGCTCGAACATTTAGCTTATAAATATGTAGACATGAGAAATGGTGGTTGGCAAAAGGAGGATGCAGATTATTATAATAAAGCGCGGGAGAGGTCTCATAATAACGTGATAAAGCATTTAAATGGTCTTAATGCACTTTCTTCTAAATACAAAACTCGACGATTTACGCCACGTGATTTTTGGACAAGTGAAAACAAAAATCAAACTCCGGCTATGGCTACACGTATGCGATACGACCGAGATGTCGTGGAAGAGTATTATGCTATTGCATTTGCTTACGAAATCGACGAGATGGAGAAGGAACAGGAAAGAAATAGTAAATACTATTGACATTTTTATCAATATGTGCTATAATAAGGTTATGTAACTCGTATTTTTGTGTTTAGGGGGGGGACAATATGAAATATACGGAATTATTGAACTTTATTAATGGACTGAAAAAGGAAGAGTTTTATCAGCGTTTTGTGAGAGGCGTCGGTGCTTCGAAACTGTTTTCGCGTTTTGCGACCGAACCTGAGTTTACTCATGAAGAGGAGAAGAATGAACTGCGGAAAATGCTGATAGCGGCCGGAATTCCGGCAGGACTCATCAAGACCGATAATGAGATGCTTGCTGCATCTAAAATCATTATGGCGCGTGCCGTAAAGGTACGCTAGAATTTTTCCCCTTGCCCCCCGTGTGGGGGCTTTTTAATAAAAATGTTTACAAATATAATTCTGCTGTGTATAATGAAAGCATAAGGAGTGTAAGTTCACTATGAAAAAAAGGTGTGATTTTAAAATCAAACAAAAACGAATAGATTTTAGCAGTTTTTTGCTTGCCTTTGTAGCGGTATTTTTTGCTACAATAGGATTTCTGGGTACAAAACTGGCCGTAGCATTTCCGGGCGATCAGGAGTACTGGACTACGTCTTACGACGGGCTCAGTATGACCGTGGTGTCGGCATTTCAGAATGGTACGGATTTGGTACCAATTGATGATGGCGAGGGCGGATATTATTTTAGAGTTTCTAATAATACGGAGCCCGTGCGAGTTGGCATCAGAGTGGATGGTATAACACAGGGCGATACATATTATTACTATCCGACGAGCAACTGGTGGATGGATGGTAGGCAGAATTTGTCTCCTGCAGACAATGGGACAGTAATATATGAGGAGCTTAGGCCCCAGATTGCTTTTGATGACACTTATTATCTTTCGGGGCAATACTATATTAGCCCAAGTGTCGGTAGAGAGCAAGGTTCTGGTGTCCAGAAAAACATCATAGTTCGACCAACGGCCATCGGGAGTCAAAACATTGACATTATTTCAGTTAAACAAAATAACGTAGAACTCGCACTCACCAATAATGAATACCAAATTCCAAATTATAATGCTCCTATAACGGTGACTTACAAATTAAAGAATTTACTAATCGGGAATAATTATTCGGTTAACGTAGGTCACTCGGATTATTATCAGTTTAAAGCAGAAGCTACCGAGGTGACTGACACGCGTGAAATAGCTTTGGATTTAACTGCTGAACATGCTAGTGCATATATTTCCTTATATGATAGAGAGAACGATCAAGTTGACCTTTATTTTAGGGTGGTAGATGCAAATTTTGCTCCGCTCGGTGACATAATTATTGATGGAATTAATCAAGGTGGCCAACAGCTAGTTGCTAATGTGAATAATTCCGGATGGCGGCGAGAGTATACTTTTACGGTAAATGATGCACAAGGTCTAGAAGTGATGCTTCATACAACTAGGGCGACGGCTAATATGAATTATTATATAACATATAGCATAAGCGGGAATGGTGGTGGCTATTTGTATTCTGATGAGCCACTTGTTGTGGCTGGTGAGGACTTGGAATTACAAGGTGTGCCGCTTTTGATTCCGGCGATTTTTGGCTTACAAGAATACTCTCCATTTACACTTAGTATTTCGATTAATACGGTAGGTGCAGATTTCCATGGTTACAATCAGCAACGTTTTGTTTATCAACAATATGCAGAGCCGCAGACTAGCAGTGACGTCTTTTATCTAGTGGTTTACGAAGATAATAATATTCCACGCTTTGATGCTTCGATGTTCTATTCGGATGGCACAAGGATTGATGGCGACGTGATTGATCCGGCCCGACATGATGCGACCCATCCTTTACAACTAGAGGTTAGGGGTGAACGATATAATAATAGTCAAACATATGATATAGTCGCAAAAACTAAAGAAAATGGTGAAGTAATTTATAGCCGCACATTTACGGTGACGGGGGCAGAATTAAATTCGGGGGTAGCTATCTTGGTTGACGGTTTGACCTTAACATTGCCAGAATTTGATCCGGACGAAGGTAGCTCTGGGTATGAAAAAATGTATGATTTTAGTTTGGAAATTGATGGACTTCGTCAAGGTGGAACTATGTATTATTTATATGAAGGTTGGGTAAGCTCAATCTTGACCTATGATGGTGGAGATGTCGTTGCGATGGGCGCAGGCGGTGGTATTGGTGGTTCGATGTTTGTGACGAGCAGCGGGGCGACTGTCAGAAGATCGTCATTTGATGTAAGTAAGAGCCCGGTTTTGCACTACCTTGGCAATGGTTTTGATGATAGTGTGACTTATAATTATACGCTTTATTATAATGGTGATACTGACGAGGAGTGGTGGTCTGCTCCGGCAGGGACAGTTGTCGACGAAGGTACTTTGACCGGTGCAGAATTAAATCGCGATGGATATTCTGTGAATTTAGTTGCGCCAAACAATGATTCGGACGGCGTGATGTATACATTAGTATTAGAAGTCGGTGATGGCTTGGTTAAGGTAATACACGATAATTATATATTTACTGAGGAACCAAAAATTGAGTCATTTAGATTTAGTGCGGATAGCGACTCATTCATGCAAACGGGCTGGTCGTCATATCGTGTGGCAATTAACACTGACGTACAGGCTACTTTGACTGGTGATGGTTTTGATGATGGAACGAATTACAAATTATGGGTAGGTTATGATGGTTATAGATTTGGGGAAGAGGATGAATATGGTTACAGAAATCCTGAGCCCGTGGACTTATCTAATTTAGATGGTTTCACGATGGTGACTGGGGCGCAATTAAACGCTGGATATACATATAATCTAGATTACAATAACGAAGCCTTTGATGGGGTGAATAATGTGGAAGTAGGGTTTATGGTGTCCGATAGTGATGTTGATGAACCAGATTGGCATGGAGGTTCTGGAAATGGTAGCTATACAGGACATAACGTGAATATTGAATATGTGAATGATGATGAAGTATTTCGTGACGATGGTTTCCAGGTTAACAATGACGGTACGATTACTGATGTGTCGCAGCCAGACGAACCACATGGTGAAATACTAGTAGATATTAGGACACCTGATAATGTAAATGTAATAGTGGAGGGCGGGACATTGACGGTGATTTCGGAGATGCCAGTAGTGGTGGTCGGCCTTAGGAATGGTGAATGGGTCAAATTGTATGAATGGGATGTGACTACGGCTGGTGAACAGCGGACCAACCATTACAGTATTGGGGATTGTGACCAGGCGATAGTAGCCTTGAAAGGGAATCTGACTGGTGGTGACGGTACGATTGATTTACTTGATTCAAATGTAATATATCGTTCGCTTCTTAATCCTAGCTCACCTGCATACCGTGCATTGACTCCAATTGAAATGATTTTGGCTGATTTGAATGGTGATAGCGTCGTCGATTTACTTGATGCGAATGTGATTTATAGATCACTCCTAAGCCCTAGTTCGCCGGCTTATCAGGAAATTTCGTGGTAGTTATTATGTTTACGGTTTTTAAAAGTAATGCTATAATAAACATAACATCAATAGGAGCAGTATGAAAAGAGTTAGAAAAAAGCCAAATAATAAAAAAACAAATAAACTTATAGTGGGGTTGATATCACTTTTGCTGGTATGCTTTACTTTTATGAACGTTTTTGCGACGGCAAGTGATTACTTTTACGATAGCGTGAGTGTTCCTCTTGATGGAATTACGGGTGCAACTGCTTATATGTATCTCAGAACCATTGGCGGCGGTACTTTTTATACTAGACAAGGTGATTTTTCTATCAATGAAACTAATGATGGAAATGGTTACATAGTTTTACAAAGTTTGACTGCTGCTGGTGGTTCTGGCCAGACGACCGTTGCGGATTTTTCGTCTGATGGTTTTAAGAGATTAATGTATACGGATTCGAGTTTTGTCGGTAGCGAAGCTGGTCCAAGTGACCCAGTGATGATTGCCGTTTACAGTGTCGATAAGGACACTCCGGCTGGCGATTATACTGTTTCTATTTCTAACGCTTTGATGGTCGGTGGGACTTCTGGATTTGATGGTGAGCATTTGCCGACTATGAATGCAACGATTCATGTGACGAGGACTGATACTCCGGCAGTGAAGCCAAATCAAGTGGTGACATTCCGCGATAGCGAGAATAATCCAATTACTGAAATCACTAAGCATTATGGAGATGCTGATTTTACGATTACTAAGTCTGTGACAACTGGTGACGGGGCGATTTCCGAATATCATCCAGACGATGATGGTTCTGGTACTGTTGCGCATACAATTCCCGATAGCGATACAGTTGGCGTGGGTGAACCTGGTGATGTTGAAATTTGTGCTTGGGTAGCCGAGACGGAAGATTATGCAGCGACAAGGTCTTGCTATACTGTACATGTGTTGAAGCGACCGCTTGATATTACAGGTGCGACGATTGCTGACAAAACCTATGACGGTACGTCAACTGCTATAGTGACTGGAGTGACTTTTGAAGATAGGGCGCTTTCTAATGAAGAATATACCGCAACGGCTAGTTTCGACGATGAAAACGCGGGTGAGAATAAAGATGTGCATGTTAGCGTAAATTTGGCTGGTTCGGCAGCTAATCACTATGTTTTGAATGCTTCAAATTATAATACGACTAAGACTATTTCACCTTACACCTTGGATAGAGAACATATGTCTATTGTAGGTGGTAGCACGAAGAGTTTTGCTCCTGGTGGCGTAGAGCCAGAAGTAATTGTTACTGCAAACATACATGGTGGTCTTTCTACTTTGGTCCCGGGAACTGATTATGAGCTAGAGTATCATAATAACGATAGGGTTGGTGCTGCTACTATTTCAGTAACTGGTAAGGGTAACTTTACTGCTGGTGCTGATCCAATCATGCTTGAATTCAATATTGAGCCACGGGGTTTTAACACAGGGAATATGACGGCGCCTAGCTCGATTGTTGAGGATCACATTTTGGCTCCAAACGAAATTAGTTTGAGCGTAGATGGTACGACTTTGGTAAGATGTGCAGATGATGGGGACCCTGATTGTGACTATATTCTTGAAATCTCAGGTAATGATGGTGTCGTAGGGCACACAGTACACGTTGTAGCTAATGGCCGAAATAATTATACGGGTATGGCTATGAAGGATATCAATGTGGTAGCAAAGCTTCCGCAAACGGTGACGATTGGCGACGTGACTGGCACCACAATAAATAAGACTTATGGAGATGTGAACTTTACTTATTCTGCCACAAGCGATGGTGATGGTGCGATTTCGTATGTTTCTTCTAATACTGCAGTAGCGGCTGTTGATCCTGCTTCTGGTGCTGTGACGATTCAGGGTGTGGGTGAGGCTGACATTACAGCTACTGCGGCAGAGACTGCTACTTACGCTGAAGGTTCGGCAAGTTACCACTTGGTAGTTGTGAAAAAGACGATTTTAATTTCAAGCGTGACAGTGGTAAATAAAGTTTACGATGGCACCACTAATGCAACTGTGACTAATGCTGTGCTTTCGGACGATGATTTGCTAGTTGATGATGGGTTTAGTATCTCAGCAGCACACTTCACAAGCGCTAATGCTGGAAGTTACACTGATGTATATGTCCAGATTACGCTTGATGATGACGCTTATCTATATTATCAATTCGCTGGCGGCTTAAAGGTAGCAGAGACTACCGGCAGTGCAGTAATTTCACCGTTTACACTTGGTGCTGATAATGCTACTGCCGTACTAAGTGCGACTGAGTTTTCTTACACCGGCGAGGCTAAGGAACCAAGTGTGACCGTGACAGTAGATCTCGATGGCAACAGTTCGAAAGAGACTACTTTAGTATTTAACACTGACTATACGATAAGTTATGACAACAACGTAAATGCTGGTCCAGCTACAGCGACGATTACCGGTACCGGTAATTATACCGCTTCACTTCCGGCGCTCGCATTCTCCATTAATCCTGCTGTAATTACTGATGTGGTTGCTACTGCTCCGGCACAAACTTATACTGGTGGGGCACTTGAGCCTGTTATTACAGTAACTGGTACAGTTAATGGTTCTTCGATGACCTTTACAACTGATGACTATATGGTTGGTGATCATGAAGCATTTATTAATGCTGGCGACCATACCTTTACGGTTGGTTCGAAGGAAGGTACGAATTATAATATCCCAGTAACTAGTGGTACATTTACGATTAATAAAGCTGCTTCTAGTGAACCGAGTGAAATGACTTCTAGTCTTTCGGCTGAGGTGGGTAAGACCTTAGCTGATCTCGGTACGCTATCAGAAGGCTTTGCTTGGACTGACCCAACCGCCCTGATTACTGCTGGTATGAATAATTATCCAGCTACTTATACTAAGAATGGTGACGCGACGAATTACACTACGATTGATGTTTCTGTGCCGGTACTTGGGTATACAGAACAGTATGATGTGGCAAAAGGCGATGGTCAGGAACATATCATTGGTGAGGATGGCGCAGTCGAATTTGAAATTAACGCAGAATATGATTTGTTTGAGACTGGCGGCAGTGTGTATGTAGACAGCGAATTAGTTGACGACGCAGATTATGATTCTAGGAGTGGTAGTACGATTATTAGTTTGAAGAAGGAATATGTTGATTCGTTAGGTTTAGGTGAACATAAAGTTTCAGTGCTATTTAATAACGGCGGCGTAGCAAAGACTAAATTTGTGAATATTAATCCGTCTCATAATGAGCCGGCTGCGGCTGACACTGGTGTGTTTACTGGTGTAACTGGCGGTGCGGTAGCAACTGGACTTGTAGCTGTAGTGATTTGCCCGTTGATTAGTTTTGCCTATGTAGCAATTAAGCGAAATAAATAATCTCATAATTAATAGCACCCTATACGGGTGCTATTTTTGTGCTAAAATGGTATTATGAATAAGTTAGTCAAGCGCGGATTTAGTGCATATAAAATATTCTTAAAAAACAAAATCGCTTCGTCGATTATGATGCTATTTGCGGGTGTGATGATGTTTATTGCGGCGTTAAATGGTAAAGGAAATGATACGAAATCTTTGCCTATACTGATTACTTCGCTTGGGACTATTCTGTCACTTTGGGCGGTGTATCGGTTTGGCTATATGAAGGCAAATTTTGATAGAATTTTTGATGATAGCCGTGAAGAAAAAATCGCCGGGAGAAAAGTGTTGCTTTCGCAGTTTGCGGAGACTTTGCTTTATATGCTAGTAGCGGGTCTTGGAGTGTTTTTATTATCTAACGAAGGCTTTACAAATAAGATTTTGAATTTGATGGCGGGTGGGTTTACGACACTAAATGGTGTGCTTGGTGCGATTAATGCTTACAAGAATCGCGAGAATAAGGATTTCCGTTGGAAATTTATGTTGGTATTGATGGTACTCGAACTGATTATCGGGCCGTATTTTATTATTGTGTCGGATTCAATTGATATACCTGGATATATTATAATGGGCGTGATTACTACGGTGGCTGGAATTATTGAGGTGATTTCGGCTTTGACAAGAGATAACATTAGAGGAACTATTAAGGATGGTAAAGATATTGTGCGGATAATAAAAGATGGCGAAAATCCGGAAGAATAATAAAGAAGTGTGATATAATAGTCGTAGGTGCCGCGATAGCTCAGTTGGTAGAGCGCATCCATGGTAAGGATGAGGTCACCGGTTCAAACCCGGTTCGCGGCTCCATTTTTGTGATTTTAATTATTTTTGCCGCAATGGTCGTGGTCAGGGTTTTGTTCAAGATGATGGTGGTGATGGTGGGTTAAGTGCGGGAAGATGAATTCTAGACCAACTTTGACAATGACAAGAGAAATGGCTAGGCTGATGTAGGAGCTAATGTCGACTTTAAATATTACGTAGATTAAGGCGGAAACTAAGACGGCGACGGAAATCCAGGTGTCATTTAAGGTTTCGGCGCTGGAGGCAATTAGTACATTTGATTTGATGGCTTTGCCGGTGTTCTTTAAGTATCTGGCGAGTAGATATTTGGTCGCGACAGAGGCAATGACTACGATGATGGTTGGGATGGAATAGTCGACTTCTTCTGGCGTAATGATGTTTTTGATTGAGGCGATGATGATTTCGACGCCAACGGCAATGATGATAAGTGCGATGACGATAGTGGTTATGCGCTCTATTTTGACACGGTGGTTTTTGAGTTTTTTGTGGTTGGCTAATTTTTCACTGATAATGATAAGAAAACCGGAGACAGAATCGGTCAGGCTATGAATGGCGTCAGAAGCTATAGCGAGTGAGTTTGACAAAAATCCGACCAGTAGATTAAAAACAGCCAGTAAGAAGTTGATCAAAATAAACAGATAGCCAGCATTTATAATGGTTTTGCTACGAGATTTTTCCATAGTTTTATTTTAGCATATTTATTGCTATAATTAGAAGAAGAAAGGAGATAATATGTTTGAACTTAAGGGATGCGTAGCAGTAGTGTCTGGTGCTTCATCGGGGCTAGGGCAGCAAATGGCTTTGGCGTTGGCTAGGCAAGGGGCATCTTTAGTGATTTTGGCAAGAAGGATCGAGAGGCTCGAGGAGTTTAAGCCGAAATTGATTGAAGCGGGCGCTAAGGAAGTGCTTGCAATTAAATGCGATGTGACTTCGACTGATGACATCAATAATGTGGCGGCGGAGACGGAGAAACATTTTAAGAAGGTTGATATTTTGCTAAATTGTGCCGGCTCGTCTAAGGATAAAGGCGTGCTTGAGATGACAGATGAAGAGTGGGACTTTACTATTGCAACGGATGAGACTTCGGTGTTTAAGATGACGAGAGCGTTTGCAAGTATTATGAAGAAGAACCATTATGGGCGGATTATTAATATTGCGTCAATGTATGGGTTGGTGGGGAACACCGAAATTCATACGGTGGCGTATCACGCAAGTAAGGGTGCGGTGGTGAATTTCACGCGGGCCGTGGCAGCGGAGCTTGCGACTTCTGGTATTACTTGTAACGCGATTTGCCCGGGATATTTTGAGACAGAGCTTACTAAGGCAGTGCTTGATACGCCTAGGTTTCAAGAGTTTGCTAAGACTCACGTGCCGATGGAGCGCTACGGTAAGCCAGGCGAATTGGATGCGGCAGTGGTGTTCTTGGCGTCGAAAGAAGCCTCGTATGTGACTGGTTTAATTATGCCGGTAGATGGTGGCTATACGGCAATTTAATATTTTTATTTGAAAGGAGGAAAAATGAAAACTAAATATGATGGGACTAAGACTGAAGAAAATTTAAAGAAGGCGTTTGCTGGTGAGTCAGAGGCGCGCAATAAATATGATTATTTTGCGTCGAAGGCGAAAAAAGATGGTTATGAGCAAATTGCAGCAATTTTTGCGGAGACGGCGCTGAATGAAAAAGAGCACGCTAAGATGTGGTATAAGGAACTTCACGGTGGCGAGGTGGAGCCAACGGAAGTAAATCTGGAAGCGGCCGCTGATGGCGAGAATTATGAATGGACGGATATGTATGAAGATTTTGCAAAGACGGCGCGCGAGGAAGGCTTTACTGAATTAGCTGAAAAATTTGAAGGTGTAGCAGCGATTGAAAAGTCGCACGAAGAAAGATATCGTAAATTGCTTTCTAATGTGAAAGATAAAAAAGTTTTTTCACGCGACGGCGATACAATTTGGGTGTGCCGAAACTGTGGACATATCGTAATTGGTAAAGATGCGCCGGAGATTTGTCCAGTATGTAATCACCCGCAAGCGTATTTTGAAATAAAAGCACAAAATTACTAAAATGGAGCCGACTGTACTTCGTACAGTCTACTCCACTCGGAAAAGCCATCAAAGATGCAAGCATTTTTGCTTGCTTTTTTCTCGTGGAGCCGACTGTCGGGTTTGAACCGACGACCTACGGTTTACAAAACCGTTGCTCTACCAGCTGAGCTAAGTCGGCAATAGGTTTATTATAGCATATTTTCGGTAGGATATGCTATAATTTTTTTATGGATATAGCGTTAATGATTATAGGGGTAATAATAATAGTTTTATTGTTGGTGGTTTTGTTTAAGAAACCTAAGGGGGCGGAAGGCTCGGCGGATTTTAAGTCGATGGAGGAGCGGTTGATTCGGATGGAGGGGCAGGTTAAAGAGATAAATCCTGCAATTGACCGGAATTTTCGTGAAAACCGTAAGGAAATTGCTGAGAATCTGGAAAGACTCCAGACTGGCAATGAAAAAAAATTAGAAGAAATGCGCGAGACGGTGGATGAGAAGCTGAAGGCTTCGGTCGAGAAAAGGTTTAATGAGAGTTTTAAATCGATTTCGACACAGCTAACGCAGGTTTATCAAGGCCTTGGTGAAATGAAAAATTTGGCGACTGGAGTGGGTGATCTTAAGAAAGTGATGGAAGGTGTGAAAACGCGTGGGATTTATGGAGAAGTTCAGCTCGGTGCGATTATTGCAGATATGTTAAACAAATCACAATACGAGGAAAATATTGCGACAAAGCCAGGTTCGAGCGACCGGGTGGAATTTGCGGTTAAGATGCCAGGGAAGGAAGATAATGTTTATCTCCCGATTGATTCGAAATTCCCGGTGGAAAATTATTCTAGACTAATCGCAGCGTATGATAGTGGTAATAAAACAGAGATTGCGACTTACCAAAAAGCTTTGGCGACCGATGTGAAAGAACAAGCGAAGAAGATTTCTACGAAATACTTGGAGCCGCCGGTGACGACGGAGTTTGGGGTGATGTTTGTACCGACGGAGTCACTATATGCGGAGATTATCCGGATTCCGGGGCTTTCTGATGAGGTACGTAAGAAATATAAGATTACCATTGCCTCACCTTCGACGTTGCCGGTAATGCTTAATGGTCTAGTGATGGGTTTTCGGACACTTGCCATCGAGAAGCGTTCGGCGGATGTGTGGCAGACACTCGGAGCAGTGAAGACGCAATTTGGGAAGTTTGGTGATCTGCTAGAAGGAGTACAAAAGAAGCTCCAAGAATCAGCCAATAAAATCGACGATGCTAAAACTACTTCAAGGCAAATTGAGAGAAAACTAAAAGACGTAGAGGAATTGCCAGAGTCTGAATCTATCAAGCTGATCGGTGAAATTAATTAAAACCCGCGAATTTTATCAAAGGGGAATAATCTCATTACGACTGGGCCGACGATACGACAAAATGGAATAGTGCCAAGGCCATTTCTTGAGTCCCAAGAATGGGAGCCTTCGCGGTTATCGCCAGATACGAATAACTCACCTTCTGGTACTACCATATCAACTTCGCCAGAAGTATACTGTTTGGGGCCGTCGTCTGCGGATTTACGCCACTCGTCATCATAGACAAAACCATCGGGATGCTCGTCGTTATAGATTGTCATCTTACCTCGCTCGACTACCACGCGTTCACCAGGAAAGGCGATGACGCGCTTAATGATGTATTGATCATTAACTCCGGATGGGACGGTGCAGGTCATAGGATTCTTGACGCCTTGCTCTTTGTAGGCCTTGACGGCTTCTTCGTCTTCATTAACAAATACTATAATTTGTCCACGTTCAGGGATATATTCTTTGCCGAGAAAATGATCCCAGGAAACGATGGCGCGATTGACGACTACGCGGTCGTCATTGTGTAAGGTGTTTTCCATACTGGCGCCGACAACGTTGTAAGAGCGATAAACATAGGTGTTTAAAAGTAGGGTGCCAATAATGATGGCTGCCACAAAACCAACCAGACTTAAGATATCTTTTAGGAGTGGATGTTTTTGAAAAAATGTTGGTTGCATTTTATTATTATATCACCTTTTTGAATTTAAGGCGTTGAAACGCTTTCGTTTTTTAAGTTTCTTTTCAGAAATCTGCTATAATATAGGCATATGGCAGATTATATTTTAGCAAGGAAATCGAGGAATATTGCAAGCGGTGCGGTACATATTTTCCTGAATATTTTACTTGGGATTGGGGCGGTGCTTGTTACGGTGTTTAGCAGTAGTCCGCTGTTCGGATTTTTGCTTGTATTAGTGTCGAAATGGCGGATTTTTGCGGTAAGAAGGCGCTATTTATGGCTAAATTTAAAATCAAATTTGGTGGATTTGATTGTCGGGATGAGCGTGGTGTTACTTTCTTATTATGCCGGGAATACACTTTTACCGGTAGATTTTGTGCTGATGTCGTTTTATGTAATTTGGTTAGTAATTATTAAACCACTATCTAGCGAAAACGCGACTTTGGCGCAATCTTTGATTGCGGTGTTTCTTGGCATTTCGGCTACGACTTTTGTAACTGCAGGGCAGAGCCCAGTGTTTACGATATTTTTGGCGTTTCTAGTGGGCTATGCAGCGAGTCGGCACGTGCTCTCGCAAACGAGTAATAGGGATTTTACTATGACAACTCTAGTTTGTGGGCTGATTTTTGCGGAAATTGCTTGGCTGTGCCAGTCTTGGGCAATTGTTTATACTTTTGGGGCGTCAGGCATTCGGATTCCACAGGTAGCGATAATACTTACAATTTTTGCGTTTATTTATAATTATGCGCGACAAGCGATAATTCGTTATCAAGATGATTTTCGATTCCGCCACATTATTGGACCGGTGCTTTTTGGTGTGATACTGGTGGGCATTATTGTAATATGGTTTAGTAATCCAATATTTAATATCTAAGGAGGAAAATGGAAAAAGAAATGGGTAAAAATTTTGAGGAAGAAAAATTTAAAAAGGAGAAGGCTTTGGCTGAAGAAATTGTAAGTGAAGTTAAAGATGAGCCAAAAAAGGATACTGTGACTAAGGCGAAAAAGAGTGGAAATTGGCTAGCAATCATTTTGGCGTTTCTGGCTTTGATTTTGGCTGGTACGAGTACGGTTTTTAGCATTTTAAGTTATAATAAATCTTCGACACCGCTAACGATTTTGGGTGACGGTGCAGATGGTAATTCGGCGAATTTCGTCGAGGGTTCAGTGGCGGACATTGTGAGTAAGGTATCGGAAAGTGTCGTTTCGATTGTGACTTCGATTAAAACGACAGGTTATTTTGGAATGAGCTATGATTCTTCGGCGGCAGGGACGGGGATTGTCGTGACTGAGGATGGCTATATTTTAACTAATAAGCACGTGATTGATGGAGCGACGAAAATAAACGTGGTGCTCTTTGACGGGACGACTTTTGAAGATGTGGACCTCGTAGCTACAGACCCGCTAAATGACGTGGCATTTCTTAAAATTGATGGGGTTTCAAATCTGAAGCCAGCGACGCTTGGGAATTCAAAGACGATTACGGTCGGGCAACAGGTGATTGCGATTGGTAATGCTTTGGGGATGTATCAAAATACTGTAACCTCAGGAATTATCTCGGGGACGGGCCGGTCGCTTACGGCGACAGATAGCACCGGATCGATGAGTGAGCAACTTTCGGATATGATTCAGACTGATGCGGCGATTAACTCTGGTAATTCCGGGGGGCCTTTAATTAATGCAGCGGGTGAAGTGATCGGTATTAATACGGCAACTGGTGTTTCGGCAGAAAATATGGGTTTTGCAATTCCGATTTCCTCGGTCAAGGGTATGCTGAAGCAATTGATTGAAAAAGGTAAAGCTGAGAGAGCTTATATTGGAGTGTATTCGGTGGAAATAACCCCTGATATCGCTAAAGAATATAATTTGCCAGTAAACGCTGGTGTATATCTTTATAATTCAGCGAAATATTCTGCTATTGTAAAAGAAAGTCCGGCGGATAAGGCAGGGCTCAAAGATAAAGATATCATTACGGCGGTAAATGGTATTAAAATTGGTAAAGCCGGCTCGTTATCTTCTCTCATTGGTGAATATCAACCTGGCGATACAGTACAACTTACAGTTCTTCGTGATGGTAATGAGATGGCGGTAAATGTGACACTTGGAGCGTATTCCGCTAAATAGCGTCTTTATTTTTAAAATAAAGGATGTATCCTGTGGTTTTCTGCAGGATATATTTATTATTCTTGGCATAGTGTTCAATACTTTTATGTTGGCAGGGGTCAGCTTCGAGAATTAAATATGGTGTCTTGATGGTAGAGGCTTCGGCGATTAGTTCCTTGATAAGAGCTAGTCCGTGGTCTTTTGCGTAGAGAGCAATAGAAGGTTCTTTTTCCAGAGCTTTTTTATCTAGCCAAGGCCAGGCTTCGTCGACATAGGGGAGATTGGCAACGATTATATCTGGGGTGGGAAGGGTGCTATCCTTGACTTTTTCGAGTAGATATGATATAATGGTAATTATAGATGCGTGAAGGTTTTGCGCGTTTTTTTGTGCGATTTTAAGAGCTGGCCCTGAGATGTCCGTAGCGTAGACTTTGGCTTCTTTTAATTCTAAAGCTAGGGTGATGGCGATGCAGCCAGAGCCGGTGCCGACATCGAGAATTACTGGGTTTTCTGGTAAAACTCGTTTGTTCGGTTTGACGCCAGGAAGATAGGGCTTGCCGGACAAGTCAAGCGCCATATCAATTAGCTGTTCTGTCTCTGGGCGGGGTATTAAAACGTCTTTCGTCACGATAAAATCGCGGCCGTAAAAATCTTTAGTCTTTGAGTTCTCTTTCATGCTTTACTAGCTCGTGAATGATGTCGTCGATGTCGCCGTCCATAACAGCAGAGATGTTGGAGCGGGAGTAGTGGATGCGGTGATCGGTGACACGGTCTTGGGGAAAGTTGTAGGTGCGGATTTTTTCGCTTCTGTCGCCGGTGCCGATGAGGGATTTTCTGGCCTCAGAGGCGGATTTTAATTCTTCTTCCTTTTTACGTTCGAGAAGTCGGGAGCGGAGAATGTTCATAGCTTTAATACGGTTTTGTTGTTGAGAGCGTTCGTCTTGCATGGCGACGACGAGGCCGGTGGGAAGATGTGTGATGCGGACGGCGGAATCAGTGGTATTGACTCCCTGACCACCATGCCCACCAGAACGGTAAATGTCGATACGTAAATCTTCGGGGCTAATTACTAAATCTTGCTCGGAAGCCTCGGGAAGAACTGCTACGGTAGCGGTTGAGGTGTGAATGCGGCCTTGAGATTCAGTGACGGGGACACGTTGGACGCGATGGACGCCACCTTCAAATTTTAATTGTCCGTATGCATTATCACCACTAATTTTGAATATGACTTCCTTCATGCCGCCGGCTTCGTTTTCGTTTTGGCTAATGAGCTCGACTTTTAGATTATGGTTTTCAGCATATTTGGTATAAAGGCGGTAAAGCTCACCGGCAAATAGGGAAGCTTCGTCGCCGCCGGCGCCAGCACGGATTTCTAGAATAGCTGGTTTATCATCGGTGGGGTCACGAGGAATGAGCAATTCTTCGAGTTCGGCTTTGTTTTTTTCGAGAGACGCTTTCAAGGATTTAACATCTTCTTTTGCAATTTCGCCAAGCTCTGGGTCATCGATAAGGGCCTCGGCTTCTTTTAGATTTGTTTCAGATTGAGTAATTTGACGGTCTAAATCGATTATTTGATGAAGAAGGGCCACACGCTTACTTTTACTAGCAAAATCAGGATGAGAAAAAGCATCTGGCGAGGCCAAAAAGTTTTCTAATTCTTGAAGTTCGTCTTTATATTTTTCGATATCCATGTTATAATTATAACATACTTTCGTAATCTGGGGATTTAGCTCAGTTGGCTAGAGCGTACGATTCACATTCGTAAGGTCACAGGTTCAAGCCCTGTAATCCCCACCAAACGGGTTATAAAATAGTCTTCAACTATTTCGTAATCTATTAGTGTCTGTTAAATCCCTCGCAAAAATAGAGGGCTATTTTTATGCCATTTTTGCGACAAAAATATGCCAAAAATCGTAATTTACCTCTATAATTTCATCCGTTAAATCCCCAACAGTTTGGTTAGGTCTTTATGTATGGGGCGCCAGTTTTCTCTCAGCACGTTTGTAGTACCTGAATCTATTTGGTGTTGTTTTATATTCTTTAACCACATATTTTTTTGACAGCGGGAACAGAACCTCGTATTCTTCATAAAATTTATCCATTTGCCCGCCCAACACCCTTATGAGTTCGTTGCCATAAATGCCATATTTATCCTTTGTATTGGCATGAATAATAACGGCCGTTTCATCCCCGCGCACTTTGTAATAAATATCTCTCGCAAAATCAGGGCTCAAACTGTATGCTACAAGTTTCTCATCATATTTCGTAATTGGCAAAACATAACAACTGCCATCATCATAGATCGACCCACACAGCACCTCTCTGCTCATATCTATATCGTCGTATAGCATGGAGTATCCCTGATGTATACGAAATAGATTTCCCTGATAAAAGAACGACTCTTTTTCTGTACCTGAGTTTATTAATTTAAATAGCTTGTTTAATTCTGGGAACGAAAGGCGGTCGTTTATTCTTCCGTTATTCCACGGCGCCTCACGTCTCATTAAGAGCTCATCATAAAGTAGCTCGAGATCTAAATCTTTATTTGATAGTATCGACATCGTGTTTCGCTTTGCAGTTAGGGCATTTGCGCCCGCCCCGTGCTCTGACGTGAATATCAGCTTGCCATTCGCACCCACAGTTACCGCATTTCCACCATGCAATTTTATGGCTGCCAATTCTCAGTGTGTCCAAGTCGTAGTTATTTTTTGTGAAGTCGTATTCTTTTATCAGCGCATTATTCTTTAATAATCTATCTGGGCTATTCGATGCTTTCTTCGTGCTTCCCGCTTTTCTAGAGCATTTTGGGCATCCAGTCCCCCCGGTCCTATTGTTGATACCAGCTTTCCATCCATGTCCGCAGTTGCTACATTTCCAGAAAACACACCTATTTGAACCCGGGGTAAACATTTTAGGGTTAATCCCATCATTCTTTTCGTAATCCCATTCGGCTGCTATTTCCGGAAAATGGGCCGCAAGGCTATTATCTTTTTCATGAGTGATATACATACTAAGTATTTCACTTTGATCTTTATCGACATCCACTACGATATCAGAATTAACGCCGTATTCTAGGCTAATTTGTTTGATAAGAGTCCTTATAACCCCACTTAACGATTCGTTAGTGTTATCATTCCTAACGATTGTTTCCATGTAGTCTGGGAGTTCTGGGCATTTCTCTTCGCGTATATTAATTAGTCTTATCCCGTTCTTTTTGCATAGTTCGTATTTTTTTATGTCACGCTCAATATCGGAGTGGAACCATGAACCATCATATTCTATCGCTAGCTTGATTGAAGGAATGAATATATCGAGCTCTTTATTCTCCATGTGTTCAAGCCTGCACGTCTGTTCCACGTCTGGGAATAGCTTGTTCAGATAATAAAATAATGCATACTCTGGCATCGATACTTTTCGCTCTCTTCCACATATTGGACATCCTTCCCCTCTAGAAATATTCGCGATACTTGCTTTAAACCTATGTCCTTTTGGGCAAATAAAATACGCTCTTTGATGAGTCTTGGAAGTTACCTGGTCTGGGCGTAATGTATTTTTTTCATAATCCCACATTTTGGCTACTTCTGGATTAACGGTAGCAAGATCAGTTACGCCGACATCAACGACTGAGCCAGCACATTTCGGACATCCAGATTTTTGATGGAATCTATTTGCTGGAGTTGCTGTCCAGTGATAGTCACATTTACTACATATCCAGGATACTTTTTTGTCTGAAGAAATAAGGACTTCGCTCGGGTTAAGGGCATTTCGTTCGTAATCCCATTCTTTCAACAACCACGGAGTGCTAGTAGCAATATCTCTACTTTTATGCACTGTCTCTGGAGAATGAGAACATGACGGGCAGCCATGCCCCCTTGAACGATTAAAAATTATTGCCTTCCATTCATAGCCGCAATTACTACATTTCCACCACGCACTTTTATGTGTACCCGATGTGCATTTTTCTGGATATAAGCCTTCTGTCTGGTTTTTCTCATAGAACCAGTCTGCCTTTAATTCCGGGTTAGTGGTAAATAGGTCATTGTCGCCTACTAAGATTTTTTTACCTGCACAATATGGACAGCTGCGCCCCTTTGTTCTGTTCGCTGTACTGCATAAGTAGCTATGTTTTGCCGATTTTTGGCATGTCCACCAGACTTTTTTAGACATTGCTCTGCCTATTTCGGCTGCAGAAAATCCATTTTTCTTTTCATCAAAACTAGAAAGAATATCGAGCCTATCGTTATCAATGCACCACTCTTTTAAACTGATAGTTCCTTTTCTCATATAAATATTATCCCATATTTTTAACAATATTCAAGTAGC
Organism: Candidatus Saccharimonadota bacterium; assembly: GCA_017613135.1. GTDB lineage: Bacteria > Patescibacteriota > Saccharimonadia > Saccharimonadales > Saccharimonadaceae > Nanosyncoccus. Next base: position 22,538 of record JAGAEN010000003.1, on the reverse strand, counting down.
TCTGGTTGTTCCCATTTTTGTATACTGTTAAAACCTGGCTTATTAATCCCCACCACGAGAGTTTTTTTTGTTGTAATTTTTACATTTTTAGCATAAAAGGCTTGAAATACTAGATTTAGTGGTGTATGATAGATACAAGACACTAGATGTAGGGTGATACATACAAGCATTACCACCGTATTCGCCTACAAAAAGGTCATGGATTATATTAAAAATGAAAATGAAATACATTGAAGGAGGTATATTTCATGTTCAAACGAATAGTTAAAAGAGATGGGAAAATCGTAAAGTTTGACCCAGAGAAGATTACGGAAGCGATTGCGAAGGCAGGACTCGCTACAGAAGAGTTTAAGCATGACAGAGCGAAGGCTTTGGCAGAGAAGGTATTGCAGCGCGCAGAGAAAGAGATTAAGGCACGTACGCCGAATGTTGAGCAGATTCAGGATATTGTAGAAGAGGTTTTGATGGAATCTTCATTCAAGAAGACGGCAAGGGCCTACATTCAATATCGCCAAGAGCGATCAAGAATTCGGGACGCTAAGTCAGATTTAATGATGATTTATCGGACGATTTCGCACGCTGATGCGTCGGAAGATTCAGATGTGAAGCGTTCGAATGCCAACGTCGATGGGAACTCGGCAATGGGTAAGATGTTACAATTTGGCGCGGAAGGCTCCAAAGTATTTGCTAAGTCGCTTCTACTTCGGCCAGATATTGCCGCAGCGCATGATAATGGTGATATTCATATTCACGATCTTGATTTTTATGCAACTGGGACTTTGACTTGCTGCCAATCTGATCCATTTGTCTTATTTGAGAAAGGCTTTAACACTGGCCACGGGCATCTTCGTACGCCGAATTCTATTAGTTCGTATGGGGCGCTAGCGGCGATTTTACTTCAAGCTAATCAGAATGAGCAACACGGTGGTCAGTCGATTCCGAATTTTGATTATGCGATGGCGCCAGGTGTGAATAAATCATTCCGTAAGGCCTTGAAGCGAAATTTGGCTAAATATAACAAATTCACCAAGAAAAAGATTGAGCTAGAAGTCAAAGATGATTATGAATATGGCGACGACAAGAAGCTAGAAAAGGCTAAATGGCCAAAAGAAGTGGTCGAAGCGTCAAATGAGGACGTCGAGCGTGAGACTTTGCAGGCAATGGAAGGTTTCGTACATAATCTAAACACTATGCATTCGCGTGCTGGCGCACAGGTGCCATTTACTTCGATTAATTTCGGTACTGATACTACTCCGGCGGGGCGGTTGGTCTCGATGGACTTACTCCAAGCCACGGAAAATGGTCTGGGTAAAGGTGAGACGCCGATTTTTCCAATTTCGATTTTTAAAGTGAAGTCAGGGATTAACTACGAGCCGGATGATCCGAACTACGATCTGTTTAAAAAAGCGATGCAAGTGTCGGCAAAGCGTTTGTTCCCGAACTTCTGCTTTATCGATGCACCATACAATCTAAAATACTACAAGAAGGGCGATTATCGTACGGAAATTGCGACGATGGGTTGTCGGACTCGGGTATTTGCTTCTGTATTCCCTGAGTCGGATGGTATTGTGACCGGTCGTGGTAACTTATCCTTTACTACTGTAAACTTAGTAAGGATTGGTATTAAACACGGAATTTGCCTTGGTGAAAGAAAAGAAGCAGATTGGGATGGATTCTATAAAGAATTAGACGAGAAAATGGATTTAGTGAAGGATGAGCTTCTGGAAAGATTTGATTTCCAGGCCAACCAGCACGTACGTAACTTCCCATTCTTGATGGGGCAAGGCAACTGGTTTGGCTCAGAAAAACTCGGTTGGAATGACACTTTACGCGATGTGATTAAACACGGGACGCTCTCGATTGGTTTTATCGGTCTTGCAGAAACTCTCGTTGCGATGACCGGTAAGCATCACGGTGAAGATGAAGATTCGCGTGAGCTTGGTCTTGATATTATTACCCATATGCGTGAAAAATGTGATGAGTATTGTAAGAAGTATAAATTAAACTTCTCGCTTCTTGCAACGCCAGCGGAAGGCATCGCAGGTCGCTTTACTAAACTTGACCGCAAAGAATTTGGCAAGATTCCAGGTGTCACTGACCGCGAGTTCTACACTAATTCGTTCCACGTGCCAGTATACTTTCCAATTTCGGCCTTTGAGAAGATTGAAATTGAAGCGCCGTATCATAATCTCTGTAACGCTGGGCACATTACTTACATCGAACTCGATGGTGACCCATCACAAAACATTGCAGCTTTTGAGGCGGTGATTCGTAAGATGCACGATTGCGGGATTGGTTATGGTTCCGTAAACCACCCAGTAGATCGTGACCCAGTTTGTGGCTTCTCCGGCATTATTAAAGGCGAAAGATGCCCACATTGTGGACGTCTAGAAGGCGATGTGCCTTTCGAAAAAGTTTGTAGCTGTGCAAAGGGTAAATAAAATGCCAGAGAAAATTGATTGGGACAAAATGGCTGTCGAGCGGATGCACTCTGCTCCGCAGCCACCTAAGGGGATGATTCGGCTATCTGGGCCGCTGGAACACGACAACATCGTGAACGGTGATGGTCTTCGAGCGGTGGTCTGGACTCAGGGTTGTCCTAATCATTGTAAGGAATGCCAAAATCCAGAAACCTGGGACTATCAAGGAGGATTTCTCGTTAGTACAAAAGAAATATGCGAAAGGTTAAGCCAATTCAAGGGGCAAGCAGGTTTGACTTTTTGCGGGGGTGAGCCATTTGTCCAACCAGAGGCTTGTAAAGAAATTGCAGACTGGGTGCGCAAAAACTTAAGTTGGAACGTCTGGTCATTTTCAGGATTTACCTATGAACAAATAAAAAAAGCCGGTGGGCCGCAGTGGGAGTTTCTAAAATCATTGGATGCTATGATTGATGGGCCATTTATTATTGGGCTAAAAGATTTGAGTCTGAGATATAGAGGTTCTAAGAATCAAAGGTTACTCCATCTAGAATATGGAACTGGAAAAATTTTAAAAATTGAATAATACCCGTGTTATAATATAGATAACAAGTAAGTAATGGAGGAATATGGAAGATTTAAATGTGTTCACGGTGACTCCGATGAGCCAAATGATTGAGCTCAAACCTGGTGAAACATACAAAGGTTCGATTACGGTGGTTAATCCTGATGGCGCAAAAGGTGATTTTTCGTATAAGACAGAAATTTCGGCCTATGGTGTAGTGGGTGAAGGGTATGATGCGGATTTAGCCACCTCGACTGAACACACCCAAATCACTAAGTGGATTACTATTGAAAATCCGACTGGTAAAGTAAAGCCAAACGATTCGGTTAAGATTAATTTTACTATTAAGGTTCCTGAAACCGCTCCGGCTGGTGGTCAGTATGCAGCTATTCTGGTGAGTTCAGCTGAGAATAGTGCTAGTGGCGAAGGTTTGGCCGTTAAAAATGTGTTCGAGATGGCAAGCCTAATTTATGCTGGGATTGCTGGCGAGACCGAGCGCAAGGGTGAGATTATCAAAAATACTGTCCCTGGTTTTGTGACTAGTATGCCAATTGAAATAGGTGCGGAGCTCAAAAACGAAGGTAATGTACACGAAATCGCAAAAGTTGCTCTGGAAGTTAAAAGTGTCTTTTCGCCAGCGACGATTTATCCGACCGAGGGTGAAAGCGGTATTATTGAGGAAGTAATTATGCCAGATACGACTCGCTCGATGGGTCGCAATATTGAGGGAATTTCGCCGCTTGGTATTTACGATGTAACGCAGACGATTACTTATATGGGTGAAGTTTCGACTAATCACCGTATCGTGATTGCTTGCCCGATTTGGTTTTTGGTAATATTTATCTTAACGGTTAGTGCGATTATCTTTTCAATTGTGAAGTCAGTGAAAAAGTATCGCCACAAAAAAGAAGTATTCTAATGGTATACCTTGACTATGCAGCTACGTCACCGCTTCTTGACGAGGTGGTGGTGGCTATGCATAGAGCGGAAAAAGAGTTATTTGCTAATGCTTCGGCGCTTCACACGCCGGGGCATTTAGCGCTTAATGAGGTAGAAGATTGCCGTAAACTCCTTGTTGAATTAATAAATGCTAAGCCGGAAGAAATTATTTTTACGGCTTCGGCGTCGGAAGCGAATAACACAGTAATTCGGACTTTTGAAGGCTGTGAAATCGAAACTTCGCCACTAGAACATCACTCGATAATAGAAAGTGCTAAAATTTATAGTGGCAATAATAGACCTAAGCTATATTCTTATATGCTTGCCAATAATGAAACTGGTGAATTCTTGAAATTGCCTAAGAAAAAAGATGGCGAATATCTGCATTCTGATTTAACTCAGGTGCTTGGTAAAATGCCGATAGATGTAAAAAAGCTCGGTTTAGATTACGCGACTTTTTCGGCTCATAAAATTGGCGGACCAGTGGGCGTAGGAGCGCTTTATGTACGGACTGACGTGCCTTTTAAGCCTCTGATTATTGGTGGCAATCAAGAAAAGAAACGTCGAGGCGGGACTTATAATACGGTAGGAATTTCTGGGTTTAAGGCAGCGCTAGAATATGCAAGGAAAAATGCTACTTGGGAAATATATGATAAAAAAGTGCGCGGGCTACGTGATACTTTGGCGAAGCGGATTTTAGATGAGATACCTGGTAGCAGCCTAAACACTGATATTAAAAAGGAGAAATCATTGCCGAATATTCTAAATGCATCTTTTGAGGCGGCGGAAGGTGAATCGATACAATTATATCTTGATGCCGAAGGTATAATTGTATCTACTGGTTCGGCTTGTGCGGCCGGTGATATTAAGCCTTCTCACGTTTTGATGGCTAAAACTGGTGATGCAGAAGTGGCGCATTCGTCGATTAGATTTTCTTTTGGCCTTTCAAATACGATGGAAGATGTGGAAAAAGTGATGGCTGTGCTGCCGCAGATTATTGCAAATTTACAAGGTATGAGTACAATTAAGATAAGGAGTATGAATGAGTGACGGTAAAAGCGATACGGGTGACTGGGTTTATTCTGATACGGTAAAAGATCATTTTCTGAACCCGCGAAATTTTTTAATGGGCGACGAATCGAAATTTGATTATGATGCAGTGGGTTTAGTCGGGAATCCGATTTGTGGCGACCAGATGAAGATGTATATCAAAGTAAAAGATGGCAAAATTTTTGATTTACGTTGGAAGACTTATGGTTGTGCCTCGGCGATTGCTTCGACATCGGCATTATCTGAACTAGCTAAAGGTAAAACATTGGATGAAGCACTACAAATATCAGCGAAGGATATTGATAACTATCTCGGAAATTTGCCGAAACATAAATTTCATTGTTCAATTCTGGGCCACGATGCCCTGAGAGATGCAATTAATAATTATAGGAGTAATAAAAAATGAAAATTGCGATTATGGGAGCGGGAGCTTTCGGCACAGCGCTAGGAGGAATACTAGCAGATAAAGGCTATGATATTGATTATTATGATTCAAAGGTTGAGCGGGAAAGCTTATCTGATGTGTTAAAGGGGGCAAAATATATTCTACTCGCAGTACCTTCTAAGGCTACACCGTATGTTTTGCCATATTTACCAAAAAATGTACCCTTGATTGTGGCAACGAAGGGGATTTTATCTGACCATACATTTGATAATTTTAAGGATTATATGGTCTTGTCTGGCCCTGGTTTTGCGGATGATATTAAGGCTGGCAAAAAAACTAAACTTACTGCCACTGACGACCGAGTGATTAAACTATTTTCTACCGATTATCTTTCATTTGATTTTACCGACGATAAGCGGGGCGTTTTGATGTGCGGAGCCCTTAAGAATGTTTACGCTATTTTGGCTGGAATTCTAGGCTTAAAACGTGAAACCGATGCTTGGCGAGAATTCATTTTTGAAGTAGCAGATGAGATGAGAAGTATTTTGGCCTACAATGGGGCGGATTCACGGACGGTAGACTTAGCTTGTGGTATTGGAGATTTGAAACTAACTTGTGGCTACCCGTCTCGAAATTATGAATATGGTGATTTACTAAGGGGTAATCCAGATTATCAACCTGAGAAAACTGTGGAAGGTGTTTCGGCGCTTAAAAAAATCAAGCGTGGTGAGATTGCTCTACCTGATGATTTGCCACATCTATCAGATTTGATTTCTAGGAGTGAAAAATGGGCTTGAATGCAGGACAAAAGAGAGCAGTCGAATATTTAGACGGACCGCTTTTGGTTTTAGCTGGTCCTGGTACGGGCAAGACGCAATTATTATCTGAAAAAGTCGCCTATATTTTAAAAAATACCGACACTAACCCAGAAAACATTTTGTGTTTGACTTTTACGGATAGTGGCGCGAAAAATATGCGCGAAAGATTAAAGAGCATTGTTGGAAAAGAAGGTCTTAAAGTAAATATCGGGACTTATCACGCTTTCGGACAAGAAATTTTGGCACAATATAAGAATTATGCCGAAAATTATGACCGGCAGCTCGATGCGGCAATCGACGAGGTGACGCAATATAAAATTGTAAAGCTCTTGCAGGAAAAATTGTCTGGAAACGATATTTTAAGAGGCGATAAAATTAAAGATATTATTTCTGTGATTTCAGAGGCTAAGGCGGCTAATCTCACAGCGGAAGATTTAGGGACGATTGCCAAGCAAAATATTGAGGATTCAGCGGTGCTTTCTGATGTTATTTCGCCATATCTTTTAAGAATTGTTCCGCGGAAGTTTAAAGAATCACTTGAAAATGCTTACTTGCCGGTTTTTGAAACATTAAAAGGCCACGAAAATGATAAGCCGATACTTAAAAATATTGAGCGTTCGATTGCGCTACTTTCACGAAGTCTAAAACAAGCAATTATAAACGCAGAAGACGCAGAGAGTGTTGCGCCACTCACAAAATGGCGAAATGACAATTCTGAAAAGGATGGCGCAGGGAACTATCGTTTGAAAGATAGAATTGCCAATAAAAAATTATTGTCGCTTTCTCGGTTAATGGCATCGTATGAAGAATTTTTAAGGGAACACGGGCTATTTGATTTTGATGATATGATTGATGAGGCGGTAAAAGCGCTTCACGATGATGCTGGGTTTAGAATGAGTTTACAGGAGAGGTATCAATACATTCTGCTTGACGAGTTTCAGGATACTAACCCATCACAGTTTGAAATTGTTAAACAACTTACCGACTACGAAAAGCCAATGATTATGGCGGTGGGAGACGATGATCAAGCGATTTACGAATTTCAGGGGGCACTTAGTTCGAATTTAACTGATTTTCAAAAGCACTACACGGCTGAAGTAATGGCGCTAACAGAAAACTATCGGAGCACCCAAGAGATATTAGATTTTTCACATCATATTATCGAGCAAGCTCTGGATCGATTTGGTGACAAGGAACTTCTGGCACACAAAGAAACGCCGGCGAATTCTCAGATTTACCGCTATGAATTTAATTCCTCAGATGCGGAGTTTGGATTTGTGGCAGATAAAATTGCTGAATTAATTAAGAGTGGCGTAAAACAGAACGATATTGCTGTAATTTCTTATAAATCGAAATATTTTGAGCCACTTCTGCCATATTTAAAAGCCCATAGTGAGATTAAGATTGCTTATGAGAAACGGGATAATTTGTTTGAAGACGAACGGATGCACCAATTATTTGTGCTCGCGAGATTTATAGACGAAATTGCTAACGAGAAAAAACCAACTGTGCAAATAATGGAAATACTGTCTTATCCTTTCTTCGATTTGCCGATGCTAGAGGTTTTAAAACTAGCAGCAAAAGCTAGGATGGAACGAAAATCAATTTTTGATTGTTTGATGGAAGATGAAGAGCCGAAATTTAAGGCGGTGGCGGAAAATATCGCGAATTTGGTGCAAAAATCATTTTCGGATACTTTGATAGGGATGCTGGGATATTTTACGACATTAATGAAAATTCAAGATCTTGATGAATATGGTAGGTTTTCGTTTTATGAAAATTTAGCGACTTTAAGAGGAAAGCTCCAAAAACACTTTGGCGAGAAGACCTTAAGGCTTCACGATCTGGTGGAGATGCTTGACGATTATGAAGCAGCCGAAATGCCAATCACTAGTTCTAGCCCTTATCGTGAGGCGGATGAGGCGGTGCAAATTTTGACTGCACATAAAGCTAAGGGGTTGGAGTTTGAATACGTATTTATTATTTCGGCAGACCACACGGCTTGGGGTAAAGGCAAAGGAAATAATACTTTTCTTTCCTTGCCGGCAAATCTCACCCAGATTCGTCATACTGGTATTACTGATAGCGAGAAAATTCGGGTTCTATATGTAGCTCTGACTCGGGCTAAAAGTACGCTTTATATCACTAATTCCTTGCGTGATTTTAATGATAAATCGCCGGAACGCTTAGAGTATTTTGAAGAATTCGTATCAAAGGATGAATTAGGGAGAGAAAGCGTCATTTCGCCATTTCTACCTACTAAAAAAGTAGTGGAAATGCAAGGATATATTGATTATTCATTGCGCGAACAAAACATCAGAAACTGGCTGACGGCTTACGTGGCTAACTCTCCCGATATGAGAGCATTTTACAAAGATAAGATGTCTGGATTTAAGATGTCGGCATCAGCTCTTACCAATTTTGTGGATATTATATATGGTGGGCCTCAGTCCTTCTTTGAGAGATATGTGCTGGGTGCACCGAGTGGGCCAGATACTTGGGCTCTCACACTAGGCAATTTAATGCATCTGACTTTTGAACAGGTAACCAAGACTGGTTCATCTGATGAAGAAGCAGTTGAGTTTTATCTTGAAGCAGTGAAAAAATGTGATGCGAGTGAAGAGGATAAAAATATCTTACGCGAAAAGGGCGTAGAAAATTTGAGATTAGATTTAGAGCAATTTGGTAGCATTATTCGTCAGGGATTAGCGGAAGTAAATTTTTATACAGAAAAAATCGTGGTGGATGGTGTGCCTATCACGGGGAAAATTGACCATATTATAGTAGATGAAACTAATAAAACTATCGAGATTTATGATTATAAGACTGGGGCGTATCATCCGGAGAAGTGGGATTCGGTGCCGAGCTTGTATAATTATATGTTGCAGCTACAATTTTATAAGTTTCTGCTCAATAATTCTTTGAAATATCGTGATTATAAAGTTACGCACGGACATATTTTGTTTGTGATGCAAGACAAATTTGATGAAGTACACGATAAGGTTTATGAGTTTAACGAAAAAGACGACGCAGAATTTATTAGACTCTTAAAGACTGTTTATGCTTTAGTCACTACACTTGTGTTTTTAGATGAGCCGGAAATTTTCGTGGAAGCCGATAAGAGTAATACGATGAAAGATATGCGAGCATTCATTGAGCTTTTGCTTGCAAGACAACCTATTATATAATATAATGCTTTACGATATATAATATATATTATATATAGTCTTTTTGAAAGGTGGTGATATGAGTGACTTGGTCGTGTCCGAGATGTGGAAAGCCGTTTCTTTCCGAACAAGAGCGTGACAGACACGTAGCGGAGTGTGGCCTGGGCTATAAGCCCAAAAAGTGCTACCACTGTGATGGTACTGGCTATGACGTTTATCGTCGAAAATGCATCTACTGCGGAGGCAGTGGAAAGTTACCCTGATTTGCTACGGCAAGGCAATAAGCCTTGCCATTTTTTATATTCTGTGGTAGAATAGTTTTAATTATGGCAAAGAAGAATAATACTAAACGCAAACTCGTTGGCCTCGTTTCGGAAGAATCGGGTGTTCGTGCTTACTACACCAAAAAGAACACGATGAATACTCCTGACAAATTATCTTTAAAGAAGTATGATCCAGTTCTGAGAAAACACGTTGTATTCACAGAGACTAAGAAAAATCTTGGTCGAAACGAAGTCAAGGAAAAGAAACGCTAAAATAATCCCCTTTAAGGGGATTATTTTTTGATTCTATATTCAATGTCTCTTAAAACATTCATAAAATACATAAATGATTCGTATGGCGAGGCATAGGCGGAAAAATAGGCGTGGACATCGCCATCATTCCAATACTTGGTGCACATCGAATATGGATGGTCGGAAGTAGTGAGATAGCGCCAGTCGGAGATTAATTTGTCGTCGTGAGTGTTTAGAATTTGCTCGCGTAAAGCATAGACTTGTTCCATAGCAGAGCGCTGCATCGAATTAGAGAGCCAGGCTGACAAATCACGTTCGGTGTCGGCCCAGGTTACGGTGTCTGGCATCGATATTTCGGCAACTGGGTACTCCAGGTTTGCCGCTTCGGAGACGGTGACAAATTTATTCTCATATTCGGATAACCAGGACGAAATTAGGGTGTTCATAAAATCAAATATACCGGTATCTTCCCATTGGTGTTCACCAAAGGTTTCAAAATCCATAAAGAGGTTGATAAGATTGCCACGTAAACAATCATCGTCTAGCCATTTTTGGTATTTGGGTACAGTAAGTGGCCATTCGCTCCAGCCACGATTGGAAAAACGGAAGGCGATATCATCGGATAAACGGTAATTTTTAAGAAGAAGTTTTAGATTTTTGCAACCGGTAGGGCGATAGACGTGATTAGGGCTACGCCAGTCGAGTATTTTGTCCCAGCCTTCGGCAAGAATTGCCTCATAGCCCTCAGCTTCGGCCCAGCGAGCGAGGGAATCATTGTAGGCAAACTCGGTATTGCGAAAGACTTTAGGCTTCACGCCAAAAATCCTTTTGATGGCTTCGGCGTGCATTTTGACCTGGTCATTAAACTCGTCGAGATTATAGAAATAAGCTAGCGAGTGGTAGTAGGTCTCTCCGACTATCTCACATTGACCGAGACTCACCATCTCGCGAATGAGCTTGATTAATTCTGGCTCCCATTTTTCAGCTTGTTCGAGCCAGGTGCCGGTGATGCTAAACGAGACTTTAAATTCGGGGTATTTTTTCATATTATCAAGAAGAAGCCTAAGCATTGGGTAGTAGCTTTTCTTAGCGACTTTCTTAAAGATGCGTTCGTTGCTTTGACGACCATAAAAATTATCATTGTAATAGTTGGAATCATTTCCGACATCAAAAATTGAATACTCTCGATAACGGAGTGGCTGATGAATGTGTAGATATAAACAAATCGCGCGCACCCTTAATAATCCTTATGTTTTACTATTTTATTATAAACCTTCAAACATTTTTTGGCAACCTCATTCCACGAGATTTTATGGTATTCGTTTTTAATGTTTGATTGCAAGGATTCTTTAAGTGCAGGATTTTCAGCAATCGATAATATTTCGTCGGCGAGTTTTTGAGTGTCCCAGAAATCATAGGTCATTGCCGACCAAATTACTTCTGACACGCCTGATTGCTTAGTGAGAATTAATGCATCGCCATGGTGAGCGGCTTCTAGTGCCGTAAGGCCAAATGGTTCGGATACCGAACTCATTACGAATATATCAGAAATAGAATAAATGTCACGAAGCTTTTTGCCACGAATAAACCCGGTAAATATTACATTTTTAGATATGCCGAGGTCGGCGGCAAGCTCAATCAATTCATTTCTTTCTTCGCCATCGCCGGCAAAGACAAAAATTAGTTTGGGGTTTTTAGAAATAGCCAGTGCTGCAGCACGCATTAGATTCTGTAGTCCTTTTTGCACTGTAAAACGTCCGACCGTTGATACAATAGTGCAGCCTTCTTGTTTTTGTTTGAGCAAAAAACCATAAGTCTGGTCTTTAAAATGGTAATCGGAATTTTCGTAGTTTTCATCTAGTGAATTGTATATTACATCGATTTTATTAAGCGGGATATGATACTTTTCGTGAATAATTCGCTTGGTAGATTCTGACACGGCAATGATTTTATCAGCCAGCATCAGACCTTCATATTCAATTTCGTGAATTAGGGGGTTTCCAGTGTGCATACCAGCTCGGTCAAACTCAGTGGCGTGGACGTGTGCAACAAGTGGAATACCGTAATTTTTTTTGGCTAAAATACCGGCTTCGTAAGTCAGCCAGTCGTGAGCGTGGACTACTTCTGGCTTATATTCCTTTAAATATTTGTCAACAAATTCACAATAAGATTCCTGAACGTCACGCAATGATATTAATTCGTGGTTTTCTGTTGGAATGATTTTATCAAGTAGATGCATTGTTTCATAAGCGCCATTACCGTAGCGATAAATTGGATCGAGATGAGTGGCCGGAAGTATATGCATAAAGTTAACTTCTGGATGTTTGGCTTCATATGGTACTACAAAATCAATCTCGGCGCCTTGACGCGAAAGAGCACGTGCCATATTTAAACAAGCCACGCCAAGACCCCCACTGTTGTGGGGTGGCAGTTCCCAACCAAGCATGAGTATTTTCATCATATTTTATTTTAGCATAAATTCTATGTTTTGTGTAAATTTTATGATAAAATTAGTGAGTAACTTATTTAGAAAAGGTACTGACAAGTTTACAAAGGGGTGTAGCTCAGGTGGTAGAGCACTGGTCTCCAAAACCAGGTGTCGCGAGTTCGAGTCTTGCCGCCCCTGCCAGTATTATGATTAGAAAAGTTCTATTATTTGGTTTAGGCTTTATACTTATTGGTTTTGAAGGTGTTTTGTTTGCGACGGATGTTTTGATTCATAATTTAGATGCGGCATTAGATTCGGTGCCGCCTAGTTTTTGTCGAACCAGTGATACCGAAGCACCGGAGATTACACTAAATGGTGAAGAAATAATTGTAATGCGAGTCGGCGAGTCGTATACGGAAGCAGGCGCGAGCGTGGTAGATGATTGCGATGAGGTGGAGTTTACTAGAACTGGTGATGTCGATACTAATGCAGTCGGCACTTACACGATTGCTTATACTGCGCAGGATAATTCTGGTAATCATTCTGAAAAAGTTCGAACTGTTAAGATTATTCCGGAATATAACGGCACTATTTATCTGACTTTTGATGATGGACCAGGGCAGTACACAGCAGAGCTTCTCGATATTTTAGCCAAGTATAATGTGAAGGCGACTTTTTTCGTAACAGGTTACGGTGACGATGCGATGATTGTGCGCGAGTATAATGATGGCCACGCGATTGGACTTCACACCGCTTCGCATAATTATTCTTACATTTACCAGAGCACAGACGTGTTTTTTGAAGATTTGTATCGCGTACAGGAGCGCGTCAAAAATCTCACTGGATATACTTCATATCTTATGCGATTCCCAGGCGGAAGTTCAAATACCGTAAGCACGCGCTACGATGGTGGTACTAGAATCATGTCGAAATTAGTCAATCTGGTTGGTGAAAAAGGTTTTACGTATTTTGATTGGAATATTTCTTCTGGAGATGCCGGCAATACTACTTCTTCTGACGTGGTTTATCAAAATGTGGTTGGCGCATTAAAAGAAGGTGGCATCTCAGTGGTCTTACAACACGATGTGAAGGATTTTTCGGTGGCGGCAGTGGAGAGAATAATTCAATATGGCTTATTAAACGGCTATGAGTTTAAAAAACTTGATGCTAATTCGTTCACAGCGCATCACCGAGTAAATAATTAGTTGCATTATTTTAATGATTTGTGATACAATGGTTTTATGATGGAAGGTAAGAAAAATAAATCACGAGCGTTAATGGTATTCGGGGCGCCGTGTAGTGGCAAATCTACTTTTGCCAAGAAATTTGCCGAGAAATTTGGGTTGGCATATTATAATTTTGACGAAATTAAGAAGAAGCACGATTTCTCACTCGAGGAGATCTACACTATTCTAGAATTAATAATGTTAACAAGACAGACAATTATTTTCGAGGGGTTGCTTGATACTGAAAAAGAGCGAGCTAAAATGAAAGAAATTCTTAATAAAGAAGATTACGAGCCGAGATTGATTTGGGTGCAGACTGATGTGGCGACGATTCGTGCACGGATGAAAGCAAAATATAAGTCAGTGTCTGAGGCGAAGAACCTTTATGATGCAGCCGTCGGCGAGATGGAAGCGCCATCTGAGGCAGAAGCTCCGATTATTTTATCGGGCAAGCATACTTTTGAGACACAAACTAAACACGTGGTGGCTGGTCTAGCCGATGCTCCTAAAAGACGATGAATTTGGCGAAGTTTTAGTCCGCAAAAACTCCATGGTAAGGGGGGTGAAGTTTACGGTGTCGACTTCGGGGCGACTGGCGATGACGGTGCCGAAGTATACTTCGGAATTTTTGGCTAAGAGATTCTTGAATACTAATAGGGAAGCGATTCGGGAGAAGTTGCCAGTAAAGAACCCTAAGGAGCAACGAGCGCGGGATTACCAGAAAAAGTTATTGATGAAAAAGGCACGGGAATATTTGCCGTATCGCCTGGAATACTTTGCCAAATTGTACGGGTATCATTATGACAAGTGTAGGTTAACTCACGCCAACACAAGGTGGGGGTCGTGTTCTTCCAACCGGACGATTTCTTTAAATATTGGTTTGATGAAGGTGCCGGAAGTGTTGCGCGATTATGTGATTTTGCACGAGTTGGCACATTTAAATCATATGGATCATTCAAAGGCTTTTTGGGCGGAAGTGGGTGCGCACGACAAAAACTATAAAAATCACGAGAAAAAACTTAAAATGTTTAATCCGGGAGTATGATTTTTATTTTAAAAGTATGATTTTTAGCACAAATTTTCCGCTTGTGCTATAATGAAAAAAAGGAGTGGTGTGGAACTAAAGAAATCCTTTGATTTTAGGAAAATAATTCTGCCATTATATGTGGTGGGATTTTTGATTTATCTTGCAATTGGACTGTTACCGGCGGGGGCATCGGATTATGTGGTGGCGACTAGGCTAGAAATACCTCTGGTAAATTTGACTTCCGATGTGACGGAGTTAAAACTAGAGCACGGGGAACTAAAGACACCTGATACGATCGTGGGGAGTTTTACGCGGGCCAAAAATAAGACTCTGCTTATTGGTCACGCTGGGACGGTGTTTTCTGAATTAAGAAATCTTCATATCGGCGACGAGATAATTTATAAAAGTATGATTTATAAAGTTGAAAGTATGATTACCCAGGAAAAAAGTATGATTTCAATGCGAGAGATTTTGGCTGCAGAAGACGAGGACACTTTGATTCTGATGACTTGCGCTGGTGAGCCACTTGATAATAATGATGCTACGCACCGTTTGATTGTGACGGCACGAGTCGAATAGCAAATCCGCCACCGGGCGCCATATAAATGTCGAGCGCTTCGTTGCGACCGACGTGTTTTTTAGAGATAACGTGACCGAAAGGATTGTCACGGTAATGTGCATCATCAGAATCGGTATATATTTCGGCAAGATAGACGCCATTATCCAGAAAATCTAGATTGAGATTAAATCGTCGTGGGGTTTCGTCGGTGACGCCACCGACATACCACTCTCCACTATCTCTGGCTTTACGGGCTACTACGTAATATTCGCCAATTTCACCGGCGAGAGGAATAGTGCGTTCGAAATTGGTTGGCACATCACGAATGAATTGAAAGACATCCATATGACGCTCTTCGTAAATATACGGGCGGTCAGCAGCCATTGCCATACCGGAATAAATGGTGACAAAATAGGCAATTTGGCGAGTGAGTGTAGTATTGATATGTTTAACGCTATTTTTAATATCAAAAATGCCATTGGTGTAGTCCATCCCGCCGGCAAGCAATCTAGTATACGGTAGGAAGCAGGTGTGTGATGGGGTGATAGCGCCGCCTTCGTATTCCTGGCCACGGGCGCCTTCGCGCGACAAGAGATTAGGCCAGGTGCGCTCGATGCCGGTGCCTTTGATTGGTTCGTGAATATCAAGGCAGATGTGTTTTTTCGCGGCTAGCTCGACGGTTTTCTGATAATGCATCACGCCGAGTTGGGAATGGTGATATTCTCTGCGACCATTAATTAGAATTTGGCTGCCGGCGTAGCCGGTCTTGATGTAATGAATACCATTCGCGGCATAATAATTGTAGGCGGTTTCTAATTGTTTTTCGTAGTTATCGATGAAGCCGACAGTTTCGTGGTGGCCGACTAGTTCGATGTTGCAACTTCTGGCGAAACTGGCAACTTCTTCGAGATTAAAGTCAGGTGTGGATTTGGTAAAGCTATTGTTGATGCCATTTTCGAGCCAATCACCTTCCCAGCCATCGTTCCAACCTTCAATTAAGAGACCGGCGATGCCGAGACGCACCGCGGCGTTGATGTATTCTTTGGCATGAACGGTGGTAGCACCGTGACGCTCACCGGGCGCCCAGGTCCATTCGCCGACATACATCGCCCACCAGATGCCGATGAACTTTAAAGTCTTGACCCAGGAAAAATCTTGGCGTGGTGGGTCGTTTAGACAATACATCACACGATTAGTGGTGAGTTCGATGGCGGAATCGGCAATCATTACGAGGCGCCAGGGAGTTTCAAAGGGAAGATTTAGGTGGGCCTTGGTACCATCGGATAACGGTGTAATGTCAGTTGAAAGCTTATTTTTGGCGTTTAGTTTGATGGTCATAGAGCCGTAGTTGTAAAGAGCGGCTTCGTGAAGTGATAGATAACACCCTCTGGGAGTTTTAATGGTGAGTGGTGTGTGTGCAGGACGCTTTAGGTCAAACACGGAGCATTTTTCGTAATTATATTCGTAGCGATCTGGTTGATAAGCGGGGATTTTCCAAGTAGTTGAATTGAGATTAATATTAAACTCGGTGAGCTCTTCAGCGACACTTAGGCGTTGAAATTTGGGTTGGGGTGGGATTTCATAACGGAAAGCCACAGCATCGTCAAACACCCGAAAGCGCAGAGTAAAGATTCGTTTATCATCTTTTGGTTCGGTGAGATAAAAAGCCATTTCGTTGTAATTATTCTTGATAAAGCGATCTTCGCCCCAGGGAAGCTCGATGGTTTCTTCGTGACGTTTCATAGTGGAACGAATGAGCTTGAGATTAACACCAAGTGGATTTTCACCGCAAAGTTTGAAGCCGAGCTCAGATTGGTCGATAATAATTTTGTTGTCGCGAAATACCCTGTAAAAAACTTGGCCATTTTTCAAAAAGACCACACAACTATTTCGCTCGTTCGGCGAAACTATGGTTTTTTCGAAATCCTGTTTTTTGAAATTAAATAAGTTGGCCCACTTAAACATAAATAAATTGTAACACATATGCTATAATTATGCTATGGCTAAGCACCGAATGGCAAAGAACTTTATGACTGGTATCATTTCTTTTGTATTGATTTTTACCGTAGTGTTTATTGGGGTGCAATTCTTTACAAAAACTGGCCTTTTTCGGATTCCGGGTGTGGTATATCTTGATGAAAGTTTGAGCGATGAGGAATTTGCCTTTTTCAAAAACATTTTTACAGAAGAATTGGATCTTGATAAAGATATAACTATTGCCGCAAGAAATGAATTAGTGATGCCAGAACTAAAGAATAATGAATTCTTATACAATATTTATGTGCCAGTGACAGATTTTTATAATACGGAAACGGACATTACGGTAGAGTCGGCGGATGAACTATTTACTAATTGTCTTGATTGCCCTTGGAAGTTAATTCCAATTGAGGAGTTGGGGTTTTCACAGAGATTAATGAAAATTAATACTGAATATTATCTGGATGATTTTAAGAACGGGGCGGTGTTTCGGATTATAAGCTTTGATTCAGAACTATATGAAAAAGAAATTGAGCCTTTGGTGGCTGAAGCGATGAAGAAGACTTTTCCCGAGAAAGATACAGTGCTAACTCTGGCGCAAACTGGCGTGACAGCGCTGTCTCGCGGGATGAATGCGAAGTTATATCAAGTGGGTGACGCGACTTATTTTGCTGAGGGGATTAAAAATTATTTATCGTCTTTTGATCTGACACACACTTCTAATGAATCATCTTTTAGTGGTTATGCAGGGACGCGAAATATTTGCTCGGATAGGCGTTTTATCGATACTCTTACGGCAATCGGTTTGGACATAGTGGAACTCACAGGTAATCATAATCAAGACTGTGGCGATATTTCGGCGCTTGAAACCATTGACACTTACGTAGCTAATGGTATTAAAATGGTAGGCGGTGGAAAGACTGCCGACGAGGCGGCGGTGCCACTCGAAATTGAACAGAAAAACAATAACATTACAATGCTAGCCTATAATTTATCGACAGGTGGGGCGACTTACGATAACACGCCTGGTGCAAATCAATACTATGAAGACGTGGCGGCGGCGCAAATTAGCGAGGCTAAGTCGCGCGGTGATTTAGTAATTGTGGACATTCAATACTATGAGTGCAATGCCTATGACTATACTTACGAAAACCAAACTTGTGACTATGCTGGTTCGATGGCAGGTGACCAAATTGGGTTTTTCAGGCATTTGATTGATCTGGGTGCCGATGTAGTAGTGGGGACTTCGGCGCATCAGCCGCAAACTTTTGAGCTCTATGGTAATGGCGCAATATATTATGGGCTGGGGAATCTATTCTTTGACCAGATTTGGTGGCCAGGGACGACGAGGAGCTTGATCCTTGTGCATCACATTTATAAAGATAAGATTTTGCAAACTGATATCGTGCCGACAGTTTACGGTAATGAAATGCAAACAAGATTAATGGATGAGGAGACTTCAAAGTGGCTACTAAATCGACTAGCAAATGTCCGGCCGTAATTATAATAATAGCTGGACTACTGATGCTTAGTGCAATAGTGGCTTTTTTTACATTTGCTGTTTTAACTTATCTCAATCCGCCAGATGCTTTAACTGAAGACGATACTACGGCAGAGGAAACTCTAGAAGAATCCGAACCAGAGCCAGAACTACCAGCAATAATTGATTTTCAAACTACTGTTGATAATTGGGCGAATGCAGTAGGTGGGGATAAGGGTGTCATAATATATGATCTCGACCTTGATAAAGTAGCCGGCACATATAATGCAGATACAAAATTTCAAACTGCTTCAATCTATAAACTTTTTGTAGTATATGAAGGCTATCGTCGGGTGCAAAATGGTATTTGGGATGGGTCAGAAATTGCGGGCTGGACCAGAAATACGATTTTGAAGTGCTTAGACCTTGCAATTCGCGAGTCTAATTCGCCGTGCGCTGAGACTTTGTGGAACAAAATTGGTCACGAAGAGTTAAATGCTATTGTGCAGACAGATTTTGGAATTACTACTGTGACGGCATCGAGTCTGATGGCGACACCCACCGAAATAATGCTGATGATGAAAAAGTTTTACGAACATCCAGATATCACAGACGAGATTTTAGTCGCGCAAATGAAAGATTCGTTTCTTAATCAGCCGGTGACGACTTATAATTGGCGACAAGGTTTGCCAAGTGGATTATCGGAACGGGTCAATGTCTATAATAAAGTAGGCTGGAACTGGAACGGCTCTTATTGGACGATTTATGACGATGCAGCAATTCTTGATTTTGTGACAGAAGAAAGACATTTTATCGCGGTAGTGATGACGAGCGGAATATCTTATCAACAAATAAGACAATTTGGGACAAATATAGAAGCGGCATTTTATGATCAATACGTACTAAAGAATTGAGACCAATAAGTACGATAAAGAGTGTCTGGTTGATAGACAAACCCAACTGCCATATCGGTGTAATCTGGGTTTAAGATATTGGCGCGGTGGGATTCGGAACCCATCCACAACGCTACCACTGACGCAGGAGAGACGGCGGCGTTACCGATGGCGAGATTTTCACCACTTACGCCGCCAGAACTCGGCGCCGGGCAAACGGTATCCCAACTACTACCATCTGGGCGGGTGTGAGCGTAGAGTTTAATAGACTCGTTGGCGCGGACGTCGGCGGCAGATTCGCAGGTAATGCCCCAGGAAAGTTGATTTAATTTATTCTTGGTACGAATTTTATTAACTAGAGTTAAGACTTCGTGTTTCCATTGGTCGATTGGTGGGTCAACTACAGTTACGGTGATAGAATCTTTTCGCTTTCCGTCATAAGTACCAGCTGTAATAGTGGTGGTACCAGCACCCTTAACTACCGGATAGCGACAAGTTTCGTTATTGTAGCCTAACCAGGTGCGCGCCGAATCATAAAAACCTGATATCACATTAGGGTTAGAGGTCTGCCAGTACATTGCGCCGAGGTCTGAGAGGCTGCCACTCACGCAAATATCAATATCTGGTGTAGCATAAATCACGATGGAGCTTTCGTTCCATAATTCGTCGGCTGGGACCGCAGAACTATCGAATTCGTGACTAGAAGTAGAAATATAATCGTCGTTACCTGTGACATCGATAGTATGGATTTCGGCGTCGGAGTCGGAAACTGATTCGAGCAAGTCCATTTCGCCGAGACTATCTTGTACTATATCGGAGCGTTCGCCGACCATTCGAAAGTCCATCCCGCCGTTAAAGAAGATGGCGCTTGAGATTAGTACGCCAGCCACCAAAATAGCCGCGGCATTGATGGACAAGAGCATCGTGGTCTTGGATTTTGGCGTCTTTGGTTTTTCACTGTCCATTTTATTTTTCTTCTTTCTCAGTTTCTTGATCGGTAATTAGCGAGCGAACAAAGGCGGTGAGTTCGTTCATCGCGGGCATCAGGAGCAAGAAGAATAGTACCATAATGAAGTTTAGAATAATGACTTCAAGTGAAGGGCTAGAGCCTTTAAACATTGCGATGAAAATAATATAAAAGACAATCATATAAAGTACTGCGGCAGAAGTAATTAGCACGATGTAAGATAAGAGTTTGAGCCAGCGGGAGGTAAGTTTTAGTACGCGGTACCTTAAAATCGTGTAATAAAAAGCGAGAATGGTGGTGCTAATGGCAAATGGCCCTAGCCAAATAAAATTCCAAGTCCAGAGTGGCAAGATTAGGTTGAAGATGAGCGACATAGTACCTGAAATAGCAAAGCCGATGAGAAGAGTAAGGTCACCACCACGGATACGAGTAGATTTGGACTTGAAGATTTGGTGAAGAAGAGTAAGAATGACAGTGGGGACGAGAGCGCAGAAAAAGGCGATGTAGGTAAAGTAAAATGGACCAAAGTTAGTGGTGAGACTATTGCCGGTGGAGGAAAAATTGATATTGGTATAAAGTAACTCTGGTTTTGCGATGAAGACACCGGCAAAAATGAGCCCCAAAATAAAGAAAATGAGCGTGGCGATTTTGCCGTATTTTTTGCGCCAACTGATGTAACCAAGAAGTGCAATATCGATGAAAATGGCGCTAATGTAGGTCATATCGACAATGAGGGTAAGAGTGCCATTCCACTCGGGTGTGGCGATTAAGAATAGGGAAATAGCCACAGTCCAGATGGTGGCAAAAATAGTGGCGGCGAAAAACCACGCCGAACGCGCGCGGTCGCCTTTGCTTGCGCCTAAGAAAACTGCAAGTCCAGATAACAATGTCAGGATTGACACGGTGATTAATAATATCGCAATTAATTGCATAAACCTCCTTTATGCTTATATTTTATCACAAGTTGTTTAATAAAATCAAGAGCCAGCCACGCAGCGGACTGTGAATCCGCTGCTCTTGCGGTTGCTAAGCGTCCCGGGGTAGACGTAGCTACTGTAGAGGTACAAGAGGTCGGAATTGTCACCATTGACAGCAGAAGACGACCAATAGTAGCCGTTGCTGCTACGAGTGCTCGCCCGGGCACCACTCCAGCTCCCGGAGTAAACAAAGTTGTTCGGGAAAGCACGCCAGTTAGCGCTATTTGATGCATTGGTAACTGAATTAGTGCTACTATTTTGTCCTGTACCACCCATTATGCGGTCTAGGTAGGAGAAGCCACGTACACGCCAAGTACTGCTTTGTTCATTATCATCTAAAGCACCAGTGGATTGGTAGCCTAGTGGTAGTATCCACCCAGCTGGGCAAATTGAGGTGGATACTGCATCAGTTGCTGAATATGATTCGTAATTTGTGATGGTAGCTTTAGCTGCTGGCCAAGAGTAGTAATTGCCATAGCTATACCATTGTGCCGTATTGGTGTTTGTATTATATCCGGCTATCAAATCTGTGCCAGAAGCATTTTTCCCGCCGAATTTAATATTGTTATTATTGTAGCGCGGCATCGTACGGTAGTTACCAGTACTGTATAGATTGTTTGCGGTACCGTTTGTATCAAAGTTAGCATCTTCTGAAGCTGGTAATCCAATAAAACCTGTATCATAGCCTTGTGCTAAACTACTATCAGTAGAATGATTAGCGTCTAGGCGGAGGTTTTCTATCATCCAGCAATAACCATCGGCAAGTCTAGCTACGGCATAGGTATTTTCGTCACGGGAATCAGTAAGGGCAGTGATAGAGGAAAGGGTAGCAGAGACTTTACCGGTCGTACTATCATAGGTTGCTGGAGTTAAGCTAGAGCAGCCCGTCCAACCTTGAAGTGTGCCAGAAGATGCTACCCAGACTGGGTAGAGTATCATACCTTTTGTGGCGAGAGTGGTAGAAGGTACCGTGAGAGTTTCATTTGGACCGTAAATAGTGCTAGCATTTGTAGTAGTAAAATCTGTACTCCAACCAGCAAAGCCATAACCTTCTCGTTTGTAGTTTGGTGCGATAAGATTGATTTCGGTAGCATCTGTGCCTACGCTGATTTTGCCAGCAGTAGGTGAAGAAGAAATAGAGCCGAGTG
>JAGAEN010000002.1 GCA_017613135.1 Candidatus Saccharimonadota bacterium | reverse complement strand
TACAAGTCACTTTGACATTAGTAGTACCAATATCACTCGTAGTATTACCATTCTGAATTGTTGCAGTATGGGTATTCATACCAGAAGCAGCAAGAGAACAAGATACTGGGACGTTAATGGTAATTACATCCACAAAACCATCGTCAGCTAATACTGATGGGAGAGTAAGTGCAGCAAAAGAAAAAGCAGTGATAGCCACTAGGCTACCGGTGATGATTTTGTTTTTTTCAATGCGCATATAAAATTTCCTTCATTTGAATACTTTTATTATAGCACGAGCGGAATGGAATGCAAGGACTTTTTTTATTCTTATGTTATAATAGTAAGTATGAGTGGGCAAGCAGATTATGCTACTTTAGAGAAAATCAGAAAGCGCATCCGGGCGTGTGATTATTTGTCGGTGGCGCAATTATATTTAAAAAACAATTTCTTATTAGAACAAGATTTATCGTTTGACGATATTAAACCGAGGCTTCTCGGGCACTGGGGCACCTGCCACGGCATCAATGTGGCGTATGCCAATCTCAAAAGCTATTTTGGTGCTGACCCGAATTTTAGTTTTGTGTTGGGGCCAGGGCACGGCTTCCCGGCTCTTCAGGCAAATCTCTTTCTTGATGGCGTGCTCCTTAAATTTGATGAAAAGGCAACCTTAGACGAAGATGGCATTAGATATCTTTGCCGAAACTTTTCGTGGCCGGATGGATTCCCGTCACACGCTAGCCCGATGACGCCAGGTATTATCACGGAGGGCGGAGAACTCGGCTACGCTCTTACGAATGCTTATGGCGTAGCGCTAGGTCACCCAGAAAAAACTTTGGCGGTTTTAATCGGCGATGGTGAACTCGAAACTGCCACAGCAATAGATTCTTTAAATTTAAGGAACTTAATGGCGAGTGAGAATAATGGCAAGGTCTTACCGATTTTGCATCTTAATGGCTACAAAATTTCAGCGCCATCGCTCTATGCACGTAAATCAGAAAGGGAATTAAACGAACTAATTCGGGGGTTTGGCTTTACGCCGGTCTGGATTTACGGAAGCGATCCGGAGGATTTCCAAAAGGCTCTGAGAGAAGAGGTGGAGTCACCATTTTATATTCTTCGGACAGCAAAGGGCGAAACGGGACCGAATTTGCACCACGAAGCACACCAAATTCCATTAAAAAATCCAGCGAGTGACGAAGAAGAACTTGAGGAGCTTGAAGATTGGCTAAGGTCTTATCGTTTTGAAGAATTATTTGACCGTGAGAAAGGATTTATTCTATGATTGAGTTTGTAGAACGACCGGGTGAAAAATTATACTCGCCAGCCGAGAGAATTGGGGAACTTCTCGCGGAGACTTTATCAAACAATCCGTATTTCTATTTCTTTTCGCCAGATGAGACTACTTCAAATCGTTTCACGGCGATATATGACGTAGAGAAGCGGGCGTGGGGAGATTTGCCGACCAAGACTTGGGATCTGCCGGAAGCGCCGGATGGAAGAATCGTGGAGATGCTTTCTGAAAACGTGCTGTTTTCGGTGATGACGGGACATCTAATTACTGGTGAGCAGGCGATGATGGGAAGTTATGAGGCATTTTTCCCGATTATCACGGCGCAAATTTTACAACAGATGAAATTCATTAAGCAAGCCAAAGCAGTGGAGTGGCGGGAGCCGATGCCAGCGGTGAATCTGCTTTCGACTTCGACCTGCTGGCGACAAGACCATAACGGCTTTACTCACCAGTCGCCGGCTCTAATATCAACGCTACTGTCAGTGCCATCGAATTTGGCAAACTGTATTTTCCCGGTGGACGACGTGGCGGCAGAAGAAGCCTTCCATTTTATGCTTGGCTCACGAGATGTTGTGAATCTTACAACGTTCAATAAGAATCCTCTGCCAAGATATATCGATTCATTTCACGCCAAGTTTTTGTTTGATAATGGCGGGGCGTCGATTTATCAATTTGCTTCGGACGAAAAGCCAGATATTATTTTCACGGCAGCAGGTGATATCGTGACGCACGAAACCTTGGAAGCGGTAAAAATTCTACGTGAAGATTTGCCGAGGCTCAAGATGCGATTTGTGGGTATTAACGCTTTATCTTACCGTGCGATTGGCACGACCGAAAATAAACTTTCTAAAGAGAAGTTTGACGAAATGTTCTTAAAGCACATTCCGATTATTGCGAATTTCCACGGTTATCCGGAGACTTTAGAAAATATTTTGGAAAACTACACCGAAAGGCGGAGGCTCCGCGTGCACGGGTTTAATGAAGAGGGCTCGACCACGACGCCGTTTGAAATGCTAAGGCGAAACGGAGCGTCGCGCTACGACATCGCGATAGATGTGGCGGAAGTGCTGGGACAAGATAAGTTGGTGGAGAAGTATCGCGATATTTTGGAATCGAACCACGAACACGCTGTGCAATTTGGCGAAGATTTGATAAAATAGTCTGGTGATGGAAATATTTATTTTGCTCGTGACGCTCGGAATTTTTGCCGAAACGACGATTCTCGTTATTAAAAAATATAAGCCGACTTTTAATAGCCGGAGGAAGATTTACGTTGATACTTCGGCTCTAATCGATGGGCGAATTTTAAACGTGGCAAGAAGTGGTTTTATTGACGGTGATTTGATAGTGCTAAAAAGTGTACTTCGCGAATTACAATTACTTGCCGACGGTAAGGACTCAGAAAAGCGTAGCCGGGCTAGGGCGGGGCTAGAAGTAGTATCGGAACTTGAGCGCGTGGTAAATGTGAACACTGAGATATTGGACGATGGGGAAGGGTATAAAAAAGTTGATGAGGAACTACTAAAAATCGCCAAGGAAACAAAGGGTGCGATTTTGACGCTAGATTACAATTTAATAAAAGTCGCGGAAGCGGAAAAAATTGAGACTTTAAACATCAATGATTTGGCCCTGGCGGTAAGAAGCGAATTTTTGCCGGGCGAGAAAATTAAATTGAAAATTACCGAGAAGGGGTCAAACCGGGGACAGGGTGTAGGACATTTAAGTAACGGTGCGATGGTGGTAGTAGATAATGCAGCAAACAAAGTAGGGAAGGAAGTCGTGGTGGAATTTGTGAGATTCCACGAAACTTCGGCGGGTAGAATGATTTTTGCTAGACTATTAAGAAAATAAATTAACTTTCTGGCTTGCTGGGGGTAAGGGTTTTTTCGTCTACGACAGTATAGCCGGCCGCATCTGTGACCATAATTTTGATAGATTTTTCAGTGCCATTTAGAGTATATCCATTCACCACTCCATTTGAGCCAATGGAGATGTTATTGTTCGCCTCTCCATCAACGTATAAAGTATAGTTGTAGCTATAGGTACCTTTGCTAATGGCGACGATAATCGTGTTGCCACTGATTGAAAGTGAAACGGAAGGTGGAGCATAATCACAAGTATCGCTTACTTCACGGTTATATGGCTCGGGAACAATAATGTTTTCATTACCAGTCATTGGGTCGATAATTTTGCTAACCTCGATACTAATCTTATAAGCTTCTGGGGTACAGGCAGCAGCTAATAAATAGTTGTAGCGGTTAAAAACCATGGTTTCTTTGGTAATGCCGGAGTTCTTTTTTTCGTCAAACCAGCTCGGCCAAATATCAGTCTTACCGTTGACGGTCAGCTGCTTTAAGCCGGCAGGTCTAATCGGGGTGTCACCGTAGTGCCATTTGCCTTCTGGCTCATAAACTTCTTTATGGACGCGCTCCATATAATTATTAATCACTCTACGTACGATAGAGTTATCTGAATTTCTTAGACCAGAACCGTTATGATTGCCATTCCATACCACAGTAGATATAGCAGATGAAGTGCTAATCATAAGAGAATCTTTAGTTTCGTTGGAATTGGCAGTAGTGGTAGTGCCAGTCTTTGAGGCAGTTTCTACACCAGGAACAACAAACCCGTAAGCATAAGATTGCGACCCCCAGACCAAGGATGCCCTGGCTTTCGGGTCGTGCAGAATATCCCAAATCATATAGGCAACTTGGTTATCCACCACACGTTTGCCGGCAGTATCAACCCATTTTTCAATAATGTCGCCGTTGCTATTTTTGATTTCGAGAACGTAAGTGATATCTTTGAAGGTACCTCCGCGCGAGATTGAAGCATAGGCATTAGCATGTTCAGTTAAACGGACGTTACAACCGGAGCCGATGGCAATAGAAAGGCCGTAATTTTGTCTGCCGTCGCAATATGAAACGTCACCAAGAGCGTGAGCAACTTCTAGCGAGTTATCAATACCATTAATATAGAGTGCTTTGACTGCTGGAATATTAAGCGAGTTAGACAGAGCTTGGCGAATAGTCACATCACCATAAAACCTTCCAGTATAATTACGGAGACGACAGGCGCTGCCGCTATTGGCACAATAAACCCTATCGATATTTTCGTCTTTTAAGATTGAGCCTGGACCATAATTGATGCCTTCGCGCTGAACAAATAGTGGAGTGTAATCAAGAATTGGCTTAATGGTGGAACCTGGCTCAAGAAGTGCATTCGCAGCATTATATGAGCCATATTCTACATTGTTAAAATCGATTGACCCAACCATAGCGATTACCTGTGAGGTTTCAACATCTAGAGAGGCTAGGGCTATATTGTCGGAACGGTTGATATAGAACATGCCTGCACCGGTTGCCACAGCATCTTCAGCAACTTGTTGGGCGCGTATATCTAGGGTGGTGGTAATAGTCCAACCGCCAGTGCGCATCACGGAAATACCATATTTGTCTTCTAGCTGTTTTTTAACTTCTAGAACGAAGTGTGGTGCCTTAATACCGGCATATTGGCTGGCCTCTGGCTTAATTGTATCAAGAATCGGAACGGCTTTGGCTTCTTCGGCTTCTTCCTGAGTAATAAAACCCATTTCAGCCATTACGTCTAGAGTATAATGCTGGCGCCAGAGCAATTGCTCATTGCCATATTCATTATATGGGTTTAATACGGCCGGGTTATTCGGAATTGAAGCAAGAAGTGCAGACTCGGCTAAGGTCAAATCTTTAGCTGATTTACCAAAATATGTCTGGGCAGCCGATTCGACACCATTGCGGCGACCGCCGTAAGGGGATTGATTTAAATACATCGTAAGGATTTCTTCCTTAGAATACATGCGCTCGAGTTCGATAGCAAGAATCAACTCTTTAATCTTACGCGTCAGACCACCACGGTCTTCGCTGGCTGCTTCGTCGGCAAAATAAACTTGCTTGATTAACTGCTGAGTAAGCGTAGACCCACCTTGCACTTGCTTACCAGAAACCGTACTGATGGTAGCACGAATTAAACCGAAAATATCTACACCAATATGGTTGTAAAAGTTTCTATCCTCGATGGCGATGGTGGCTTGCTTGAGTTGTTCCGGGATGTCCTCTCCATCGATAATGAGACGGTAGTTTTCGTTGCCAATATCCTTCCAGAGCACTACTCCATTTCTATCTAGGTAAGTATTGACTGTTTCGGAAATAGTCATCTCGTCAAGACGAATTTTATCGAGATCTTTCTTGTAGTAAAGGAATAGCCCGCCGATGGCGATTACTAAGAGAAGGAAACAGACACCGAAGAGTTTAAGAATGGCTTTTTGGCCGCGCCAAGAAAACCACCATCTAAAAACTCGCTTCGGATGAAGTCTGGCAAAGAATCGTTTGACTGGTTCTTTCGGTAAAGTCGCTAGGTCTTCTGCTCGGCGTCTGGCTTCTTTTTCTTTCTTAGCCTTGCGTCTTTCTTTCCAGTTGGCAAGGAAACCACCTTCTTTGCGGCGAGATTTCTTGGCATCTTTTTTTGATTTTGACATTGATTCTGATTCCTTTTTTTCTAATTCATTTTGTTCTAAATTATTTTGTTCTAAATTATTTTGTTCCAACTCATTTGACGAAGCTTCTTTTGTGACTAAGTCGCTTATCGTCGCTTTGTCTTGAACTGGTTCGTTTGGTGTTTTATCATCTGGGGTTAGCTTAGTTTTTACAACTAAAACCTTTTTTGGTTTATCCTCACCAGATGGCAAAATAACATCCACTTTTTTTCTTTTAGCCATGTAAATATTATAGCACGTGTTATAATAATTATTATGAAAAAGTTCCGCTTTAAATCCGTGGTGCAACTTGCTAATATCAAACTCTCCGTGAAAGCAGCGGCAATTGTTTTGGCATCTTCGACCCTGATTTCGGCACTGCTCGGGTTGTTTCGCGACCGACTTTTAAACTCTTACTATCTTGGTACTTATCCGACTGGAATTGACGCTTACACGGCGGCTTTTACAATACCAGATTTTATGTTTTTTATTTTGACTTCAGGCGCGCTGGCAGTTTCGTTCATCCCAGTATTCAATCAGCGTTTGACAACTGGTAATAAAAAATCAGCCTGGGAGCTATCATCTAGCTTATTGAATTTACTTGCAATCCTAACCTTGATTACTAGTGTTTTAATTATGATTTTTGCTGATCCTCTTATTCGCTATATTGTGAGCCCGGGGCTTGATGAGTCTGGGATGATTCTGGCTATTAATATGACGCGCGTGATTGCAATCAATCCATTTTTGTTTAGTATCGCGACAGTACTCACGTCGATTCAGCAGGCGGTAGGAAGATTTGTATTCTATGCGTTTGCGCCAGCGATTTATAATGTAGGTATTATTATTGGCATTACTTGGTTTACGGGGGGGATCAATTTATTCGGTGTACAGATTTTTGATGGGGGAATTATGGGCGTGGCGCTAGGCGTAATCCTTGGTGCCGTGATGCAATTAATCGTATCTCTGATTGGACTATTTGGGTTAGGCTTTGATTACGAATTTAAAATCAAATGGAAAAATCAGGGATTTCGCACAATTCTGAAATTATTGCCGCCACGCTCCTTGGATCAAGGAATTGATTACGTTAATTCTATTGTCAACACCAACTTGTCTTCACGGATGGGCGCTGGAGCAGTGAGATCATTTAACCAGGCTTCGGCCCTGCATCAAATGCCGATTAGCTTAATTGGTGTGGCTATTTCGACGGCGTTTTTCCCGAAATTAACGGAAGAACTCGGCACGGGAGAAACGGATGAGTTCTTTAATACTTTTAGAAAAGCACTTCGGACTATTACTTGGATAGCCTTGCCGATTGCTGTGGTCGTGTTCTTTACGCGTGGCTACGTGACAAGTTTCATTTCAAATATTGGTAATAACGACCAGAACGGTACGATTGCTTCGGTACTCGGGACTTTGTGTATTGCGATTTTTGCGAGGTCGGTGTTCCATATTGCCTCGCGCGGTTTTTATGCTTATCAAGATACTAAAACACCATTTTGGGTGTCAATCATTGCGATTGGGCTGACAATTGGTTTATCGATATGGTTTTATCTTCTGGGCTGGGGAGTGGATGGGCTAGGCCTAGCGCAGTCAATCGGGGCAATCGTAGAAATAATCATATTATTATATATATTGCAACGTCGCTCTGGGCATAAACTATTAAATCGAGATTTTTATAAAGCGATGGCACGGATGATTGTGGCGACGGCAGTGGCTGGTTGCGTAGCGTTTTCTCTCACTAAGTTTATCCCACTAAGAATTACAGATGTGTCACTGGTAATCACAATCCCGAGATTTTTGCTAATTGCCTCTGGCTCGGCCTTGGCGTATTTAATTGCGAGTTATTTCTTGAGTCTAGAAGAAGCGAAGCCAATTTTTGGCTATATTAAAAAAATCCTCTTTAAAAACGCCAAATAATTGTTATAATTTAGTGTATGGAAATTAACTGCGAGACAATCAAACATTTAGCCAAGCTCTCGGATTTTGATTTGGATGAAAAGGAAACTGAGGCTTTGACGCACGACCTTCAGAATATTATTAAATATATTTCACAGCTCGATGAGCTCGATACTGAGGGGGTGGAACCGACTTACCAAGTTTTTGAAATGGAAAATGTCTGGCGAGATGATGAGGTTTTGAGGCAAGATGCTACACGCGAAGAGCTACTGGCACTTACAAAAGAAGAAAAAGATCATCAAATTAAAGTTCCGAGGGTACTATAATGAAAACTGCAAATAAAAAAATCACGGCAGTGAGCCTAGTAAAAGAAGCACTGGAAAAAGCCAAAAAATTCGAAAAATATAATGTTTTTACTTTTTTAAATAGTGAAGGGGCGCTCAAAAAAGCTGAGGAGATTGATAAGAGAATTGCACGAGGTGAGGAAGTTGGGCGACTAGCTGGCGTGCCATATGCTTTAAAAGATAATTTCTTGTCGCCGGAAGGCCCCACTACGGCTTCGGCACATATTCTAGAAGGATTTGTTTCGCCAGTCACAGCGACAGCAGTAGAGAAATTAGAGGCGGAAGGCGCAATTATGATTGGGCGGACAAATTTGGATGCTTTTGCGCACGGGTCGTCTACAGAAAACTCATACTATGGACCGACTCACAATGCGGTAGACTTTGAAAGAGTACCAGGCGGGTCGTCTGGTGGATCGGCAGCGGCGGTGGCGCTAGGCATTGTGGAATTTGCCACGGGTACTGATACGGGTGGCTCGATTCGGCAGCCGGCTTCGTTTAACGGAGTTTATGGTTTGAAGCCAACTTTTGGTTGTATTTCTAGGTATGGCGTGGTGGCTATGGCTTCGTCGCTTGATTGTATTGGGTTCTTTACTAAAACCCCAGAAGATATGGATCTTTTGATGACTATTGCTTCGGGGCAAGACTCTAAGGATTTAACAACACTGCCAAGTTACTACGAAGTTGAAAACGGCGGTAATAAAGCGGAAGACGCAGCGTGTCCTTCGGACAACAGCTCCCAAGCCGCTCTGGCCAAGTCTTCATGTTCCGCAGAACACACCGCGCCTTCCGCTTCATTACCTATCCGCATCGGCATCATCAAAGATTTTGACAACGAGGCGGTGACGCCGGAGATTAGGGAGGTTTTGAAGAAGAAGTGTGAGAAGTTAAAAGAAAAGGGTTATGAAATCGTAGAACTTGAGATGCCGACATTGAAGTACGCTTTGGCCGTATATTATATTATTCAGCCAGCAGAAGTGGCTTCGAATTTGTCGCGATATGATGGGATTCGCTATGGGTTCCGCTCTGAGAAGGCTAAGGATTTGGAAGAAATATATGACGATACACGCAGTGAAGGATTTATGCCAGAAAACAAGCGCCGAATTATGATTGGAAATTTCGTGCTGTCATCTGGATTTTATGATGCATATTTCCTTAAGGCCGCGAAGGCGAGGACTTTGATTGTGAAAGAATATGAAGAGGCATTTTCGAAGTGTGATTTTATCTTAACGCCAGTGTCACCAAACTATGCTTTTAAATTAGGCGAAAAGGTAAATGACCCAGTAGCGATGTATCTTGAAGATTTGATGAGTGTATCGCTAAACCTTGCTGGAGTGCCAGGGCTGGCTATTCCGGTCGGTAAGACTAAGGACGGTTTGCCACTTGGGCTACAGTTAGTTGGTCCAAGGCGTAGCGATATGGCCTTGATTGAATTTGCAAAGGAGATAGCCTAATGGATGGTGGAGTAGTGACGTTTATTATTGCCATTATTATAGTGGCAGTATTAATATTTATCGCGATTGGACTAACTGGCAAGCGCGGGCACAGATTTAACGTCGAAGAATATCAGACGAGATTTCTTGCGATTGAAAATAAATTAAATAAAGACAACGCCGCGACTTTTCCTTTAACTATTATCAATAGCGACAAGTTACTGGATAAAGCGATGGTTGAAATGGGAATTCCTGGCAAAACGATGGGGGATAGATTAAAGCGAGTAGGCGATAGATTTACGCAGCTCGATGCGGTATGGCGCGCGCATAAACTTCGCAATATGATTGCGCACGAATCAGATTTTGAATTGTCATATCGGCAAGCCGCTAATGCGCTTTCTATTTATAAACAAGCACTTAAAGATTTAGGAGCCATCTAATGAAATACATTCCGACTATTGGCATTGAATGCCACGTTCAACTTTCAACCAAGACTAAACTTTTTTCGGAAGTAGATAATGACGCGAGAGGCAAAGAGCCAAACTCTTGTGTATCACCAGTGGACTACGCTCTACCTGGGATGCTGCCAAGATTAAATGGTGAGGCAATTAAATTTGCTATTCGCGCAGGGAAGGCGATGAATTGTAAAATCAACGCTCACTCGCGTTTTGATCGTAAACATTATTTTTACCCAGATTCGCCGAAGGGTTATCAGATTACACAGTTTTATCAACCAATTATTGGTGCTGGGCACGTGGAACTACCGTCAGGTACTAAGATTCATATCGAGCACGCACATCTTGAAGGTGATGCTGGTAAACTCACGCATTTTGATAATTATTCGTTAGTAGATTTAAACCGCGTGGATACGCCTTTGATTGAAATTGTTTCGATGCCGGATATTCACTCAGCTAAAGACGCTCACGATTACTGCAAGGAACTTTGGCGATTGATGTGCTTTGCGGGCGTGACAAATGGAGATTTGTATAATGGCAATATGCGATTTGACGTAAATACTTCTATAGCACCAGAAGGTTCCGACAAATTAGGCACCAGAACCGAAGTTAAAAACCTCAATTCTTTCCGTTCAGTAGAACGAGCCGTAGAATACGAAATTGCGCGACAAACAAAAATACTAGAAGCGGGTGAAAAGGTAGTCCAGCAGACTTTGGGTTGGAATGATGCGACCGGTAAAACTACGGCACAGCGTTCTAAGGAAGAAGCCAAAGATTATCGCTATATGCCAGAGCCAGATTTGCCACCGATTAATTTATCAAAAGAGTTTACTGAAAAAGAAGCGGCCAAGTTGCCACCAATGCCAGCGGACTATCGCAAGAAATTTGGCAATGTAATTTCTGGCGACACATTAGAAGTATTATTAGACTATCCTGCTTTGATGAAAAAGCTTGACGAAGTATGTTCGGAGTATGTTAAGAGTATGTCAAATTTGTTTGCTTCGGTATTACTTGCAGAAGAAAAATCAGCAGAATACTTAAATGATTTGCCATCCGCAAAAGATTTGAATGAACTTTGCGAGATGAACGAAAAGAAAGAGCTATCTTCTACCGCCACGAAGGAAGTTTTCTTACGATTATTCGATCCTCAAATGAAAAATCGTGGCGCCAAGAACATTGCGAAAGAACTTGGCTTAATCCAGGAAAATGATTTAGGTGCGCTTGAAGCAATTATTGACACTGTACTTCAAAAACCGGAAACCAAAAAAGCTCAAGAAGACTACAAAAATGGGGAAGAAAAAGTCATTGGCTTCCTCGTAGGTCAAGTAATGAAAGAATCCCACGGCAAAGCCAATCCATCAGCGGTGCAAGAGATTTTAAGAAAAAAACTAAAATAAGTGTTGACAAGTCTTTAATCGTTCTATATAATACGTCTTACTCGGTGGGGAGCGTAATGTAACACATTTGACCGTGATGCCCGCGCGCGCATGGCTTATACCAGCCAGGTTTAGCACGGCTTGCTTGGCGGGTGCCAGCATAATAGGCAAATGGTCGCAAACGCTAGAGTGGGTAGCGCCTATCTAGTGCTGTAACACAGTTGAAACTGATGTTGCCTTTGTAGTTATATGATTTGTCCAACTGTAAGGGACTGCCCTTATCGTTATGACAAATGCCCCCCACCGGGGGCCAGTACTTTAAAATGGGGTTCGTGAAAAGCGAAAATCTCACCCAAAGAAAGGAGGGGTTGTGTGAGAGATACGTTCGCCGGTTTGCCATTTTGGCGCCCGCGCCTGGAAAGACTATGGCTAATTTCTTGGCCGGTTGGAAGTTCAGTTGTTTCTTCTAGAAGAGCATGTCGCACGTCTGCACTGCGCGGACAACTAATGGCTCGTCGTGGTGGTCAACAACGAGTTCTCCCGTGTATTTCCTATCACAAGATTCACCCGAACTAGTTTTAGGAATTATTCACTCGTAATAAGACCAAAAACCTATCAAACTAGCAACCAAACAGGATTGCGAAGAGTCTTTTCATGTTCATTCCCTCAAAACCCCGGCACAAATGTGCCGGGGTAATTTTTTACTATTTTTATTATTTTATGTTATAATGAAGAAAATTATGTCTCTTGTTTTTGAGTGTGGAGCTCGCAATGGACGAAATGAATAATAATTATTAAAAAGGAGCATATGGCTACTGAGATTAAAGACCTGTCGAAGTTACGTAATATTGGTATCATTGCGCATATCGATGCAGGTAAAACTACGACCTCCGAAGCGATTCTTTATCGTACCGGGCTTAAACATAAAATTGACCTTGTGAAAGGTGGCACTGGTGGTGCTGAAACTGACTGGATGGAGCAGGAAAAGGAACGTGGTATCACGATTACTTCTGCAGCAGTGACGGTCTATTGGAAAAATCATCAAATTAACATTATTGATACCCCGGGCCACATTGACTTTACCGCAGAGGTAGAGCGTTCGCTTCGCGTGCTTGATGGTGCAGTGGTAGTGTTTGATGGTAAGATGGGTGTCGAAGCACAGTCCGAAACCGTATGGCGCCAAGCGACCAAATATGGCATTCCACGCATTTGTTTCGTGAATAAGATTAACCAAATTGGTGGTGATTTTTACAAGTCGCTTGATTCGATTCACAAGCGTTTGTCCAAAAATGCCGTAGCAATTCACCTCCCAATTGGTTTTGAAAAAGATATTTGTGGTGTCGTAGATCTCGTCGATATGAAGGCTTATACTTACAAGGATTATGCTGATCACGAACTTACGGTAGGTGAAATACCGGCCGATATGGTTGAAAAAGCCAAAAATGCTCGCTCGATGTTGATTGAGGAAGCCGTTCAGGCTGACGAAGCCTTGATGGACAAGTACTTCACGCAAGGCGAAGAGTCTATTACTGAAATTGAACTCAAAGCCGCGCTTAGAAAACGCGTGCTCGACGGCGATTTCTTCTTGGTGACTGGTGGCGATGGTCGTGGTGTGATTGTAGAAAAAGTACTTGACCTGATGACTGATTACCTGCCAAGCCCGCTTGACCGTGACCAAGGTCAGACCGTTGGTACCGATCCAAAGACTGGCGAGCAGATTGTGCGCAAGGCTGACAACTCGGAGCCACTTACCGCACTTGCCTTTAAGATTGCGACTGACCCATTCGTAGGTAAATTAATCTTCATCCGCGTGTATGCTGGTACTTTAAAGTCTGGTGACACGGTGATGAACGCAACAACCGGCGACAAGGAGCGCATTGGCCGTTTGGTCCGGATGTATGCTAATGATCGTAATGAGATTTCGGAAATCACGGCTGGTGATATCGCAGCAGTGGTAGGACTTAAGAATTGTACGACTGGTACTACGATTTGTAGCCCGGCACATCCAATCCTTCTGGAGTCTATTGACTTCCCAGATCCACCAGTATCGATTGCAGTCGAGCCAAAGACCAAGGCCGACCAGGAAAAAATGGGCATTGGTCTATCTAAGCTCGCCGAGGAAGACCCAACTTTCCGCGTCCATACCGACGAAGAAACTGGCCAGACCATTATTTCGGGTATGGGTGAGCTACACCTTGAAATTATTATCGACCGCTTGAAGAGGGAACACGGCGTGGAAGCCAATACTGGCGCACCACAAGTTGCATATCGTGAAACTATTCGTGGCACGGCTGAAGCACAAGGTAAGCACATTAAGCAGTCTGGTGGTCGTGGTCAATACGGTGACGTCTGGGTCAAGTTTGAGCCGAATGAACCAGGTAAAGGATTTGAGTTTATTGATCAGATTAAGGGTGGCGTGGTGCCGCAAGAATACCGCAAGCCGGTCCAAAAAGGTATCGAAGATACTCTCGCCGGTGGTGTGATTGCTGGTTACCCAGTGGTAGATGTTAAAGCGACACTTTATGATGGTTCGTACCATGATGTCGACTCATCCGAACTAGCCTTCACCCTTGCTGGTGCTCTAGCTACCCGTGAAGGTATTAAGAAAGCGAACCCAGTACTACTCGAGCCAGTGATGAAACTTGAAATCACTACTCCGGAAGAGTTCATGGGTGACGTCATTGGTGATATTAACTCGCGCCGTGGTCGCATCGATGAAATGGAAGATCTGAACGGTGGTGCCAAATTAATCAAGGCGTTTTGTCCTTTGGCCAATCTCTTTGGTTACACCGGTGATCTTCGCGGTATGACACAGGGTCGTGCAGCTTCGTCAATGGAGCTCTTCGCTTACGAGGAAGTACCACCAAACGTAGCGCAAGAAATTATTGAGAAGCGAAATTCGAAATAATTCTAGAATAAAAAAATAGCCGGTTTTAGTCCGGCTATTTTGACGGTTTAGAATTCGGCGGTAAAGTATTTCTTTCTGGTCCTAAATCTAATCCCAAGGTAGATAACCATTGTCGCAACGCATACGGAAATTGCAATGGTTAACACTGGTGGGTTCTTCT
This sequence comes from Candidatus Saccharimonadota bacterium, assembly GCA_017613135.1. Lineage (GTDB taxonomy): Bacteria > Patescibacteriota > Saccharimonadia > Saccharimonadales > Saccharimonadaceae > Nanosyncoccus. The sequence goes on along the minus strand of JAGAEN010000002.1, from coordinate 20,212 downwards.
GGTCGCTCTTTTCGACCACTAGAGTAGCGAAGCCAGTATCTGGCACTGGGATTGTGAGATAGAATGTCTCGTCTTGATTTTCAGGATCACTATGTCTAATTATTAAATCGTCACCTTCATACAAATCTTCGAAGATCACCACGTCTGTACCGCCAAGATCAGTAGCGTCAAACTCATAGAACATGTCGAATTGCCCGCAACAATCGTCTTCTGTAGTAAAGGTTACAGTTTGCGTGATGGGTTTTCCGTCTATTAGTAGTTTTTTGCCAGTATTTTTGTTCATTAGTGTGCCTTTAAATGTGTATTCGGTGTTGGGTTTAAGGCAATACTTGACTTCATCTTTTATCCTAACTCTACCAGATGCGATTATATCTTTGCTATCACTTTCAGCGTGAGTAGCGAAGGTAGTTAGACTTATTATCCTAACAGTCTGGGCTTCATCCTCTGGTTCTTCGTGCTTCATGATAAGGTCCTGGTTGTAGTAGAGTTTTTCAAAGACAACTATTTCGTGGCCACCAAGAAGCGAAGCATCAAGCTCAAAGACCATTTCGACTTCCCCGCAAGACTTTGTCGGTTTCACTGTAATGCTTTTTTCGATAACTTGACCGTCAATTATTAATTCTTCCTTGGCAGTTTTATCCCATAGCGTACCTATAATGGTAAACTCTACATCGGTTTTCAAGCAATACGCTATGGTATCCTTGATTTTTGCGTCTTTAGTATTCTCAACATACTTCGCTGCGACTTCATTATCCAGGGTGCTTTCGTCTTCATCGTCTTCTTCTTCATTCTCGTTTTCGCTATCATTGCCTTCTTCGTTTTCGTCGTCATCGTTTTCCGTTTCATCATTATCCGCTTCTGGCTTTTCTATGACCTGACCATCTACGGCAGTGGTGGCTAAGCTGATAATGCTGACTGTTTGAGATTCGTCTTCACTATTTGCGTGGGCTACGATTTCGACATCATTATAATAAACACTTTCATAAACAACGACTTCATGACCAGCAAGGGAAGAGGCATCAAATTCAAAGATCATTTCAGCCACACCGCAATCTGCGGTAGGAGAAACAGTAATAGTAGATTGTCCGATCTCTCGCTCGTTGATATTATTAGCCTGTTTATCTATTAAGGTACCTATAATAGTAAACTGTGTGTTGGCTTTAAGACAATAGTTAATAGTATCTTTAATTTTGGAGCCGGAGCCAGCCGTAACATATTTGTCGCCATCGGCATTATCCGTGGCAGTGGTGGCTAAGCTGATAATGCTGACTGTTTGAGATTCGTCTTCACTATTTGCGTGGGCTACGATCTCGACGTTATTGTAATAAACACTTTCATAAACAACGACTTCATGACCAGCAAGGGAAGAGGCATCAAATTCAAAGATCATTTCAGCCACACCGCAATCTGCGGTAGGAGAAACAGTAATAGTAGATTGTCCGATCACTTGCTCGTTGCTATTTTTAGCCTGTTTATCTATTAAGGTACCTATAATAGTAAACTGTGTGTTGGCTTTAAGACAATAGCTAATGGTGTCTTTGATTTTGGAGCCGGAGCCAGCCGTAACATATTTGTCGTCATCGGCATTATCCGTGGCGGTGGTGGTAAGGCTAAACTCGGCACAATTGTTTATCCAGTTGCCTAGCTCCCTGACGGCGCCATCCTCGGTTATATCAAAATTTCGTTCCGTCAATTCAATATCATTGCAAAACCTGTTTTGGTCACAAGAAACTTCGGTGATTTTATAGGTATCGTAAGGCAGGGCACCGAGTGAATCGATATCGCTTGATGATGAAGCGCTTTCACCAAACCAAGTGCCATAACCTTGATAAGTTGCGCCATTGAAATTATCGAAGATGTCGTAGCCGTTAGTGTGATTTGAGTGTGGATTCGCGGAAGTATCAACTACACCATTTGCGTCCGTAATGACAATGTGAGATTCGTTGGTGGTTTCCGAAGTGATTCTGAATGGGACATTTGCCATTGGTTGATTATTCTGGTCAACTTTTTTGAATTTGACATTGCCACGAATGACTTGGTTTTTAAATGTGACGCTGGAACTAGTAGTGTTTTGTATAGTTACGTCGACACTCGTAGCGGCTAAGTATCCGCTGCCGCCGCTAACGTCTTCGACGATATTGTAATCGCCATATGGTAAATTATCGAATGTCGCACTACACTCAGCATCGCCAAGAGTTTCCTCGGCCACAATATCATTAACGGCTATGGTATTACCATTATAAACAATTGGGTTAGTTGACCTATTGATAATTTGGAATTTTATGCCCGTAAAGTCAGCCTTGCCTAGCTTATTACAAGAATCTAATTCCTTGTCATTTTTGTAAACAGTGAGTGAGCCTCTTTTGACGGTATTATTGAAAACAACGGTTTTAGTTTCACCGTTGGTTGAAAGCGTGATGTATTGAGGGCTGGTAGCGGTGAAATTGTAGCTATTATTAGTACTGCCTTCACTGTTCTCTTCAATCTTGTAGCTGCCAAGGACTAAATTATCAAATTCTACTACGCCGTTCTCGTTAGTAGACCCCTCGGCCACCAGTTCACCGTTATCATAAAACCCTTGTTGAGTTTTCGGATTATAGATTCGGCTACCAGAATTGTTGTAGACCTTAAAGTTAATGTCCTTGAGATTAGCGCCACCTTGTGGGGTAGTAGATTCAGTTTCGGAGTCGTGCTTTTCGACTCTGATGTTACCGTATTGATTGTTGTCTTCAATCCACACGATATCTTGATAGCTATTTCCATCAAACGTGGTGCCGCTTCGATTAATATTATACAGCTGATAGTTCTTAGCCATTAGCCAAACGTCATTATTTTCATTTATATAATCGCCAAGCCTATCGGTATATACGTGGCCATTTCTAATATCATAAATAGCTCGAATCATAGCTTCTTCCGATGTGGTTAATGCATGATAATCATTGGCGTAAAGCGCACCAATGACGGCATGGGAATAGGCGTAACGTAAATCCGAATCATTAACGCCACTAAAGAAACTATCCATAATAGGGTTAGTAACATCATTATTAGCAGTTGCAATGTAAATCATGAGTTTTATTCTCTTATTAATATCTGTATCCTGCATTGTCTTTGTAGGAAAGGTCCCCTTCACTGCTTTTCTCTCTGGGTTAGCACAAAAAGCGGTCACAGTCTGATCGCCAACACTAACTGTAAAATCACGCGTGCGATAAGGCTCGCCATTATCTCTTTCGCCATAATAAATATCTCTAGTATAATTAACAACGATAGAGTCTCCCGCTGCCGTACTAGCAATGACTTGTTTTTGAATATGATAAATAGCCGTGACAATGGCCGCCGCGACAAGACAAATCGAGAGTGACGCTAAAATCACTTTCTTAATAATATCTTTTTTGCTAAATAAAAACATTTTTTGTTTCCGTGTTTATATTTGACCTTTTACACTCTCTATTATACATATTGTTTATGTTTTGTCAAGAAAAATTTTTATAAACAAATATTTAATAAAATAACCTCTTTACATTTTTAACAAAATAGTCTAAAATAATAAAGTAGAGTTTTGGAGCTGGTTTTTATTAGCGCTCCAAACATAATAATATAAAAGGAGAATGAATGGCAAATTTTGACCGTTCCAAACCGCATATTAACGTCGGTACTATGGGCCACGTTGATCACGGTAAAACCACTTTAACTGCTGCGATTACTACTGTTCTCGCAAAAAGATTACCATCGGATGTCAACAAACCGGTGGCTTATGACCAAATCGATAACGCGCCTGAGGAAAAGGCTCGTGGTATTACTATCGCGACTTCTCACCAGGAGTACGAATCGGCTAAGCGTCACTACGCACACGTAGATATGCCAGGCCACGCAGATTACATCAAGAACATGATTACTGGTGCTGCGCAGGTTGATGGTGCTATTCTCGTGGTGGCGGCAAATGATGGTCCTTTGCCACAGACTCGTGAGCACGTACTGCTTGCTCACCAGGTGAATGTGCCAAAGATTATCGTTTTCTTAAACAAAATGGATCTTGCTGACCCAGAACTCGTCGAACTCGTCGAAATGGACGTGCGCGAACTTCTCAATAAATATGGTTTCGATGGCGACAACGCTCCTATCATCAAGGGTTCTGCTACTAAGGCTCTCGAAGGTGATAAGGAAAATGAAGACGCTATTATGGAACTCGTCACGGCGATGGATGAATACTTTGACATTCCAGAGCACGATCTTGACAAACCATTCTTGATGCCAATCGAGGATGTATTCTCAATCAAGGGTCGTGGTACGGTGGCTACTGGCCGTATTGAGCAAGGTGTTGTGAAATTAAACGACGAAGTTGAAATTGTCGGTCTCAAAGAAACTCAAAAGTCCGTCGTGACTGGTATTGAGGCCTTCCACAAGACTCTCGATCAAGGTCAAGCAGGCGATAACGCTGGGCTTCTCCTTCGTGGTATTGAGCGCGACCAAATCGAGCGTGGTCAAGTGATTGCGAAGCCAGGTTCAATCACCCCACATACTGAATTTGAAGCACAAGTTTACATCTTGAAGAAAGAGGAAGGCGGCCGCCATACTCCATTCTCCAAGGGTTACAAGCCACAGTTCTACTTCCGCACCACCGATGTGACTGGCGAAGTTGAACTCCCAGCCGACAAGGAAATCGTAATGCCTGGTGACCAAGTGACCTTCAATGTGAAGTTACTTGCTCCAGTCGCGATGAACAACAACGACCGCTTCGCTATCCGCGAAGGTGGCAAGACTGTCGGTTCCGGTGTTATCACCAAAGTTATTAAATAATAACTGAATCGTCTCAGAATTCTCCTCTTTACAGGGGAGAATTTTTGTGCTATAATTGATTCATATTAGCAATAATAAGTATCAAGTCCGAACAACTCATTTCTTAGAGGTTATCGGACAAGAAAGGAAAATATGGCAGAAGCCAAAAAAGATGAAGGACTTACTATCCGGATTCGTCTCAAAGCTTATGATCATCGTGTGATTGATCAGAGCGCACGCCAAATTGTCGATACCGCAATTCGTACCGGTGCGAAAATCAGTGGGCCAATCCCTCTACCAACTAAGCGCAGTTCTTTCACGGTAGTGAAGTCACCACACGTTTATAAGACTGGTGGCGAAGCGTTTGAAATGAAAGTTCACAAACGTCTGATTGATATTTCCAATGCTAGCCCTAAAACGATTGAAAGTTTACAAAACCTTTCACTCCCAGCAGGTGTAGACGCTGAAATTAAGATGTAAATAGGCTTTTAAAAATCCTCCTTCACGTAGGAGGATTTTTGTTATAATAGAATTTAAATAAAAGGAGTTTTTATGGCAGAAAAGAAATCAAAAAGAGGTTTATTTATCGGCCTTGCCATCGGAGCAGTTGCGCTGGTAGGTGGCATGGTGGGTATCATAGTGGGACTAAACCAGACCGATCCTACTAATCCGAAAGCTAATTTGACCTATTCAAAAGCTTTTTTCGTCAGCAACGACGGGAAATATACTTTGTGGAACAACGAGGGGAAGCGTTTGACCGAAGACGAATATAGCTATAAGTCTGACTTTATTGGCGGGCACGCTTATGCGAAAAAAGGTGACCAAGTTGGCGTAATTGACGAAAATGGCCAAGCCACTATCGAATTTGGTAAGTTTGGCTCAATTTCACAAAAAGGTGGTCTATTCCTAGCACAAGATGGTAATACTAAAACTTATTATTTTCTGACTGGTGCTGGCAAAGAACTTTTGCATGGTGAACAAATTGATGTCTATTATTATAATTTATCGAGCGCTTTTGCGGTGGCGAAGCTTGACGGCAAATTATACCTATATAATTATGCCGGTAAATTACTTTATGAAACAGATGTAGTAGACGGAGCTAAAGACGTTAAATTTGACAATTCATACGATTTTGGCGCATTTTATTACAACGACAAAAACATCATTTTTGACGCGCGAAACGGTGAAATACTAGCGACAATTGATGGACCGCGCTATACTTTCGAGGAAATTTCAACTAATCGCGAGAAGGTTTTGCTAGAAAACTATAATGAGTCTGGCAAGTATAAACTAATCGCTGGTGGTAAAATATATGATTTAGACGAAACTAAATACTACAGTTTCACAGCGTTAAATGATTTGGTGGGATACGATAACTTTTCGGAAATCGCACTTTTAAATGATGACTACAAAGTGGCGCGACGAGTAAGTACTTATCTTGCGCTTAAAGATTACAATAACTTTGCGACAGCTAATGATAATGGTGATGTAGAAATATATCAAAATGGTCGGGTGATTAAAACTTTCACTGATGATGCAGATATCACCAGCGGTATTCTTTATGAAGACCTTTATGGGATTAGCAACGGTGGTTCTTATAAGTTTTATCATCTTGATGGCTCGGTAGCGATTAACCACGACTACAAAGAAATTAAAACTTTGTTTGACGAGCACCATCACGCGGTGGTGTCAGATGAGGTTAATGAGTATTATTTGATTGACAATAATGGAAATCGAATTGGTGAAGGTACCGCAAGGCAGATTTCGGTTAAAGGCGGTGGTTATGAATTTAGAAACATTGATTCGAAATATGCCATAGGCAATAAGAGCGGTGAAAGAATTACTGATTACAAATACAACTCTACTTACTATCGTAGCGCTGCGGTTGACCGCAATATCTGGACTGGTCGCAACGATGTCGAAAGCTATGATGTAATTGATGCGGATAAGAAAAAGGTAATCCTTGAGAATGTCAACGTACAGAGCTTTTACGCGGATTACTTCACGGTAAAAAATAGCGAAGGGAAGACCGAATACTACACCTACGATGGAGTGCTCTTCTTTACCGCTACAAAGTGGTAATAACCTAGGAAAAATCCCCGCTTCAAGCGGGGATTTTTAGTTCTAGGATTTTTTAGGGGTGCAGGGCCTTGCCACAAAGGCGTCCAGATTGCCGTCACTTTTACGGCGAACATAGATGTGGTAATCATTGACGCCTACAAACCCCGCAATAACATCTTCGGAGATATTAGAGCGTAAGACGAAGTTATTGCGAGCGCCCATCGAGAAGTCGGCAGTCAAGATATCTTCGTGAGCCAAATAGTCTTCGGCCAGACGTTTGATTTTTTGGCTTTCTGACAACTTGGCGATGACCAGAATAGGACGTTCATTGATGACGGTGAAAAGCACCGCATCGTCTTCGGCCCCAGAAACGTGGAGTTCCATGCCTTCATCAGCATAGAGCAAACTACGGCGACAATCGATACGCTCGAAAGTGCCACCGCCGAGATTGGCGTTTTTGTGGTTGGGAGTCTTCTTGCTGATTTCATAGAGAGATTTCAATGTTCCGCAATCGTGCCAGTCGAAACTGCCTACAGCGACTTTGAGATTGTCAAAATACTCCATCAACTTGTCCGTAGAGATTCCTTTGTAAGGATACTGAGCGGAGAACTTGTTGACGGTGGCGGCCCGCCAGACATTGATGCCGGTGTTACAGACTGAATTACCCTGACGCATAATTTTATCTGCTAAATTACGATCGGGTTTTTCGACGAATTTGACAACCGGATAGCAAGGGCCGTAGTCTTCTTCGTAGATAGCGTGTCCGCAACCCATTGCTGTGACAATGTCGCCAACCTTGGTGCCGACAATGACGGCATCATCGGTTTCGTCGACTTGGAAGACGGCCGATTTGACGGCATTCCTGAAGTCCTCGTTAGCCAAAAGATATTGATCGGCAGGGGTGTTAATCACGATAGCTTCTTGGTCTAGCAGATAGATACACTGTGAGGCGCGAACCATCGCGCCGGCGTACCCGTAGTCAGGTTCGATTTGAACGATGTTTTGGGACAGGACTCCTCTTGGCAGGCATTGCTGTCTAGCCAGGTCGGTCTGTTTGTCATCGGTAGTGATGACAATGATTTGAGTCGGTTTGACATTCAGAGAAGTAAAATTCTCTATTACGGCTTGGATAAAAGTGTTTTTCTTATCCAGCTGACAGAATTGTTTAGGACAGCCAGGATGACTGATGGGGAAAAGACGAGTGCCTTGCCCGCCAGCAATAATGGCTACCCATAGATGCTTAGTGTCCATAATCCACCTCCTAGAATATTAAAGTACAGAAAAATACGCCTTGATAGGCATATGTTTATATTATAGCACAGTTTTAAGATAAAGTCAAGAAATAGTGGCGAAAGTGGCAAAAATAGTGATGTGTGCTATAATAGATATATGAGCAAAATCGCTATTTTAAAGAAGCGTTTTTATTTCGTCGCGGCGAAGTATTTTCGGCATTTTGCTAACCGTGCATTTAAGAGGTGGCACCCAAGAGTAATAGCGGTGACTGGTTCGGCGGGGAAAACCACGATGCTAAATCTCTTGGAGCACGAGATGGGCAAAAAAGCCCATTACTCGCACGATGCCAACTCAGCGTTTGGGATTTCTTTTGATATTCTGGGACTAAAAGGTATTCGAGGGTCGAAAATCCGTTGGCTCTGGCTATTTATCGCGGCGCCACTTCGGGGAGTTTTCCACAGGCACAAAGAGCCATTTTATGTGGTAGAGATTGACGGGGAAAGACCACACGAGGCAGAGTTTTTAGCGCAGTGGCTAAAACCAGAAGTGACAATTTGGGTATCGATTGGGTTGTCACACGCGATTCAGTTTGAAAAGGTGGTAGAAGAGGGGAAGTTTGAATCCCTGAGCGACGCAATTACGGCGGAGTTTGCGAATTTGCCGGCCAACACCTCAAAACGCGTGTATATCGATGCAGATTCGGAGCTAATGGTAGAGGCGACGTCAGGGATTAAAGCCAAGGTGATACCGATTAAGAAGTCTTTGATGAAAAAATATGTGGTGTACCCAGATTCGACAGATTTCACTTACGGCGACACGACTTTTCATTTTAATCACCCGGAGCCAAAGGATATTTCGTTCGCGCTGTTTGTAATTCAGGATTTGATGAAATACTTGAAGCTGCCGTTTAACCCGGATTTTTCGAATGTAAAAATGGCACCGGGGCGAAGTTCGTATTTCAAGGGTAAGAAGGGGATTGATATTATTGATAGCAGTTATAATGCTCATATGATTTCGGTAGCGTCGATTCTTGATATGGTGAAGAGAATGCACGCTGACCGTAAATGGCTGGTGATTGGTGATATTGTGGACCAGGGCTCGATTGAGGGTGACGAGCACCAGAAACTGGCTAAAATGATTGCCGACGTGAAGCCGGACCGCGTGATTCTAGTTGGGCGGCGAACTAAGGAATACACTGCACCAAGATTAAAAGAGCTCGGCGTGTCAGCAGTAGCTACGACTGACCCGAAAAAGGCCTTAGTCTATCTCGAAAAGCGCATTACTGGTAAGGAAACTTTGATCTTTAAGGGGAGTCAGTATCTTGAGTGGATTATCGAGAAGCTGCTAGCTGACCCGAAGGACGCTAAGAAACTCTGCCGACGTGAAAAAGCAGCAGTAGCGAGACGCAAAAGCTGGGGGCTAGATTCATGAGCGAACGGGTGGACCTATATATAATACATGGCTGGAGCTACACGATTGAGCCGTGGCGGATGACGCTAGGGATTTTGAGAGACTCGGGGTTAAAGGTGAAGATTTTGAAGGTGCCGGGCCTGACTGAACCAAGCAAAAAAATTTACACGATTGACGATTATGTCAAATGGGCTGATTCCGAGATACCCGATGGCGCAATTGCGCTCGGGCATTCAAATGGTGGGCGAATTTTATTAAATCTCTGCGCTAAAAAGCCAAATAAACTAAAATATTTGATTTTGCTAGATGCGGCTGGAGTGTATGAGCCATCGGCCAAGAAAAAAATCGTAGCAAGTTTGGCCAAGATTGGCAAACCGTTAAAGAAAATACCAGTGGTGAATAAGGCATTTCATAGACTCACCGGCACGACGGATTATTCAAGGGCGCCAGAGAATATGAAGGTAACTTTATCGAATATGCTAGAGTCTGATAAGAATTTGAAACTTAGCGATGTCACAACTAAGACTTATCTTTTGTGGGGCAAAAAAGACACCGTGACGCCACCACGACAAGCCACAAAAATGTATGAAAGTTTGCCAAATGCGGAGCTGAAGTTTTATGCGCGCTGGACGCACGCACCATACATTTCTAATCCGGAGGAACTAGCAAAAGCACTGATTAACTTGGTGGAAAGGATGAAACAGTGAAAAAACATTACTTTTTAGGTACGGCGGCAGATTTTAGTAAAAACGAGCGCATTAGGATGCGAAAAGGACGAGGCAATAAGGAAGATTTAAAGGACCTACACGACTTTCTTTGTCAGGAATACGGTGGCAAGCAAGTTTTAATCACTAGGAATGGCCGCTCGGCAATTGCGGCGGGGCTGACTTATTATCTGAAGGAATTTTTGGGATTTGCGAGTGGGGAAGTGATTATTAATGGATATACTTGTTATGCGGTAGTGCAGGGAATTGAAGCGGCGGGCTTTAAGCCGGTTTATGCAGATATTAATAAAAATGACCTGAATTTTACTTTAGAGACTTTAGAGAAGGTGGTGACGAAAAACACTCGCGCAGTGATAGTACAAAATACCTTTGGCAATATGATAGATATTGAGATGGTGGAGAAATTCTGCAAAGAACATAAATTGGTTTTAATTGAAGATTTGGCACACTCCACGGGTAGGTTTTATGCAGATGGACGCGAAGCCGGGACGGTGGGTGACATCGTGGTGTTTTCTTTTGGCAAAGAAAAATCGATTGATGTAATCAACGGTGGCGCAGTGGTGTTTCGCGACCCGAAAATGACGCCAGTGCTTAAACCGGAAGATAGGACACCGAGCGACGAAGAATTTCGTGCACGGATTTACCCGACTGTGGGGATGATTTATCGGGCTTTGTCATATGTGAAATTAAACAGTCTGTTTATGCGGTTGTTACTTAAAATCGGTTGGGTAAAGAAATCCGCCGACGCGGAAGTGGATTTTATAAACTCTACGCTGAGCGATTTTCAAGCCAAAATGGCCTTATCAAAACTCAAAGACCGGCACGAAATTGGTGAAAAACCTTTAAGGGAATTTTATTTGGTGCGTTATCGCGATGAGGTGTTGAAGAAGCTACGCAAGGCCGGATACTACTTTGACGCTTTTTGGTATGAGAGGCCGGTATCGCCGGAGAGATATTACAAAAAAGTTCATTTCCCAGAAGATAAATGCCCGGTGGCGGTGGAAGTCAGCCAAAAAATCGTCAACATTCCGACCTATTACAGCAAAAAAGCTCTGGAAAAAGCCCATAAAATCGTGAAGGAGTATCTTGATGAAAAGTGACGAATGGGCGAGTGTCATAGAGAAATACCAGGAAGCGAATTTTTTGCAGTCGCCGGAATATGCCAAGATGAACGAAATACTTGGCGATAAAGTAATTTTTGATGATTTTGGTGGGAAGGCGCACGCACTAATGATTGTCCGGAGCGCTAAACGCGGGCGGTATCTCGAGATTCCGTGCGGTCCGCTGATGAAATGGCAGAGTTTTAAAACCGTTGAAGAAGTGTTTAAGAAGATTGCCGAAGTGGGGCGAAGAGAGAAATGCGTGTTTGTGCGGGTGCGGCCGCAGCTGTTTGCCTCTCCTGAAAATTTGACTCTACTTTCTAAGCTAGGCTTAAAAAAATCACCAATGCATCTGGCCGCTGAGCATACGGTGATGATAGATCTTACCGCTTCGGAGGAGGAAATGCTGGCTAGAATGCGCCGGCAGACTCGCTATGAGGTGCGGCGCGCCGATAAAATGGGTATCGTGGTAGAAAAAGGCGATTCGGAAGAATTATTTAAGGAATTTCACCAGGTGCAGGTAGAAACGGCAAAACGGCAAGGCTTTATTCCGCCTAGTCTTAAAGCTTTGCTAGCAGAAGAAGAAGCTTTTCGGGGCGAGATTTGGATTTATGTGGCAAAGACTGCCAAAGGTGAACCGATTGCATATGGTTTAATTATTGGGAATGGCAAGGAGGCGGACTATTATGAAGCGGCTTCGACCGATTTAAACCGAAAACTCCCGGGAGCGTATGCACTACTGTGGCGAGCGATGCGAGATTTGAAGGCGGCGGGGTACGAGCGATTTAATTTGTGGGGCATCGCGCCGGCGGGTCAGCCGAATCACCGCTATGCCGGGGTGACGACTTTTAAGACTGGGTTTGGCGGGGAAGTGATTGAATATGTGCCGGCTCACGATTTAGTGCTATCGAAAATAGGTTATTTTAAGGATTACGTGGTCGAGAGCGTACGCAAGAAAAAGAGGCATTTATGATAATAGAAGAAGTTAAAAATCGCGAGCAGTGGGATAATTTTGTTAAGTCGCGCGCGGAAGCAAATTTTTTGCAATCTTGGGATTTTTATGAATTTCACCTGGCGCGTAGTAAAAAGGTAGTGCGGCGAGCGGTGTTTGAGAATGAAAGAATCATTGCGGCTTACGCTGGCGTGGTAGAGACTGCAAAGCGTGGCACTTATCTTGCAATTGCGGGCGGGCCGCTGATGGATTGGACGGATAAGAAACTCGTTAAAATGGTTTTTGCTGACATTCGGGCTGAAGGCGAGAAATTAAATTGTGTATTCGTGCGGGTAAGGCCGCAACTTCCGCTATCGGAGAAGTCTTTGAAATTGATGAAAGAATTGGGGCTAAGAAAAGCGCCAATGTACCTATCGGTAGAATACGCCGGGATTTTAGATTTAAAGAAATCTGAGGCGGAGATTCTCGCTGGTGCTTCGCAAGGGTTTCGCCGAAAACTCCGAAAAGCCGAGAAAAATGATATTGAAGTCTTCGCCGACGCGAGCGATTCTAGCATTAAAGAGTTTTGCAAGCTAGAAAAAAAGCACGCCGAAAGGCAAAAATACGTGGCGTTTTCGACCGAGTTTTTAACCAAGCAATTTGAGGCTTTCCGCGCCCACGATGAGGTATTAATATACACGGCAAAAAAGGACGGTGAGATTTTGGCGCAGAATTTTATGATTTTTTACGGACCGGAGGCGAGCTACCATTATGGCGTGTCATCGGAACTTGGGACCAAATACTCTGCCGCACCGCTACTGCATCTTGCCGCGATGGAAGAAGCCAGAAAGCGTGGCTGCATTCGCTACAATTTGTGGGGAATTGTGGGCGTGAATGAAACTTCACATAGGTTTTACGGTGTTTCTGAGTTTAAACGTTCATTTGGCTGCGAGGAATTAAAATACACCCCGGCGCATGATTTGATTTTGAAACCGACAAAATACCAAATCACAAAAATTGTCGAAAAGGCACGCAAAAGAATTCGTCACGTCTAAACATTAAATGTGTTATAATAAACATAAGCAACATAATAAAAGGATTTTTATGGCAAAAATTAATCGTAGATTTATTGATAAACACTGGTTTGTGTTTTTGATTCGCGGTGGGCTCGCGATGATTTTTGGGTTTTTGATGCTGTTTGGGGGGCTAGATAATTTGGAATCCGTGATTGCCACCATTAGTGTATTCTTACTAGTGATGGGAATTATCGACGCGACGGGTGCGCTGTATAATTCTGCCAAAAAGCACGGTTGGATTAATTCGGTGATTGATGCATTGATTGACGTGGTGGCGGCGCTCGCGCTCCTATTCTTTGCTAAAAGCGATTTAGTGGCAAGCTTAATTGTAATTTCGACCTATACCTTTATTTCTGGGTTGATTGATGTCTTTCACGGATTTTTGTCGACCGTCGACCCGACCGACCGCTTTATTCGGGTGTTGGCCGGTATTGTTGGTTGTGTAATGGGGTTTGTGATTCTGAATGCAGGAAGTTTTGAGGTGATGACGTTTATTCGCTTCTTTGGGGCATATCTTTTGATTGTGGGTATTACCAGTATGATTTATGGCGTACATAACCGCTCGCAAAGAATTGAAGATAAAATCGCGCGTAGCGAATCGGCGAAGAAAAGAGTCACTAAAAAAACGATTGTCAAGAAATCTACCGCCAAAAAACATACTCGCAAAAAATAAAATCATACTCGGCGTTTTAACAGGGGTGTCTAGAATCATACTTTTGACGTCAAAAAACATACTTTATGCTATAATTAAATCTTAAGGAGGCTTATGAAAGCTGTTAAAAAAGCTATTATTACAGATGCTGGGTTTGCCAGCCGTTATTTACCGATTACCAAGACCATTCCGAAAGCAATGATTCCGATTGGTGCAAAGCCGGTGATGCAACTTTGCGTAGAGGAATGTATCGAGGCGGGGATTGAGGAAATTATCATCGTGGCGACGCCGAATACCAAATCGCGGGAGATTTATGATGATTATTTCCATAACCGCGCAGACAATGTGAAGGCGCTACTTGAAAAACAGGGCAAGGCGGAAAGGTTTGAACCGGTCCAAGAAGTGTTAGATTTTCCGAAGATTACGGTAATCGAGCAAGACCCAACTTTACCTTATGGTAATGGCTCGCCGATTGTGTCAGCAAAGAAATACGTCGAAGGCGAAGACGCTTTTGTGGTGCTTTATTCTGATGATTTGATTCTGGGTGAGAGCGATGTGAAGGTGTTAATTGATACTTACAATGAACATCCTGAGGCCAAGGCGGTGATTGCGGCACAGGAGATGCCGGAAAAGGTTTGGAACAAGTACGGGATGATTGCACTAAAAGAAAATGGCACGTTGTCCCATATCGTAGAGAAGCCAAAGACACCAGATTTGTCACCAAGCAATCTGACGAGTTACGGAAGGTATCTTTTGACGCCTGAAGTATTTGACTATTTGATTCCGTCGAATACAGGACTAGATGGGGAACTTTGGACGGTGGATGCGATTACGCGCCTCGCTGAGACTGGCGACGTGGTGATTGCGAGAAGTTCTGGTAAATGGATTACCACGGGTGACCCGAAGAATTATTTTATGGCGCATCTGGAGTATGTTTTACGTAATTCCGATTATGCCGACGAAGTGCGAAAATTTGTCGCTGAAAATTAGTGTGCTATAATAAACCTAAGGAGAAATAAAATATGAATATAGCAGAATGGATATTGGTGGCAATACTTAGCGTCACGCTGTTTATCTTTTTAGTTGTAGCCATTATTTTAATGGTCAAACTATTCGGACTGGTAGATGAGGCGAAGAAGGTTGCAATTAAAGGACAAGATATTGCCGAGAGCGCTAACGGCGTAGTGTCAAACGTGCGGGGTTTGACTTCAGTAGGTGGGACAGTGGAAATGTTCGTGGATAAGTATATTAACCCGAAACTAAAAGAAACTTTAAAAGAGAAAAAGGAGAAGAAAAATGACTGAAGAAAAGAAAAGTAGTGGTGCGGGGAAGTTTTTCCTAGGTGCAGCGCTGGGGGCGATTGCCGGGGCGATTGCGGGGAAGTTCATCCACGCGAAGGCTGATGATGACGATGAGGACGAGGAGGATTGCGGTTGTGACTGTGGCGAAAAATGCGAATGCAAGAATGAGCCCGAAGAAAAGCCGGCTGAGAAAAAGACCGAGAAGAAAGCTGAGAAAAAAGCCGAGAAATAATTTGGATTAAAAGAGCGCCTGTAAAAGAGGCGCTTTTTTATGCTATAATGAATTTATATGAGTGTGAAGTTAAAGCCGAGTGATTTTGTGCATCTACATAACCATACCCACTATTCTTTGCTGGATGGTCTAACCAAGGTACCGGAACTGGTGAAATTTGTGAAAGAGGATGGGATGGAGGCAGTGGCGGTGACTGATCACGGTACAATGTCGGGACTGGTGGAACTTTATAAAGAATGTAACGCGGCGGGGATTAAACCGCTGCTCGGGCTTGAGGCGTATGTGGCGGCGCGCAAGATGACGGACAAGGACCCGGCGCACGACAAGCAGAGATTTCACATTACTCTGATTGCGATGAATAACAAGGGTTTTGAGAACCTTTGTCGGATTATGAGCAATGCTGAGGAACACGGCAAATATTATAAGCCGCGGACTGACCACGATGAACTTAAAAAATACAATGAGGGGCTGATTTGCCTATCGGGGTGTATGGGGTCGGAAATCTCGGAAGCCATACGAGCGGATGATGATAAAAGGGCGCTGGAACTAATCAACTGGTATCGTAACGTATTTAAAGATAGGTTTTATCTTGAAATGCAGGACCACGGCCACCCGAAATCTTCCACGCATTCGGCCGAGCAGAAAAAGGTCAATGATTGGCATATGGCACATTACAAGAAGTTAGGGCTTCCGATTGTGGTAACTTGCGACGCACACTATTTGAAGCACGAGGACCAAGACGCGCACGAGGTGCTACTTTGTATTGGCACGGCGGCAAATTTGTCGGATACCAATCGGATGACGCTGAAAGATTTTGACCTCCACGTAATTCCGGCGGAGGAGATAATTGACCACTGGCAGGATACTTGCCCGGAGGCAGTGCTTAATACTAAAAAAATCGCGGAACAATGTAACGTAGATTTGCAACTCGGACGAATTTTGATTCCGAAGTTTCCGGTACCGGATGGGGAAGACGAAAAAACATATCTAGATAAATTGGTGTTTCAGGGTTTGGTGTATCGCTATGGGGGAAAGAAGCTGGAAGAGGTGTCTAATCTCACAATTAAAGAATGCCGGAAGATTTTAGAGAAGGTTGATAAAGAGCGCGATGAGTTACATAAAATTTTGCCACGCATCGACTACGAATTGTCGGTAGTAGATAAAATGGGTTATAATGGGTATTTCTTAATCGTGCAGGATTTTATTAACTGGGGCAAATCGCAAAGAATTGTTTACGGGCCAGGTCGTGGCTCGGCGGCCGGGTCGATACTGGCCTATGCGTTACGCATCACAGAATTAGACCCCTTGAAATATGATTTGCTGTTTGAAAGATTTTTGAACCCGGATAGAATTTCGATGCCAGATATTGATACAGATATTCAAGATACCAGGCGCGATGAGGTAATTGAATATTGTTCGAACAAATATGGGTTTGACCGGGTGTCGAATATCGCGACGTTTGGTAAGATGATGGCGAAAAACGCGGTGCGAGATGTGGCGCGGGTGCTCGAAGTGCCGTATGCTGAGGCGGATAGGTTAGCAAAAATGGTGCCGGACCCGGTACAGGGCCACCACGTGCATTTATCTGATGCGATTAAGGATGTACCAGATTTGAAACACGAATACGAAACCAACCCGACCGCGAAGGAAGTGATTGATTTTGCTTCACGACTTGAAGGGACAATCAGAAATCACGGCGTGCATGCTTGTGGTGTGATTATTGCGCCAGATGATTTGGTAAAATTCTTGCCGCTCGAAGTCTCGGCGAAGGGGCCGATTGCCGCGCAATTCCCGATGGGGCAAGTCGAGGAACTCGGGCTTCTTAAGATGGATTTTCTTGGGCTATCTAACTTGTCGGTGATCAATAATGCGCTTCGGATGATTCGGAAGGTGTATCACGACGATATTGATTTATCTAACCTACCACTAGATGATGAAAAAACTTATAAACTTTTGCAACGAGCGGAGACTACGGGTGTGTTTCAGCTAGAATCGGCGGGGATGAAGCGATATCTAAAAGACCTCAAAGCCTCGTCGTTTGAAGATATCATCGCGATGGTGGCACTCTATCGCCCGGGGCCGATGCAGTTTATTGATTCATTTATTCGGCGCAAGCACGGGGAAGAAAAAATCACATATCTTCACCCCGGGCTAGAAAACTCGCTGAAAAATACCTACGGGATTATGATTTATCAAGAGCAGTTCATGCAGATATCGAAGGAATGGTGCGGATTTACCGGTGGGCAGGCGGATACCCTTCGTAAGGCGGTAGGGAAGAAGAAAATTGATTTGATGAAAAAGGTAAAGCCGGAATTTATTAAGGGCGCGGTGGAGATTGGCGGGGCGACAGAAGAGATTGCAGAGACTTTTTGGGGGCAACTTCTGGAATTTGCCAATTACTGCTTTAACAAGTCGCACGCGGCGTGTTATGCTCTAATTGCTTATTGGACGGCATATTTAAAGGCGCACTACCCGGATGCTTTTATGGCGGCTCTCATGACAGCCGATATGCGGTGGACTGACCGGCTCGCGATTGAGATGAGCGAGTGTAAGAAAATGGGGCTAAAAGTCCTAGGTCCAGACATTAATCAGTCGTATGGTGATTTTGCAATCGTGAGTGGCAAAAAGACGATTCGGTTCGGCTTGTCCGGGATTAAGAATATGGGGAAGACCTTGGTTGAGGATATCGTGATTCCGGAGCGCGACAAAAATGGGCCATTTAAGTCGGTGTTTGATTTTGCGAAGCGTGTGGATTCGACTAAGTTTAATAAAAAATCTTGGGAGGCGGCGATTAAGACGGGGGCGTTTGATAGTTTTGGAATTTCGCGGTCGGATTTGCTATTCAATCTCGAGGCGATTCAGGCGTATGGTGCGAAATGCCAAAAAGATGTGGGGGCAGGGCAGACGGATCTCTTTGGCATGATGGGGGAAGCCGGTGCCATACCGGAGCCTGAGATTAAGCCAGCGCCGACGCAATATTCGGAAAAAGAGCAGCTATTGTGGGAGCGAGATTTGATGGGACTTTATCTTTCGGCACACCCACTGGACCGCTATGATGTGTACTTTGAAGAGCAAACCCACCCAATGACTTTGGTGAATGAGGAAAATGACGGACGCGTGGTGACGGTCGGGGGAATTATTACAGCGGTACGGACGATTTTGACCAAAAAAGGTGACAAGATGGCGTTTGTGAAAATCGAGAATAAGACTGACGAGATTGAGTTCTTGGTGTTTCCGAGTGTCTTCGCGGAGTATGGTGGGAAACTTGAGGTCGATAATGTGGTGAAAGTGCGGGGAAGAGTAAATGCGAAAGATAAAGACGGCAACCCGACTTCAGATGTAAAACTACTTGCGGAGACGGTAGAACTAGTGTCAGATGAGGTGCTGGCGTCTTACCAGCCTACGGGAACAAAACTGGCCGCGCCGACTACGGCGCCGAGCGGACGAAAATACGGTAAGGCTTCGGCGGAAAAAGTGTATGGGCTTAGGGGTGCTAGTGGTGCTGATTCGTCTCTTGACGAGACGCCACGGGTATTGAAGGAGCCACCAAAAGACCACCGCAAGGAAAGGCTATATCTTTTGATTGAAAATGCGGAGGATGTGGAGACTCTCACGGCGATTCGAAGGCTGGCGGACCTAAATGTTGGGTTCCAAGAAGTGGTGCTAGTGATGAAAGATGGCGAAACTAAAAGGCCTCTTCGAATGCCGTTTAAGGTGGAGGTGACGGATGACTTGCTTGCTAAACTGCGTGAGTTGCTAGGGGATGATAGGGTAAAAGTTAGATAGCCTTAGGTCGCAAACGCGATTATTAAAGTGAAAAACGGGCAGAGTAGGGACCGGAAAACTCTGGGTCGCACCTAGGAGCCTAGGATACAACGTACCGAGAAACCGTAGTAGCGACTAAGGCTATTGGACAGACCGATAAGAGAGTTATACTCGACGAGGAGAAACCTCATACTGCTAGTACCGCTCCACGTAGAGGACCAGAAGCGGCCGTTTTTACCCTGACTGTAGGCCTTACCAGAGTAGAAGTAGCCGGAAAGAGGCGTAGAGAGAGCCGTCTGAAAGGCTGCTGGTTGGTTTGGAGTGCCACTACTGTATAAATTATAAAGGGTTTTGAATTCACCATATGGAGTAGAGCTATTATCACTGGTAGGTAATCGCCAGCCACTTGGGCAGATGTCTTCGGTGACGTCTCTTAGAGAAGAGGTATTGGGGTCTGATGATGGGGAACCGGTGTAGTCGGTACCACTACCATAGCAGTAGGAGCCGGCAGAAGCAGCACAGTAGTTGTAGTAGATGCCAATTTTACCTTGGGCAACACTAGTGGTGTCATTAATAGTGGCCTGCGTAGTAGAGTCACTAGTCCATTTACCAGTTTCTGGGTCATTGACACAGTAGTCATTATTGCAGTCACCACTGATGGCTATTTTGGGAATGCTGTAATAGTTATTAGTGTCAAAGTAGCCTACGCCGGCAGTAGGATAATTAGTATCTCCTGTGATATTACCATCACCGCGTACGTGGGTGCCTTTTAAGTATTCTAGAGTGGTATCGGAAGCATTGGTGTTACCTTTAAGTGTATTAAGGCCTGTAGTTACGATATCTAGAGCTAGGTTGTCTAGCATCCAGAGATTACCGTCGGCGAGTTTTCCTACACAATATGGTTTGCCGTCACGAGAATCTCTTAGGTAGTAGCGGTTACCGGCAGTCATACC